>NZ_DBHHFZ010000017.1:0-63746 GCF_057238465.1 Arachnia sp.
CTGGGCATGGCCGTTGGTGACAGCGAATCGACCGACTTCTGGACCGAGTTCCTCAGAGGCCTGCGCCAGCGCGGCCTCAACCCCACCAACCCGCAACGCCCCGAAGGGACTTGACCATCTTCCACGTCGCCTCGGCGATTGTGAGGCACCGGAGGACGCAAGGCGACACTCCATGCACCGTGCATGCCGACGGAGAGGACATGGCTCACGCGCTTTACCTGCGATCTCGTCCGTCAGAATCTCGTGAGGCGCCAGGCAGAGCGCACCCTTGTCGCGTGAGGAGCAAGCATGGCCGTACCGGATCGAATGCCGCGACTCCCAGCGGCGCTCTCGACCAGTTCGCGGTTCGCGGATCGTGTCCCGGAATCAGAGGCTCTGCGCGCGAGTCTGGTGGTGCAACGCTCCGCCATTGATCGCGACGCCATCGACGGCCAGGTGATGAACAACGTCCTCGTGTTCTTCGGGTTCGCGGGAGTTGGGAAGTCGATGTTGTCGTTCAAGCTGGAGGAATGGGTTGACGGCCGAGACGTGTGTGCTCACCTCACATCAGAAGTTGACGGCTGGCGTGACCGTACCTGCCCGGAAGGGTGTCCGCAATGGGGTCCGGCTCCGACCGACCTAGGACCCCTGGCCACAGTGCGTTGGAACCTGCGAGCGGTAGAATCGCTCACCAACCCGGTCCCCTTCTACCTGCAATTACGCAGGTCGTTGGCTGCAATCGGGGTCGCCACCCCGCGGTTCGATGTCGGCGTCGTAGCCATGGCAACGAAGTTCCGGCCCAACGCGAGCCTCGATCCCGACGGCCCGCTGCGCGACCTGGTCACCATCGCGAACGAACGACTAACCGCCCTGTTTCCGGGCCGGGCACCCGCCGCGAACGACGATATCGCTTTGGAACACAGGCTGCTGCAACTCATAGCCCAACCCACATCCGCCGGTAACGACGCACGGGACGACCTCGCGCGAGCCGTCGCGGCGATCCAGACCGGGGGCACCGAATCTGCGGCCCTGTGTGAAGTCGCGGCCTGGCTGGGGTGGCTCCTGAGCAAGGACCTGCAAACCCTGCCTCCATCGGAGCGCCCAATCGCCGTCGTGTTCATCGACACGTTCGAGGACCTCCTCGATCCTGCAAGGGCCAGCGATGAGCGTGTTGTCAACGCGGTCGTCGGCGCCCTGCCGTACTGCCTTTTTGTGATCACCGGGCGCCGTCGCGTGCCCTGGGATCAGCGCCGAGTCAACCTCGGATACTCGGGGCCCGACACCTGGCCGTCCCTGGCTCGAACCAGGGATGACGAGCCCGAACCGCGCCAGCACAGCATCGGGACGCTTCACCCCGACGACGCGCGAATGCTCCTGGAAGACCGGCTCCGGGAGGTAGGCGTGTCCCTGGCCGACGGTCTCTGCGATCGGCTGGCCGAGTCGGCCCAGCTCCCCATCCATATCGACGCCATCGTCACCTTGGCGAGCAACCTCATGAGGGATGATCGCGGCCGCGTCCTCACCGACGATGACCTCGGCGGCGCCCTCGAACACGTCCTCGACACGTTGATCGCGACATACCCGCCGGTCGAAGCCCGTCTGCTCCAAGCAGCAGCTCTGGCGGCGCAGTTCGACGGCCCGCTCCTGGCACGCATGGCAGGCGAGACCGTGTCCGTGGCCGAGCGCTTCCTCGACAACCCGCTGATTCAGAGGATCCGTGACAAGGAATTCTTCCAGTACCACCTCCACGACGAGGTCCGCCGTATCGTCCTTGAGGCGGCCGACAGCGTCCAGAACGCCTGGAGCGCCGAAGACCGGCGCGCCGCCGCCAAGCTCGGCTTGGACTACCTGGAACAGGAACTGGTGAGGGCCCGGGATGAGGACGACTCCGAGCGTCGGATCGTCGTCCACACGACCGGCTACCGACTCGCGCTCCTCGTCGGATTGGAACCCGAGTGGGTGCTAAAGGAGTTCGTGCGTAGCCCATCGCGGGTGCGAGTCCGGCAGCTGCTCGGCGGCATTGATTGGGGACCTGGCGAACTGGTCCAGACCGCCCACTTCAACTCACTGACCACCATGCCCGCTGTCAAGCGGATCCCTGCACTTCGAAAGTACATCCCGATGTACCGGTCGGCAGGGCTGAAGCAATCGGGTCGGTTGTGGCTTGCTTACGCCCTACGAGACGCCGGCGACTTCGATGCGGCAATGCGGCTCATCCGGGAGCTGTGGGATGAACAACCAAAACGGACATACGCAGCGCAGCGGGTGGTAACTTGCTTGCTGGGGCGCAGGTTCAGCGATGCCGTGACGGAGTTCCTCACGCTCGGCGAACCGGCCGGACAGGTCATGGGGCGATTATTGCGAGACGTTGGCTGGCCGCAGTACGCGGTCCAGATGGCCGAGGCACGACGCGATGGAGCGATCGCCCAACGGCGATCGCGACGATGGATCACCGAACTGCAGACCGCCGTCGTCGACGCCAAGGGATGGGCGGGCACCGTCACCCAGAGTGAACTTGAAGCGTGCTACCGCGAGGCCCTCCTACTCGACCGGAAAGACGGTAGACGGCACTACTGGATGTGGCGAGCCCTCGCAGGGCTCTTCGACGATGACACCGTCGCAGAGTGCTGGCGCGAACTCGACATGATCCGCACCAGCCTCGGGACTCGACCGAACTCAGTGAACGACGCCCTGCTTCTGGTCTCGGGGGCGAGGCTCCTCGCCACCGGTGACGCGGCGTACGCAGACCTGGTGGTCAACGACGATGAGGTGCAGGCCACCCCAGTCCGGGTGCCGGCCGAGTTCTTGTGGGAGCATCTGCACGACCTCGGACTGGTGACGCATCGGCTGACGATCCGGCCAACCCAGTGGATCGGCGACCGACAGGCCATCAAGGAGCGCTGGATCGCGATCTTCCAAAGGATAATTGACGAGGCGCGCCAAATCGTAAAGTGTACAGGCCCAGACCCCTCTGTCAATCACTAGTGAATGCCAACGCGTCGATGGCCAAATTCGCACCAGGCGCCGCGGGTGCCAATGTCTCGAAGATTAGGAGGAACGCATGCTTGGGTGGATAATTCTGGCTTCGCTGCTCGCCGGCGACTGGCTGATATGTCTGCTGAGCGATCGTGGCACGCGCGAACATCTCGCCGCCTCCGTGGTCCGCCGACTAGTCGGCGTTGACGCATCTTTCGAAACCCTCCGTCAAGTTCATGGTGCCGGAGAGGATGTTCGACCGGTAGCTATGACACGTATCGCGACGAGCATGTTTTTTCGTCTGCAGTATGGGATCTATGGAAGCGGCTACATCGTGATGGGGGCACTGGTTGTTTTCGGCGTCCCTCCCGTGATTGTGGCTGCCGCTGGGGGGCTCGCGCTGGGTCTACGGGGCGCCTTTCCGAATCTTGGAAAGCTGGTATCTGGCGAGGCGGAGCACATGACTGAGTGGGCGCCGCGGCAACTGGTGTGGTGGGTTGCCGCTGTCATCTGCCGAATTATAGGTGTGTTTCTATCCCTCTATCTCATGTTCTCAGGGGCCTCCATGATGGGGGATGTCTACTCGCGAGACTCTTTGATTGCGATGACGTGGGGGGTAGTGATAATGCACCTAAGCTCACTTCCGGTGAAGCACTTCATGAGACGGGCTGGAAAGCGGTCACACCCCTCCTTTGCCCTGGATGCTGACGATTCAACGGTGCTGTTACTGCGATCATTCTCGGATGATGACATGTCGATTCGGGCAGCAAGCGGTGTGGCTCCGATGCTCTCGCCTCCAGTGCCTTGGGCCGACATCCGGTTCGAAGAGGTGATCGCATACAGCTGTGGGAAACTGGGGAATCTGGTGGCGATTGGGCGACCTGGTGAAACGCTACCCGAGCTTGGGGCGGCCCGCACGTACTGGGCGGACGATCAGTGGCAGGATGCTATTCGCCGCACGGCCTTGAGGTGTCGCGCAATCGTTGTTATCGCTGGAGCATCCGACGGCCTGCGGTGGGAGTTGGAGCGACTGCGAGCGTGGCGTGTCCTGGGTAAATGTCTCGTGGTCCTACCTCCGGATCCGAATGGGAAACGCGCCTTGGCACGCTATGCGCAGGTCGTGGAGCTGCTATCGTCCAGCGGTTCAAAACTCGACGGCAAACCCGTCTCATCCCGGGTTGGGGTTCGCGTGGACAACGACGGCAACCTTACTCACTACATTTCCGATGGCCGCGATTGGGAAGCCTACGCGGGCATGTGCTCCCTTTTCGATATCGAACTTTCTGGAGGCTGGGACGCGTCGGCGCTAAATAGCCAGAAGACTTTCGCGGATTATCTGACCGATCCGGCCCTCAAGGGGGTCGATCCGCTGCGCGCACTCCGGATGGCCAGCTTTGGGTACGAGAAATCATTTTTGACCCCTAGGCAGGACGCTCACGATTCCTTTGACCCCTTGCTGACGGAGGGACTGCCTGCACCCATGCTGGCAGAACTCCACCAGAGCCTGCTGAAGATCATCACAAGTTGGCACGGCAAAAGTGGTGATGACCCGATGAGCGCCTGCGATCATGTCCTGGGCGAAGCAAACGAGGAGGAGCACCCGGGACTTTGCGCCTTCGTCCACGCGGTCCGAGCTCACGCCTTCGCGAAGCGAGGGGACAAGCATGGCGCCCGTAAGGATGCAGGCCGCGCACTGGATCTAGCTAAGTCATGTACCAAAGTCGTATCATTGCCCATGACGAGGGTGAAACCACCCGAGATTTCACACCGTGCTGAACTAGTGTTTCTGCATATTGCAATTAGCGAAAGAAAAATCGATCAAATCGTTAAGCGCGCTCGGCGAGCATCTGAGTTTGCGGCACTGGCGGAAAAACGTGATGCTGAGATCAAGGCCTTGTTGACTGGGGCACGTGCTTGCTGTGCCAACGATTCGCACCCGAAAGCCGAGGAGCTCGCCAAGGAAGCCCTTGACCTATCTGTTATCATTGGAAACAGTTGGCTCGAGAGTGAATCCCAGTTGTTGTTGTGGAGGTCGTACCGCGTCACGAGGCGCATGGAGGATGCCCTGAAGGCGATTCAACGATGTGTGGAGCTTTTCGACTTGCTCGAGCAAAAAAGCAGAAGCATCAACTCGCGTCTGTTGATGGCATCCACACTTTCGGCGGCAGGGCGACCGGAACAAGCCGGGTTTTGGGTCCGCGATGCCATTTCCCGATTGTCCGCTATTCGCGACAGGACACATCGCCAAGAATTGGCGTTGAGCGTCGAAAACGAGATTGGTTACCTTGAGGAGGCGGGGCTGCGGGAGGGCGACGAGTTGCGTGACCTGCTCCAGCCGTTCCGCCAGCACGTGGAGGAATGAGCCGGCTGGAGTCATGGGTGTGCCTGACCGGGCCGCTACGGTCGGCACTGCAACCTGCGAGTGCCGACCTGTGACCTACGCCATCGTCCGTCAAGTAACGAGCGAAGGAACGTTGCGCTTGCTGTGTCGTGGATAAGGAGTTGCGATGGCTGTTACGGATCGGTTGCCGGTCGCCGTCGGAGGTGGGTCTGCGACCTCCCGGTTCGCTGACCGGGTGGTGGAGTCGGAGGCGCTGCGTCTCAGCCTCGAGGTCCATCGGCACGCTATCGACTCCGACGTCATAGACGGCCGGGTCATGAACAACCTGCTCGTGTTCTACGGTTTCGCCGGGGTGGGGAAGTCGACGCTGTCGAAGAAGCTCGAGGGCTGGCTTTCCGGGCGTGAGGTGTGCTCGCACACCGGACCACGCGGTGGGCGGACCTGCCCCGAGGGATGTCCCGAGTGGGGACCGCCACCGACCGTGCCCGGCGTCGTCACTGCCCGATGGGATCTGCGCGACGAGGAATCCCAGACCAACCCCGTCGTGTTCTACCTGCGGCTTCGCCGCGCCCTCGCCGACGCCGGCTACCGCACCCCACGCTTCGACGCCGGCATCGTCGCGATGGCGGTCAAGTTCCATCCTGAGGGGGCCGAGCCGCTGACCGACGTGATGCGGATCGCTGAATCCTTGATCGCGGAACTGTTTCCCGACTGGTCCCCGCCCGAACGGGCCGAGATGCGCTACGACCAACGACTCCTCAAACTCCTCAAGGCCGAGGGCGCCCCCGTCCACGACGCCAGGCGCCGCATCACACAGGCCGTGGGCGTCATCACCACCGGCGAAGCCGACTCGATCAAGCTCCGTGAGGCCGCCGGCTGGGTCGGGTGGCTGCTGTCCGACGACCTGGAGCAGCTCGAACCGGAAGACCGACCGCTGCCAGTCGTCTTCATTGACACGTTCGAGGTCATTGAAGACGAGCGGCATCCGGAGCGAGAACAAATGGTCAACGCGGTGGTCGGCGGTCTGCCGTTCTGCCTGTTCGTGATCACCGGCCGCGAGCGCGTCGACTGGGCCACCACCTTCAAAGGCCTAACCCACGGTGGCGCCGGCACCTGGCCGTCGCTGACCCGAACCGCCCTCGGGGATCTCGAACCGCGCCAGCACAACATCGGAGAGCTCTCCTTCGCCGACGCCTTCGATCTCCTCCAGTCCTACCTCGCCACGATCGACGCACGGCTGGACGATGGGCTGTGCCGGAGGCTCGCGACCGAGGCACGCTGGCCGATCCACATCGACGCGATCGTCACCCTCGCCAGGGAGCTAGCCGCCGAGAACCCGGGTTGCCTGCTCGTCGAAGAGGATCTCGAGGGCAAGATCGACCGGGTGGTCGGCCGGCTCCTGGAGCGCTACCCCGAGGATAAAGCCGACCTCCTCCAGGCCGCGGCCCTCGTCGCCCAGTTCGACGCTCCCCTGCTCGCCGCCATGACCGGCGTCGGGGTCGGCACCGCCCAACGTTTCCTCACCAACCCCCTCGTCCAAGTGGTCCGCGACAAGGAGCACTTCCAATACCACCTCCACGACGAGGTGCGCCGCATCGTCAACCAGGCCGGCACCTTGGCCCGCTACGCCTGGAGCGAGGTGGACCGCACTGCCGCCGCTCAGCGCGGCCTCGACCACCTGGAGCAGGAGCTGAACGACGCGTGGGCGGCGCACGACCACGAGCGTCACATGGTGGTGCATGCCGCCGGGTATCGCCTCGCGGTCCGGGCCGGTTTGGAACCGCGATGGGTGATCTCCCAGTTCGGCAAGGGTCCGTCGCGCCTGCGGATCGCGCGCTTGCTAGGGCCCATTGACTGGGGAGACTCGCTGCTAGTGCAGACCGCGTACCTGAGCGCCGTACTAGCCAAGGGACCTTCGGTCAGGGCGGCGGAGTTGCGGGAGTTCCTGCGGCGGGACACGACGATCGCGGTTAATCGGACGGCGAGGCTGTGGCTCGCGTATGCGTTGCGCGACAAGTCGGATTATCAGTGGGCCCTTGACCTGCTGCGTCAACTCTGGGAAGAAGAATCGGCCAACGTGTATGCCAGCCAGATCGTCGTCACGTGTCTCACGGGGCGCCGGTACCGGGAGGGGATTACCGAATGGCTTACCCTCGGGGAACCAGCTGGGCTTCCGATGGGACGATTGATGTACAACCTCGGGCTCCCCGATATCGCGGTCCCCATGCTGGAGGAGCGCATCTGTCGATCTCGGGAGCGAAAGCAGTCCGAACACTTCATCTCCCAGCAGCGCACTTTGCTGGCCGAAACCCGCGCCTGGGCTGGTGCATCAGACCCCGCCGAGCGCGACTCGATCATCGAGGCGCTGGAGGAAAGCTACCGCGAATCCCTGCAACTCGAGCGCCGCGACGGGCAACGTTACTACTGGCAGTGGCGCGGGTTGAGGGACATCTTCGACGATGACAAGGTCGCGGAGAGCTGGAACGAGCTGGGCCGCGTCACCGACCCCGAGGGGGCCTTCTTGAAGGAGGAACGGAACGCGCGCCTTGTCGTCGCAGGGTTGCGGCTACTCGCCACAGGAGACGACACCTACGTCCGCGAAGTCCTCGACAACCCCACTGGCATCCCCGACGACCGGCCTCCGCGCGTCGACTTCCTCTGGGAGCACCTGCACGACCTCGGGCTCATCGATACCCCACTGCCGAGCTTGGATACGCAATGGGTCGGGGAACGCGAGACGATCAAACAGCGCTGGATCACGCTTTTCCACCGCGTAATCGACGACGCACGAGCCCGGAAGGGAACGAAATGACTGATTTGCTGACGGCCTTCGAACACCTGGGAAAGGTCGTGCGCCCCACGGCCTGGGGCAACCCTGTAGATCTGCCCGCCATCCGCGCCGAGCTGCGGGCTCGCGCAGGCCGGCCCGGCACCACCGACGCTCCACGCACCACCTGGACGTACGAGTATCCCGACCTCGACAAGGTACCCGACGCCATCACCGCCTGCGAGGCCGCCCTCAAGGCCGCTGACCTGCACGAACAGGAGGTCTGGGCGCTCCAGACAGTCCTCGAAGAGGCTCGCGACGTCTCCTCCGAGGCCAAGAACCACACCGCCGAGCGCATCACCGACCACACGACCAAGGTGCACGGCAGCATCACGCCCGACGACGTTGCCGCCGCACAAGAGGTCCTGCAACGCCCCGCCGACCCCGGGCAGGAAAAAACGGTCGACGCGGAGAGCGTTGCCGAGGCGATGCGCACCTGTTTGCAGCGGCTTGAGATCGAGGGCTGGGAGGTAGTCGTCGACCCGGACATGGCCGCAGACATGTCCGTCCTCGGCGGAAAGCACCGCGTCAAGGTCCGCGCCGACGCCACCTTCGCCCCGTGCGCCGTCCAGCAACTACTCGTACACGAGATCGGCACCCACGTCCTACGCCGCCACCGCGCCGAGGGGCAGCGGACCCCCGTGGCCCGCTACGCCGTCGGCTCGGCCATGCGCACCGAAGAGGGCTTCGCGGTGTGCCGCGAGAACCGCGCCGGCGTCAACTTCAACGCCCGCGACCGCGTCTACGCCGCCCGTGTCCTCGCTGTCGACATCGCGCTGCGGACCGGCATCGTCGATGTCGTCAACGCGCTTGCCGAACACCTCGACATCGATACCGCCGTAAGCATGGCCGTCCGCGTCAAACGCGGCCTGGAGAACCCGCATGAGCCCGGGGCGAACGTCAAGGACCACGTCTACTTCACCGGCTCCCGCATGGTCGAGGAGCACCTCAAGGCTCACCCCGACGATCTCGGCCTCCTGTTCGCCACCAAATGGCCCCTGGAGGAACTCCCCAGGGTAAAAGCCTTAGTCAACGCCGGACTCGTCGCCCCCATCCCACCCGAACTCGCCGACCCTGGCATCGTCCTCTAGCCGAATGGAGCACCCATGATCATCGAGTTTCGCATCTTCATCGCCGCACCCTCCGAGATGGAGGAGCAACGCGAGGCGGTGCGCGACGTCATCGCCAAACTCAACAACGACCCATTGCTGCGCAACCGAGTCTCGCTGCGGCCGATCTCGTGGAGCAGCCCCAACGGCACCGTGCCGATGCTTGCGCGCCACGACCCACAGGAGACGATCTCGCAGAACCTGCCGCGCCCCTGCGACTGCGACTTCGCCGTCGTCATCCTCGGCTCCCATCTGGGACACCCACTACCTGACCGGTACGCCGACGAATTGGGGCTGCCCGAGGTAACCGGAACCGAGTGGGAGTACTACGACGCTATGAGCGGCGCCAAGCGAGCAGTCCACCCTACCGAGGTGCTGCTTTACCGTCGCCGCTGCGACGCGGCCAAGGACGCACGAGGGCGACGTCTCGTCGAATTCTTCCAGAAGCTTGAAGACCTCAAGCGCGGCTACAACCAGTTCGACGAAACCGCCGACTTCACCAAGAACCTCGAGCACCACCTCCGCAGCCTCATTGCCCAGCGACTGGAGCAATTCGCCGACGCGGCCACGATCGCCCGCTGGGTGGAGTCGCCGACAACGCCGCTGCCGCACTGGGTGCCGCAGGTCCTGGGCGACATCACACAGGAGAAGACGCGGAGGTCAGCGGTGGCGAAGGCCGTCGGGACGCTGATCTGCGCCAACGACGACATCGACCACGTCCTGACCGTCAGCGAGACGCTCGGGGAGAACTCCGGCGGGTTCGAGACCGCCGAACAGCTACGGCTGCACTACGCCAAGCTGTTCCCGCTCATGACGCAAAGCCAGGGCGGCCGGGCCGTCACGGTGTTCGAGCGCCTCGCTCGCGACGACGTTCTTACCGAGGAACAGCGGAAGGAGGTTGCGGCGGGCGCAGGTCGCATGGCGAGCCTCCTGCCGGTCCTGGCCGAGGACCGGCCCGCCGCCGAGAACTGACAAAGTTCTCGCGGGATCGTGAGAAAGGCTGGAACCCCCCTTGGCAGGACCTTGTAGGGGCTTGAAGGACATTCCCGCATCGCCCCGATCCCACTTGGCCAGGATGGGCGTCGCACTCTCCGCGCTGACCCTCGCTCTCGACTGAAGTGCAGTGCGTTTCGTGGACAAACCCACCACCGGGTAGAACAACCGTGGCAGGGTTTACCCGCCGGGTACTGGAGTAACCTCGATTCAGGCTGCCCTTTCGTCGCAGCCCGGCTCAGCTGGCTTTGGGGCCTTCACAAGCTGGCTGGATTCCACCTGAGTGATGCCAGACACGATTTCCTATTCGCTCAGTGAGACCAGTCAGCCGACACTCAACTGGAGCGCCGCCTCCGTTCCAGTGCCTCGTACATGCCGTCGATGAGTTCCTTGAAGCGCTCCTCCACCTGCCGGCGGCGCACCTTCAACGTCGGGGTGAGCAGGCCGTTGTCCGTGGTGAGGTCGCCGTCCATCAGTTCGGTGGCGCGGGGTTTCTCCTGGCTCGGGAGTTTGTCGGTCAGGGCGGTGACCCGTCGGCGCAACTCCTCGGCCAGTTCGTTGGACTTCAGCCAGTCGGCCACCTCACCCGGCCACTGCATCAGTTTCCCGAGCTCCTCCACGTGCGGCAGCGACGGTTTGACCAGCAGCGTCACGCAGGGCCGGTTGTCGCCGAGCAGGACGGCATGCTCGAACAGCGGGTCGGCGAGGATGAGGCCCTCGATGGGTTGTGGCGCGACGTTCTTGCCGCCAAGGGTGACGATGATGTCCTTGATGCGGTCGGTGATTACCAGGAACCCGTCGACGTCGACGTATCCGGCGTCCCCGGTGTGCAGCCAGCCGTCGGAGTCGATGGCGGCGGCGGTGGCCTCCTCGTCGTTCCAGTACCCGGCCATCACGTTCGGGCCGCGGAACAGCACCTCACCGTGCTCGCCGATGTGCAGCTGCCCGCCCTTGAGCACCCGCCCCGTCGTGCCGGTCTTGAACCCGCCCGGCGAGTTGAAGGTCACCAGCGGCGAGGCCTCGGTCAACCCGTAGCCGGTGTAGATGGGCATCCCGACCGCCGAGAAGAACTCCTCGATCTCCTTGCGCAGCGGCGCCCCGCCACAGGCCATGACCGCCTTGTTGCCCCCCAGGGCGACGCGGATCGAGGACAGGACGAGCCGGTCGGCCATGCCGAGCTGGGCGCGCCAGAACCACACAGGTTGCCTTCCCTTGCGGTAGGCCCGCTGGTTGCGGGCCCCCACCCGCAGCGCCCACTTGAAGATGCCACGTTTGATCCCCGAGGCCGCGACCTTCGCGTGCGCCGTCGCGAACACCTTCTCGTACAGTTTGGGGACGCTCACGAGCAACGTCGGTTTCGCCTGCACCAGGGCATCGGCGACGGTGCGGGCGTCGGGAACGTAGGTGTTCATGCAGCCCTTGAGCAGGACGATGCTGGTCCAGGCCCGCTCCAGCGCGTGCGAGAGCGGCAGGAAACACAGCGAGTGATCCTCCGGCCCGAAGTGGAACATGTCCTCGATCGCCTCCTTCTGGGCGATCATCGCGGAGTGCCTGAGCATCACCCCCTTCGGGTCGCCGGTGGTCCCGGAGGTGTAGATGATCGACGCCAGATCATCGGGACCCGCCTCCGCGAGACGGGCCTCCAGGGCCCGGGCGTCGGGTTCGGCCCGGAAGTCGTCGTAGGCGACGACCCGTTCCGGCATGCCATCCCAGGGTTCGAGAATCACCAAGTGCTCCAGCTCGGCCAGGTCATCGACGACCTCCAGGACGCGTTCGCACTCGCTGCGACCACCGACGAACAGGATCCGCATCCCCGAGTCGGTGGCGATGTGCCGGATCTGTTCCGGGGTGGAGGTGGCGTAGATGGGCACCGGAATGGCCCTCACGGTGGCGGCGCCGAAGTCGATCTCCGACCACTCAGGGCAGTTGTTCGCGAACAAACCGATGCGGTCACCCGGCCGGATTCCCCGGTTGAGCAGCCCCTGCGCCGCCTCGTCGATGCGCTCACCGAACTCACGGAAGGTGTGGGTGCGCCAGCCGTCGCCGACCCGGATCCGGGTGGCTGGGCGATCGGCGTGCTCGGCGATGGCCGCGCGCATCTGCACGGCGAGGTGCTGGATCATTGGTCCTCCTGGTCGGGAACCAAGGATAGAGGGTCATGGCGACGGCGAGTCCCCTAGGACCTGTTGCGAGGAGTGTCGCCCGGGCGAGGAAGCACCGGAAGGGATGTCGGATCACCCGATCCGGTGCTTCCGCAGCCGGGCATGACTTCCGCACCAGGACCCGGCTACGGGCACAGCCGGTGGAGCCCGCACGTGACCGTGCCATCGTCCAGGGTCAGGACCGGGCCCGTTCCGGTGAGGATCAGGCGGAACGACGGTTCCCCGTCGATCTGCTCCAGCGCGGAGGTCAGGGCCCTGTGCCCGTTCGCGATCCGGGCCCCGGCCAGCTTGACCTCAACCGCACCCCAGCGGCCGTCGGGATGCACCACCACGGCGTCGATCTCATAGCCGTTGGAATCCCGGTAGTGCTGGATCCTTCCCCCGAAAGCACCCGCCAGCACCGCCAGGTCGTGGTGAACCGCGCTCTCGAACAGGGCGCCCGCGGTAGCCGGGTCCTGTCGCAACGAGGACATTGGCGCCTGGAGGGCGACCGCGGCCAGCGCGGGATCGGCCAGGTGCAGTTTCGGGGAGGTCCGGAGCCTGGCCCGCGAGCGCAGCTTCGGCGCCCAGGGTTGTTGCCGCTCGACGACGAAAATCCGGGCCAGCAGGTCCACGTAGCGGCTGACGGTCGCGGCCGACAGGTCCGGTGCGATCGGCGCGAGATCCCGGGCCAGGGTCTGGAAGGAGACGGCGGAGGCGCTGCTCGCGGCGATGGCGGTGAGCAGTGCCTCGACCACCGCGGGTGAGTTCCGGATCCCCCCGAGCCTCGACAGATCGGTGCGGATGACCTCGTCCAGATACCCACGCAGGAGCAGGGTCGCGTCCTCGGGCGGGGCCTCACGCCAAGCCGGGAAACCGGGGCGCAGAAGCCGGCCTAGAACCTCCTCGAAGGTCAGCACATCCGGTTCCCCAGCCGGCCGCTCACCTTCGAAGAGCCCCGACAAGGAGACCGCACCGAACCCGGGGTCGTGTTCCCACCAGGAGAGGGTTCGCATCCGCTGGCGCATGAAACGTCCGGCTCCCGTGTGCCGGGTGTGATCGTCCGCCGGGGTCGCAGATCCGGTGAGGATGAACTGCCCGGGGGCGGATTCCCGGTCGACGGCACGCCGCACCTGGTCCCAGACCTCGGGAATGATCTGCCATTCGTCCAGCAGGCGGGGACGGGCACCGACGAGAAGCTGCCCCGGGGCGAGATCGTTGAGCGCCCGCGCGGCGGGATCGTCCATGAGCACCGACGATCCCGCCGCTTCCAGGGCGGTTCGGGTCTTCCCGCAGGCGCGCACGCCCTCCAGCATCACAGCTCCGGAGATCCTGAGCGCGCGCCTCATCGCGCCGTCCATCACGCGTGGAAGATAAGCCCCGGTCATCGTCCGCCTCCTTGGCCTTGAGTCCGCAGACATTCTAGGCATCAGTTTGCAGACATTCTAGGCATCAATTTGCAGACGCTGTGGGCGTGGATTTGCAGAATCCGTTCTCAGGCGACCGGAACACAGACCTCAGTGAGGTACTGCTCCGGATCCTCGGCCTGAACCGGGCCGACGATGTAGCGGTTGTACATGGGGCCGGTGATCTTCAGCCCGGAGCGGGTGATGTACTCGGCGAGTTCCTCGTTGACGGGGCCGAACTGGTCGTAACCGCCGCGGAAGGCCGCCACCACGACCCGCTGTTCCGGCAGCTCCCGGATCACGAGCGGTTCGGACGCGGCGGCGCCGGGGGCGACGGGTTCCCAGAGCTCGATGTCGATGTCGGATTCGCGGTACTCGGGGTCGTGGAAGGTGGCCCCGCAGGGCTCACCGGTGTACACGAGTCCCTGCGCCTCGAACGCTTCCATGAGCTTCACCCACGCCTTGGGTTCGTCGGTGTAGGCGTCGATCTTCGTGCGCAGGGCGGCGACGAGCTGCGCGGGATGGGTGGTGATGGTGATGTCGGCCATGGTGGCCCTCCTCGTGGTGTGGGAGATGAGTCGGTCGATCTCGGCGATGCGGCGACGGACCGCCTCGGCATCGGCGACGAGTTGATCGCGCTGCACGGCGAGCGCGCGACCCAGCGCCTCGGGGTCGTCGCGTTGCGGGAGCAGGGCGGCTATGGCGGAGACGGAGAACCCGACATCGCGCAGCTGACGGATCAGCGTCGCGTCGCGCACCTGCGAGGATGCGTAGAACCGGTGGCCGGTGAAGTCGTCGGTGGTAGCCGGGCTCAGGACGCCGTTGGCGTCGTAGTAGCGCAGCATCCGCACCGACAGCCGGGTGAGGGTGGAGAACTCCCCTATGCGGATCAGTCTCGTCTCGGTCATGACACCATCGTGGTACCTGACACCGTGTCAGGGTCAACCGGGCCGGATTCCCCATCCGGCCTCGCGACCTGCAAGACTCTCCGCCATGAAACCGGCTCCCTGGCGCAATCGGCTGAGTTTCGGGCTGGGCACGCTCGGCCGCGACATGTCAGCCGCGCTGGTCAGCATGTACCTGATGTTCTACCTCACCGAGGTGTTGCACATCTCGCAGTCGGCGACGGCGGTGGTGACGGTGGTTCTGGTGGCGATGCGGATCTTCGACGCCCTCAACGATCCCTTCATGGGTGTCATCGTCGACAACACCCGCTCCCGGTTCGGAAAGTTCAAGCCGTGGATCGCGCTGGGCGCGGTGCTGTGGGGGGCGGCCACGCTGGGGATCTTCGTGGACCTCGGGCTCTCGGGGGCGGCCTTCCTGGTGTGGTTCACCGTGGTCTACCTGGTGTGGTCAGTGGCCTACACCATCAACGACATCTCCTTCTGGGGCATGCTGCCCGCCCTCTCCCAGGACCTGAAGGAACGGGAACGCATCGGGGTGATCGCCAGGATCTGCGCCAACCTCGGGTTGTTCTCGGTGGTGGTGGCGGTGGTGCCCGCGACGAAGGCGCTCGGCGGGCTGTTCGGCAACGAGCAGCTGGGGTGGCTGGCCTTCGCGGCGCTGCTGGTGGTGCTGATGCTGGGTTTCCAGTCGTTGACGCTGCTGTTCACCAGGCAGCAGGTGACGGTGGGTGCCTCGCAGACCCCGTTCCGGGAGCTGGTGCGGGTGATCGGCCGCAACGACCAGCTGCTGTGGGCGGCGGGGGCGATGTTGTGTTTCATGGGCGGCTACATGACCGTCACGAGCCTCGGCATCTACTACTTCAAGTACGTCTACCGCGACGAGGCGACCTATTCGGTGTTCGCCGCCATCCTTGCGGTGACGCAGCTGGCCGGGTTGGCGCTCTTCCCGCTGGTTCGGAGGTTCCTGCGTCGTTTCCAGATCCACACCCTGGCCACCCTCCTTTGCATGGTGGGGCTGGTGGTGTTCTGGTTCGCGGGTTCGTCGCTGACGGTGGTGGCGGTCGCGGGGGTGCTGCTGTTCACCGGGCAGGCCTTCATCCAGCTGCTGATGCTGATGTTCATCGCCGACTGCGTCGAGTACGGGCAGTGGAAACTGGGGCGCCGCAACGAGTCGGTGACGTTGGCGGTGCAGCCGTTCATCTACAAGGCCTCGAACGCCATCGGCAGCGGTTTCGTCGGCCTGGCGCTGCTGGTCTCCGGGATCAGCGGCGCCCGAGTGGTCGAGGACGTGACGGCCGCCGGCGTCGCCGCGTTCAAGTCGGTGATGCTGCTGGTCCCCATGGTGCTGATCGCGGCGAGCTGGCTGATCCTGCGCGCCGGGTACCGGCTCGACGAGAAACGCTACGCCGAGATCCTCGCCGAATTGGAGGGCGGGGAAACCTCCGCCTGACGATCTCCCCTCCCCGGGGCGAATCCATCTCCCCGACCACACTCGCCTTGGTTTCGACACGCCCCACTCGCTGACGCTCGTGAGGATCGGCTCAACCAGCTTCACCATTTCCAAGCCGGTTGAGTCAACATGTGAGCGCCTTTCTCCTCCGAAGCTGGTTGAGCCAGCACGTGAGCGCCCGGTAACCAGACCCGACCCCGGCCACCCAACCACGCGCAAGAGGTTTCGACACGACCAGCTCGCCAAACGAGCAGGCCGGCTCAGCCGGTTTCTCGCGACGCCCTACTCGCGGGCCAGCAGGGCGGCCACCGCTATCTCGAGGGCGTCTTCGAACATGGTTTCGCGTTCGGTGGCCGTGAGGTCGGCGGAGTGGTCGAGGAGGTGATCGGAGACGGTCAGCACCGCCAGGGCCTCGGCGTTGTTGCGGGCGGCCGCCGCGTACAGACCCGCGGCCTCCATCTCGACCGCGAGGGTGCCCAGCTTCGACAGCTCCGGGATGATGTCGGTGCGGGGGTGGTAGAAGTAGTCGCTGGTGAAAACAGAACCGACGTGAACCGCCCTGCCGCTGCCCCGTCGCGCCTGCGTCACGGCGGCGGCGAGCATGTCGAAGTCCGGCGCCAGCGACAACGTCACCCCGGGGACCGCGACGGTGGCCACCGAGGAGTCGGTGTGCGCGGCGGAGGCGATCACGACGTCGCGGACATGCACCCTGGGTGAGAAGGCCCCGCAGGTGCCGACCCGGCAGATGCGCCTCACCCCGTGGCGTGAGAACAGTTCGGTGGCGTAGATGGACATCGACGGAACCCCCATCCCGGAGGCGGTCACGGTGACGGGAACCCCGTCAAGGGTGCCGGTCCAGGTTCCGATACCCCGGACATCGGAGACCAGCTGGGCGCCGTCGAGCCGGTTCCGGGCGATGTGTTCGGCGCGACGCGGGTCGCCGGGCATGAGGACCAGAGGGGCGATCTCACCGGTTTCAAGGGAGAAGTGCGGAGTTGATGACATGACAAGAGCCTAGCCACGTGCGATGGCCGGATGGATGCCACCGGCGACGTGGTGCTGAGAGCACCGGAACTCTCCGACGCCGAACCCCTCCATCTGCTTTTCCGGGATCCCGGGTGGCGGCGAGGCCCGCTGCCATCGTCGCGGGACGGTTACCGGGTCGTGAAAAAGTTCAAGCCCCGGATCCATCCGATCCGGGGCAGTGGCAGGTGTTGGATTTGAACCAACGTAGGCAACGCCGACGGTTTTACAGACCGCTCCCTTTGGCCGCTCGGGCAACCTGCCGAACACTGGCTGACCAGCGACGGAAAGAGTATCAGTGCCGGGGCGGATACGTCCAACCCGGGGTGCGAGCGGGCTCCCGTGAAAAGTTTTGAGGCTGTGGTGAAAGGTTTTGTACCGTGTACCCCACATTTTCTTTCCAAATGACATAACTCGCGGGCGGTGGGGGACGGGGTGGCGGCGGGGAGAGGGACCGGGTGGGGCTGGCACAATGGGTGGCCCACGATCCGAGGAGGAACCCATGGCAGCGGACAGCTCTTTCGACGTCGTCAGCAAGGTTGATCGCCAAGAGGTGGACAACGCGCTGAACCAGGCCGCCAAGGAGGTGTCTCAGCGCTTCGACTTCAAGAACACCGACTCCTCCATCCGCTGGTCCGGGGAGGCCATCGAGATCGAGTCGAGCGGTGAGGAGCGCGCGAAGGCGGTGCTGGATGTGTTCCAGTCGAAGCTGATCAAGCGCGGGGTCTCGTTGAAGGCCCTCGACGCCGGCGAACCCCGCATCTCCGGGAAGATGTGGAAGATCACCTGCACCACCAAGCAGGGCATCAAACAGGAGGACGCGAAGAAGATCTCCAAGCTGGTGCGCGACGAGGGCCCCAAGGGCGTGAAGGTGCAGATCCAGGGCGACGAGCTGCGGGTCAGCTCGAAATCACGCGACCACCTCCAGGAGGTCCAGCGCCTCATCAAGGAGGCCGACTACGACTTCGCCGTGCAGTTCGTGAACTACCGCTGAACCGGCGGGGCCGCCAGCTCGGCCGTAAGCGGCGGGAATGGGGTCGATGACACCGGGACCACCCGTCCCGTGGCTGCTGGGCCACCGCGGTGATACCGCGACCCGTCAGGCCTTCGCGACCGCCAGGAACATCGGGAAGTCCTGACGCTCGCCGTCGACCTCCTTGCCGACCACCCCGGCGTCGTGGAAGCAGATGTCGCGGTATCCCGCCTCATCCAGCCAGCCACGCAGCTCGTCGCGGCAGAAACCGTGATGACCGTGGAAATCGACGGCCGTGGCGTGGTAACGCTTCGCGGCGTCGTGGTCGAGGTCGGCGATCACCACCACCCCACCCGGGGTCATCGCCTGGCGCAGCGCCCTCAACAGGTCCGGCACGTCGTTGACGTGGTGGAGGAACATCTGCGCCAGCGCCAGCTCGTAGGGTCCACCCGGGATCCCCTCGGACAGGTCGGCCACGGCGGCGCTCCAGTCCCCCAGCCCCTCGGATACCAAGGCCTTCGACGCGACCTCAACCATCGCCGGTGAGGAGTCCAGCAGGGTGGTGGACCCGAGCACGTCGTGCAGGCAGCGGGCCAGCATGCCCGTCCCGGAGCCCAGCTCGACAGTCACCGGATGCCCGTCGAGGGGCACCACCGAACGCACCACGGCGGCGACTCTGCGGACCCTGGCCATCCGTTCCAGGTCGTCGTCCCAGGTGGCGGCCCGTTCGTCAAAATCTTCACCCATGACCTGAGCCTACCGGGCGGGTTCGGCGGCCCGCTTCGGAATCAGGTGGATCACCGCGACGATCACCGCTCCGATCACGAGGCCGAGCACCGCGGAGCAGGCGGTTTCCACCACCCACTCCAGCGCCTCACCGGCCACCGGAGCCGAGGCGGTGGAGTGGGCCAGACCGTGAACCAGCCCCAGGGGCGCATCCCAGCCGAGCTTGGCGGCACCGTCGAGGAGGATGTGCCCACCAACCCACAGCATGGCGGCGATCCCGATCACCGAAAGCGTGGCCAGCAGCCTCGGCATGGCGGCCACCAGGAAACCCCCGAGCGCACGACCCACCCCCTTGCCCTGCTTCAGTTTCAGGCCGACGTCGTCCATCTTCACGATCAGCGCCACCACACCGTAGACCAGCACCGTGATCAGGATCCCGACCAGAACCAACGTGATCGCGCGGCGCCAGAAACCCTCCTCGGCGAGGGAGTTCAGGGAGATCACCATGATCTCCGCGGACAGGATGAAATCGGTGGTGATGGCGCCGTTGACCAGGACGTTCTCGTCCTTCTCGCCGCGATCCGCCGCCGGCTCGTTCTCTTCGCGGTGCCCGGAGACGGCCTCCCAGACCTTCTCGGCGCCCTCGAAACACAGATAGGCGCCGCCAATCATCAGGATCGGGGTCAGGATCCAGGGAATGAACTGGCTCAGGGCCAACGCCACCACCAGGATGATCGCCTTGTTCCGCAGCGAACCCTTCGCGATCCGCCAGATGATCGGCAGCTCCCGGGCCGGGCTCAGTCCCGTGACGTAGCGCGGGGTGACGGCGGCGTCATCG
This sequence comes from Arachnia sp., assembly GCF_057238465.1. Taxonomy (NCBI): domain Bacteria; kingdom Bacillati; phylum Actinomycetota; class Actinomycetes; order Propionibacteriales; family Propionibacteriaceae; genus Arachnia; species Arachnia sp. The sequence goes on from NZ_DBHHFZ010000017.1 coordinate 19,688, forward strand.
ATCACGACCGCCATTGCCTTGGTGCTGGTTGCGCTGGTCAGTTTCGCGATCATCGCCACGTCATCCAGCAGCGCAGCCAGGCCTCCGGCCATGTGTTTCCTCCAACCTCTCGGGTCGTCAAAAAAGGTAGCATCCCGGCCAATCACCCCCGCCGGCATTAACATGCGACGCCATGAGCAACCTGCGTCTGATCTCCCACAACGTCAACGGCATCCGCGCCGCGCTGCGCCGGGGCCTGCACGATTTGTGGCGACGCGAGGAGGCCGACGTCCTGTGCCTACAGGAGGTGCGCTGCCGCCTCAGGGACCTGCCCGCCGGCGCCTTCGACGGACATCACGTCGCCTGGTCCATCGGCGAACTGGCGGGTCGCAACGGCGTGGCGATCCTGACCCGTGACGCACCGGAACGGATCGCCACCCTCGACGGCACCGCGGTGATCATCACGCCCGACGGCATCCCCACCGAGTCGGAGGTGGAACGGGTGGGCAACCGCGACCTGGCTGCCTTCGCCGGTGAGGGCCGCTACGTGGAGGTCGACCTGGCCGGGCTCCCCATCCGCGTCGCATCCCTCTACCTGCCGAAAGGCGCCGTACCGGAACATCACGCCCGGAAACCAGAGGAGGCCGACACCCCGAAGTACGAACGGAAGATGAAGTTCCTCTCAGGCCTGGCGCGTCACCTGACCCGGGCCCGCAGATCAGCGGCGCAGGCCGGGCGCGAGTACGTGATAGTCGGGGACTTCAACATCGCCAACACCCGGCACGACCTCAAGAACTGGCGCTCCAATCAGCGCACCGACGGTTTCCTGCCCGAGGAACGCGACTGGTTCACCGCCCAGCTCGGGCCCCGAACCCTCGTCGACGTGGTGCGTTCCATGCACCCGGACCAGGACGGCCCCTACTCGTGGTGGTCGTGGCGGGGCCAGGCGTTCGCGAACGACGCGGGCTGGCGCATCGACTACCACCTGGCGACGCCGAAGCTGGCGCGGGCGGCGGTCAGGGCGGAATCGCTGCGCGAGGCCGACTACGACTCCCGGGTCAGCGACCACTGTCCCGTCGCCGTGGACTACGACTCGGCCAAACTCTCCTGAGGGGCCTTGGCGTCCCATCTCTGGGTGAGTTCGTGGGCCTTCACGGATTCCCAACCAGCCCAGATCAGCAGCAACGCAACCAGCCAGGTGCCGTTTCGGACCGCGAAGACCATGGCCTCGTAGGCCAGCAGAACCGCGGAGATGATGATGGCGATCCGGAGCCGACGGGTGTTGGGACGGGTCATGGGGAACAGCACCCCACCCCACAGCAGGTACCAGGAGTGGAGGGCCGGGAGGGTGAACGCCGACAGCAGCAACCCCCACCCGGTGAAGTTGAGGGGGCGGCGTCCGAGGTGCCGGATGGCCAGCCACACGATCCCGATGGCGCAGACCAGGAGCCCGAGGGAACGCATCGCACCGACGGCCGCCTTGCCGCCCTGGTCGATACCCGCCTGGTTCAGGAGGTACTCGACGGCCTCCCCGAGCAGATTGAACGGTGAGGCGCTGGTCACCTTGCCGGGAACATCGACCGCGTTCACCCACCCGAATCCGAGCCCGGTCACGACGCTCAGCAACGCGAACACCGCCACCGAGACCGCCAACGACGCCAGGGCCCGGGCCGCGGCGATGGCCAGCGGACGGGGTTTCCACGAGGTCCAGGGGTGGGTGATGAAGGGCAGGGCAACCGCGACGAAAACCGCGGGCTGTTTGATGGCGGCCCCAACCCCGACCGCGACCGCCCCCCACCACCAGGTGCGCCACTTGGTGGTGATCCAGATCCCCATCATCGCCAGACCCATCATCAGGGCGTCGTTGTGGGCGCCACCCACGAAGTCGATGATGACGATGGGATTGGCCAGGACGAACCAGCTGGCGGCTGCCGGGTTGATGCCGAACCGTCCCGCGATCCTCGGCAAGGACCAGCCGATCATCCCCACCCCGATCAGCGCGGGCAGCCGCATGATCACCGTCGACCAGTAGGGATCGAACCCGACCAGCACTATCAGCCAGTGGTTCAGCCGGAGCGCCAACGGTCCGTAGGGGGCGGGTGTGTCACGCCACACCCAGGCCACCTGGTCGGCGAACTGTCCGGGAAGGATCCCGGGCCCCACCAGGTAGGGGTTGAGATCGTTGTTCAGCAACCAGCCCTGGGCCGCGTAGGAGTAGGCATCGTGGCTGAAGATCGGCGGAGCGACCAGCATGGGGGCCGCGACGATCGCGAGCACCGCCCAGTGGCGCAGCTGCGGCTGTCCCCGCGACTCCCTTCGCGCCGGGCGCACTCTCAACCAGAACTCGAGCATCAGGGCAAGCCCGGCCATGGTGATGATGGTGCCGATCCACGTCCACTCGACACCGGCCAGCCCGTACGACGCCATCGCCCGGGTCAGCGGGGAGACCCGCGGCAGGTAGGCGGGGGTCAGTGACCCCAGCACCAGCAGCACCGAACCCAGGCACCCCACCAGCACCGCGCGCGCCCTGAAGGCGTCCTTGAACGCCTTCAATCCTCGCGACGCCGCGGGCATCAGAACTTCCCCCGTCGCCGCGGCCGACGGGCAAGACGATCATCACGGACGCCCGGTTCACGGGGCACCGAACTCCCCCCGCGCGGCGCGTCAAGGGGACGCACCGGCGATTCAAGGGAGAAGTCGTTGATCCGGGCCATGAAAGGCATACTACGGGGCGGCGACACCAAGGACGTCCTTCGTCCCCACCGACCCCACCCGTTCGGGTCCCGTTTCGTTCGGGTGAGGATGTCACCGGATGCGCCGCTATACACTTGCCCGGAGCTTTGAGACTGAGAGGGTTGTTCGTGGCTGAGACGCGATCACTGGATCGGGTGGTGATCCGATTCGCCGGGGATTCCGGCGACGGGATGCAGTTGACGGGGGATCGTTTCACCGCCGAATCGGCATCGCTCGGCAACGACATCGCCACCCTGCCCAACTATCCCGCGGAGATCCGCGCCCCGCAGGGCACCCTCCCCGGGGTTTCCTCCTTCCAGGTGCACTTCGCCGACTATGACATCGTCACCCCCGGCGACCGGCCAGACGTGCTCGTGGCCATGAACCCGGCTGCCCTGAAGGCCAACCTCGGCGATCTGCCCAAGGGCGGGGTGATCATCGTCGACGAGGGCGATTTCACGAAACGCAACCTGGCGAAGGTCGGATGGGACACGAATCCGCTGACCGACGGTTCCCTGGCCGACTGGAAGGTTCATTCCCTGGACCTGACGGGCATGGCGACGGCAGCGGCGAAACCCTTCGGGCTGGGCCGCAAGGACGCGGGCCGCACGAAGAACATGTTCGCCCTGGGATTGTTGTGCTGGCTGTACTCCCGCGACACCTCCGGCACCATCGACTTCCTGAAGACCAAGTTCGCCTCGAAACCCGAGATCCGCGACGCGAACCTGGCGGCCTTCCGGGCGGGGCACGCCTACGGGGAGACCACCGAGGTCTTCGAATACCGCTACCACGTGGCCTCGGCCCCCATGAAACCCGGCCGCTACCGCCAGATCACCGGGAACCTCGCCACCGCTTACGGTTTGATGGCGGGTGCCGACCGTGCCGGGATGCAGCTGTTCCTGGGGTCCTACCCGATCACCCCCGCCTCCGACATCCTCCACGAGTTGAGCCGCCGCAAGGACACCGGTGTGATCACGGTGCAGGCGGAGGACGAGATCGCGGGCATCTGTTCCGCGCTGGGTGCCTCCTACGCGGGCCTGCTCGGGGTGACAACCACGTCGGGGCCCGGCATGGCCCTGAAGATGGAGGCCGTCGGCCTGGGTGTGATGACCGAGCTGCCCCTGGTGATCGTGAACGTGCAGCGCGCCGGACCATCGACGGGGATGCCGACCAAGACCGAGCAGGCCGACCTGTTCCAGGCGATCCTGGGACGCAACGGCGAATCCCCTGTGGCGGTGCTGGCCGCCCGCTCCCCCGCGGACTGTTTCACCACCGCCGTCGAGGCCTGCCGGATCGCGGTGAAGTACCGCACCCCGGTGATCATGCTCACCGACGGCTACCTGGGCAACGGGGCGGAGCCCTGGCGGATCCCGGATCTGGACGAAATCGACCCGATCGTCCCCGGTTACGCCACCGAACCGAACGCGACCGACCCAAAGGGGAAACCCGTCTTCCATCCGTATCTGCGCGACGAGAACCTGGCGCGCGCCTTCGCGGTGCCCGGCACCCCGGGGCTGGAACATCGCATCGGGGGGCTGGAGAAGAACTCCACCACCGGCGCGATCTCCTACGTCCCCGAGAACCACGACCTGATGGTGCGCACCCGGCAGGCGAAGATCGACGGCATCGTCCGCGACATCCCCGACGTCGAGGTCCACGACCCCTCGGGACGGGCCCGGTTGCTGGTGCTGGGGTGGGGTTCCACCTACGGGCCCATCACGGCCGCCGCACGCCGGGTGCGGCTGGCGGGTCGCGAGGTGGCGACGGCGCACCTGCGTCACCTCAACCCCATGCCCGCCAACCTGGGAGAGGTGCTGCGCGGCTACGACAGGGTGTTGGTGCCCGAGATGAACCTGGGACAGCTGGCCTTCCTGCTGCGCGCCCGATACCTGGTGGATGTCCAGAGTTATTCGCGGGTGCGGGGGCTGCCCATCTCGGTGGGTGAGCTGGAAGCCGACCTGACCGCCGAGATCGACTCACTGGAGGTGGAGTGATGCACGGGCTCGCCGGGATTCCCCTCGCGCAGGCACCGCAGACCCGGAAGGACTACACCAGCGACCAGGAGGTGCGTTGGTGTCCCGGTTGCGGCGACTACGTGATCCTGTCCACCTTCCAGGCCATGATGGCCGACCTCGGCATCGCCCGGGAGAACACCGTCGTGATCTCCGGCATCGGATGCTCGTCACGGTTCCCCTACTACGTGGACTGCTACGGGATGCACTCCATCCACGGCCGCGCCACCGCCATCGCCACCGGGGTGGCGGCGGCCCGCGAGGACCTCAACGTGTGGGTGATCACGGGCGACGGCGATGCCCTGTCGATCGGCGGCAACCATCTCATCCACGCTCTGCGACGCAATGTGAACATCAACATCCTGCTGTTCAACAACCGCATCTACGGATTGACGAAGGGGCAGTACTCCCCCACCTCGGAGCAGGGCAAGCTGACCAAGTCCTCGCCTTACGGTTCCCTCGATGTGCCGTTCAACCCGGTGGCGTTGGCGCTCGGCGCGGAGGCGTCGTTCGTGGCGCGCGCCGTCGACTCCGATCGCGCGCAGCTCACCGAGGTCATGAACGCGGCGGCCCGGCATCGCGGCGCCGCCCTGATCGAGATCTACCAGAACTGCCCGATTTTCAACGACGAGGCCTTCGACGCACTGAAGGGCCCGGAGTCGGCGAACGCGCTGATCCGGCTCCGCGACGGTGAACCCGTGGTCTTCGGCTCCGAGGAGCAACTCTGCGTGGTCCGGGAACCCGACGGGGGGCTGCGGGTCACCGAAACCGCCACCGCCGCCCCGGAGAGGATCGTCATCCACGACGCGGGACGGCAGGACCCGTCGCAGGCCTTCGCCCTGGCGCAGCTCACCGACCACGGCGTGATGCACCGCGCCCCGGTCGGGATCTTCCGGCAGGTGGAGCGTCCCGCCTACGACGACCTGCTGCGCGCGCAGGTGGCCGAGGCCCGCGCGGAAAGTCCGCACGACGCACTGCAGGCCGCCATGTCGGGAAAGACCTTCTGGGAAATCGGCTGAAAATCCGTTGAAAGGGCGTTGCCCGGCGATCCCTCATGGGCCGCCGGGCCAAGATTCTGACGGGATTTCTCCTATCTCTCCTCCCACATCACCTTAGGGTTTTCCTCGGCAACGTTGAGCGATGCCGTCGGGAACCTTGACCCCTTGCCGGACAGGAGTTTGCAGGGACCCGATCCGCTCGAATCGGTGCAGGTGGCGGTGACCTGAATGTCGCCGAGATCCCGGGCCGAGATGATGGTGGGCACCGAGGTGCCGGGCTTGGGAACGACATTCTCCAGCTTGGTGGCGTTCTCGGAATCCTGGGTGCGTGTGACGCTGCCCTCGGCGACGGTTCCGCCGTTCTGGGTTGTGGCGCTGATTGCGATGTTGCAGCCGGGGTCGAGGGCCTTGGAGGCCAGGCACGCCTTTGCCTCGGTCACGACTTTCTCACGGAACAGGGTGATGCCTGCCTGGCTCACCTTGAGCTTGAGGTCCGACGGCGACGCGCTGTCCTTCCCGGTGGTGACGACGACGGTGGTGTTCCCGTCGACCTCGAAGTACTTGTTGGCGGAGGCGATGACATAGCTTCCCGGGAACACCGCATGGCGGCTCTCGCCGCTCTTCGCCTTCACGCCGTTCACGGTGATGTCGACCCCCTTGAGGGAATAGAGCCCCACGCTGGGAATCGAAGTGAGTATCTTTTCACTCCCGGTACTCACCTTGTACTTGTCGCTGGCCGATTCGCCGCCCACCTTGTAGGTGACGGAAACATCGAAAGTGCTGTACTCCCCGGTGGGTTCACCGACGTTGATGTCGGTGATCGGGGCCCGGGTCAACGAATCCTTCAGCACCTCGTCGGTGAGCAGCGAATCATCGTACGAAATGGAGTACAGGAGTTTCTTGGCGTCTTCCGCACGCCCCTCGGAGATCGCGGTGAGGTAATTCGTGGCGATGGTCCTGGCGGTTTCCCTGGGATCCGCCGATTTCCCGGATCCCCCCGCTCCACCGGCGGCTCCACCACCGGAACCGCCTCCTCCGGGAAAAACGCCCGAGATCACCAGCGCCAGCGCCACGACCACCACCACGGCAGCGGCCCCGATCCCGACCCACAGACCGGTTTTCGAGTTCTTCGGGGAGGATCCCGGACCCTGTTGGAAGTAAGGCCCCTGCTGGGCGTAACCCGCAGCGTAGGGGGGAGGTACGGGATGCCCTTGCGCCGCCGGTCCCTGCGGGGCCTGCGGCGGTCGGGACCACCCCTGTGTGGCCGGCTGCGGCGGCACGTTCATGTTTCCCGGATACCCCTGGTACCCCTGGGGAGGTCCTTGATACCCCTGGGACTGCCCCTGCCCCGGGGGGATGAACTGCGGCGCCCCCGGCTGCTGGGCGGGCCCTCCGGTTCCGCCGGGCTGGTTGGGGGTTCCCGACCCATTCGGTGTTGACATCGTGTTTCCTTCCTCACCTGCTTGCGGAGCGGTTCATTCGGCTCGCAAGAACCGATACTTCATCGAATCGGGTTCGTGCGCCGATCATTGCTCGTCTCCACCCCGACACGCTACAACGAGCGACCCCCCTCGCAGAAGGTTTTCGAAAATCCGGCCCCGGGATTTCCGAACGGTTCGGTCGTCCCTACCCGCCATGACCGGATCCATCCGACCGGACGGGGGCGTCGTGACCACGGCTGCCCGGAACAGGATCTCGTGGTGACCACCCAGCGGAACCCCATCACCGGCCTCGAACGAACCCACGGGCTGACGAAACAAGATCCCGGCCGGGCCCGGGCCGAGTTTTGTCGGGGACACCCGATACCTTGTGGCGCATGCAGTGGATCCCAACCGGCACCGGACATGAACTGGCGATTCGTGACGGCGTGATCGTCGCACGGAACAGCAAGGGCAAGGAGTTGGCCTCGGTGCCGCCAGCCGTGAGGAAAACCGCGGCGTGGGAGGACCTGGACGCGGCCCTGTCCTTCCTGCACACCCACGACGCCGAGGCCGGGGCGGAGGTGGAACGCTGGTTGTTGCGTTCCCTGCCGGTGCCGCGGGCGGTGCTGGCCGAGGTGTGGGCCGATGAGGCGTGGCGTTCCTGGCTCACCGACCTGGTGGTCGCCGCAGACGACGGCAAGGTGGCGGGTTTCCTCCGTGCCGCCGACCCCGGCGGCCTGGGCGTGGTCGACCTGGACGGTGAATCCGTGACCATCACCGCAGAACGGGTGCTGCTCCCCCACCCCGCGCTGCTGGCCGATCTCGACGACCTGCGTGAGTTCGCCGTGGAACTGGGCATCAAGCAGCGTTTCGACCAGCTGTTCCGCGAGGTGCATCGCCGCCCCGACGACATCGCCCCGGATGTCGTCGAGCTCGCCCAGTACGCGGGTGGCGAGTTCGAGCAGCTGCGTTTCGCCGCGGGTCGCGCGTCCTCCGCCGGTTTCAAGGTGTCGGGTGGCTACGCCACCTGTCTGTGTTTCGAGGATGGTGAACCAGTGACGGCCCGGTACTGGATCGGGGCGGATTCGCCGGAGTTCGAAACGGTCACGGGGGATCTGCACTGGGTGCGCGACGACCGCATCGTGCCCGTCGCCGAGGTCGGTCCGCTGGCCTACTCGGAGGGGGTGCGCATGGCGGCACACATTTTCGCGGGCCGCAAGGTGAAAGCGGACAAGGACGAGCGGTGATCCCCGATTCCCGCATCCGCGACCTGAAGAAAAATTGTCAGTCCCTCAGTCTAAGGTTCCCCGCATGATCACAGATTCCCGAGCCGCAGAGCTGGGCGGTGTTTCTCCCACCGCCGTCCCGGATACCGTCGCCCTGCAGGCGCGTCGTTACGTCCATCCCCAGTTCGAGGGCCGCACCGTGGTGCGCCTGGCCCGGGAGAACCTCGCAGAGGTGGAGGACCTGAGCCTGGGCGTGCTGGGTTTCACCCCGGACGGGGCAGCCGGGGTGGGTCACGTCCGCAACCGTGCCATAGGTTTCCCGGCCTGGCCGATCATCACCGACCCGCCCAACGCCCGGCACGCCCTGAACCTGGTCGGTGATCTCAACCGGGCCGCGAAACTCGCCCGGAGCAAGGCCGGCCCGGCCAAGGAACTCCTCGACGAGCTGGCAGGGCGGCTCGGGAACTCCGCCCCGCACTTCCTCCCCACCTTCCTGGAGGAGGGCGCGCGGATCTTCCTGCGCAACAACAACCACACCTACGCCATGCAGTTCTTCAACAAGGCCCGCGAGGCCGAGCGGGTGCACGGTCTGGTCATCGACGAGGAACGCCACCGCCAGGTGCTTCTGGAGTTCGCGCTGGCGGGGGCGCTGAGCGCCAAGGAACTCACCAACGAATCCAAGACCCTCCTCGAACGTCACACCCCCGCGGACGCCCTTGAGTTGTTCCTAAAGTTCAACATCGACCGGGTCCGCGGCGGCCTGCCGCCCTACGCGGCTCTCCCCGCGGACATGCGCCGCCTGATCAGGGCTGCCGGGGCCGACCGGCTGGAGGTGGAGACCAGGCTACTGTCCGCGTTGCTCGGTTCCCCCGCCATCGAACACGCCCCCACCATTTTCTGGGACGGCTACTCCAAGCCCCTGGTCCAGCTGGCGAAACAGGACGAGTCGGTGCGCCAGAGGCTGCTCGGCCTGGCCCCGGACAGGATGCGTCCCGACATGTGGATCGACGTGCTGGAGGCCACCGGCGTCGCCGAAGAGCTGCGTTCCGGAAAACACGACGCGGCCACCTGGGCCGAACGCTACATCCGCATGCTGCAGGACCAGTGGGATACCGATTACCCCAGGAAGCTGTGTCTGCTGCTGAGGCAGCTGCCCGGCCTGCGGGGAGCCACCGTCACGTTGTCGAGCAACCTGTGGAGACTCGAACCCGAGGTGCTCGATGCGCTGCTGGATGCGGGGGCCCGGGTGGCTTTCGAGGAGGACCCGGGTTGGAGGAAACTGGACTTCCGCCGCTGGGCCGAGCAGCAGGAACGCCCCGATCTGGAACACCTGGCCCGCAGCGAACACGCCGCGCTCGGACTCGACAACATGGGACGGATGATCGGGCAGGGGCACCTGCACCTGCTGCTGTCCCATTCCGGCACCCGGGAGATCCTGGGCCGCTGGGCCGCCCCCAGGCTGGGGAAGGACGCCACCACTCTGGCCGTGGCGGCGGAGCTGAGACGGCTGCAGCCGCTGTTCACCCCCGAGGGCCGGGCCGCCTATCCGGAGCAGTTCGCCGCCTTCATCTCGCACCTGGACGCCCCGAAGCTGCTGGCCGATGCGCTGCGCGACGGGGTGCTGACCGAATACACCTGGCCCGAGTTGGAGAAGGCGGCCGCGGAACTCGGTGACGACGTGACCCTGCACGAATCCTGGCCCGCCGTCGGTGTCGCGAAGAACGGCCGCGTCATCTGGGTGGAGGGCGACAGGCGCGTCGCGGAGGCCACGTTCACCATTCCCAAGGGCGTCCGCCCCGAGGACTGGCACTACATCCTGGTCGACGGGGTGACGGGCTGTTACTACCGGGACAGTTCCTACGACGAATGGTTCGTCTGGTCCAATGATCCGGCCCACCCGCGCAAGGCACCCTACGTCTGGCGGGTTTCCCGGAACACCCAGTCCTTCCCCGTCGCCTCCGGACGCCTGATCGGGCAACGGGTGCTGCGGGTCGGGGACCAGGAATCACCGTTCGGCCACCTGAAGCAGGTGTTGCACGACGGCAACACCTACTGGGTGGGCGACGACGGGATCCGGGAGGTCGATCCCGAGACTGGGAATCCGGGACGCGAATCGCTGCCGAACGGTCTGGCCGAGCTGGTCGAGCCACACCTTCGTGACGGCTGGAAACTGTCTGCCAGCAACCTGCTGTGGACCCCGGTCACCGTTCCCGGTTCCCCGCTGCCCCAGAAGGAGGGTGTGCACGGCTGGGTGGTGCTTACACGGGAGGACCAGCGGCGTTTCCTGGGAATCGACGGTTACCGACTGGATACCGACACCGGCGAGGGTTTCTTCACCGCCCGGGTGAGCCGCCCGGGCGGTGGGTACTGGCTGGTCGGCAGTTCGAACTGTCTTCACCGCGACCCCACCTGCGAGCGTGTCCTGTCCACCTCCGATGCGCTGGGGCAGCCACATCTGCTGTCGCAGCTGCCCAGGGTGGGATGGCACCATCTCCGGGTGCGCGACGAGGCCGTCAGCGCCAGGCTGCGCTCGGTGACCCCGGAGATGGCCACGGCCCTGCTGGCAGCCACACCCGCCGCGAACCAGCGGCAGGGATGCGATGCCGATGACCTGAACTTCCTGCTGGAGGACACCGACGGTGTGGTGGATGAACAGTTCATCACCGAGGAGGCCCGCGCCGCCGCCGAGACCTTCCTGGGAACGACCGACCCGGCCTTGGTGGATTCGGTGATCTGGCTCACGGCCCGCGTCAAGAAGATCGTCGATGAGGGCCGGGCCCTGGCCCGGGAGGCCGCGGAGGAGACGGCGCCGGGCACCTTCGCGGAGTGGGAACCTTCTGACGACTTGGCCGTCTGGAACGTGCTGGGGTGGCACAGCGGAGCAACCACATCGCGTTCCACCATGCTGGCCCTGGCCCGCCGCCTGGCCGGCGAGCAGGTGAGGGTCAAGATGGTCCGTTCCAGGCTGTACCTGCTGCTCACCCATCCGGAGGTGCTGCTGGCCTGCGCCGCAACTCCGTTCCGGGAGCGCGACGGGATCGGCGGGGCCGCCGCGGCCGTCGCCGCCGTGCTGGACGCGGGCCTCTACACACCGGAGGGTTGCGTCTTCGATTTCCCGTATCAGTGGAACGACCCGTCCCCCTGCGAGATGGGGGCCCTGATCGAGACACCCACCGGTCCCGCGATCGCCCTGGGTAGCGACGACGAGGACGACAGAATGCCGGTGTTCTCGTCGAACGCCCCGGGGCTCGACGACAACAGGATGCTGGTGTTCTCGCCCACGGGCGGGATACCACCTCACGTCAAAGGGCACGAAACCGCGCCCCGCCATAGTTCCCGGGGGATCTCACCCGAAGCGTTGGTGGCCGCCTTCGAGGAGCTGCTGTCCGACGGTCCCGCCCCGTGGGACCCGGCCCGGAGGGACCGGCTGGCCGAGGGCCTGGGCTGGTCGCCGGCGGCGGCCGGTGTACTGCTGGCGGGCCTGCCGAACCTGAACAGCTGGGAAAACAACTACCTGCCGAAACCCGTGCGGGAGCTCCTGGGCCTGAAGGTCGCGGAGGCGGCCGGTGCGCGTGAGTTCCTGAAGGGCCTGGGCGTGTGGGTCCTGGTCGAGCTGCTCGCGGCCGGGGCCCAGGATCCGGTCAGGACGGTCCGCGAGGGCCTCGACATCGAGGCCATGATCGAATGGTGGAAGACCTGGCAGGGTGACCGCGTCCAGCTTCCCGAGGAGCTGCTGGCCGCGGCCACCAAAGAGTTCCGGTGGGGCGGGGCCGATCGTCTCCGCAAACTGGCGGAACAGGAGGAACTGGACGATCAACACCTGAGCACCTGGCTGTGGGCGGCCACCAGGGTGGACCGCTCCGATGCGCTCGGCCCTTGGCTGGCCGACCGTTTCGACGTCATCCGGGCCGGATGCGAAAAACCGTCATCCGGCTGGGACGAGTACACCAACCACGGGAAGATGCGGGTCCTCCTGGGCCTGTCGAAACGCACCAAACAGACCCCGGTGGGGTCGAGCATCTCTCAAGGGGCCTGGACCATCACCGCCGACAGACACTACGACGCGATCTCCTGGGATCCTGCGAAGGTCACCGACTGGGAAACGGAGGCCACCCTGGCGGCGAGCATCCCCGAGGACCTGAGTTTCCAGGACAACCTGCTCAACCGGATCAGCGTTTTGACGGGCGGTTTCGACGCCATCCAGGAGGATTTGCGTTCCGGAGTCCCCGGGACCCAGCAGGACCCTCTCGTATCCGCCCCCCGGGTGGTCGCCGAGGTCTCCGAAACCCTCGGCCTGCCGGAGGCCTCCTCCCGTTACTGGCTGCAGCTGCTGGCCCTCCACAACCCGACCGACAGGAACGTTGAGAGCTGGAACGCCTGGAAGAAAACCGCCCGGGTCGAGGCGGCGGCCCCGCTGCTGGAGAAAGGCCTCGTCCTGGAGGCCAAACGCTCCCGGGCGGGACGTACCCTGTTCCTGCCCGGGGGTTGGCAGGAGGCCAGCTCCCCCCACCTGCCCATGGAGGTCTGGAAGGCCCCCTTCTACGATCTCCTGGACACCCTGAAGGTGGAACCGAGACAGAGCGTGGTGGTGCCGCTGGTCCCCTACCATCAGCTGTTCACCGAAGCCTGGCGTCGCTATCGCGAGGGCGACGTCCCGGGCTACGAGGAGCTGCGCACGGAACGCCACCGCCGCCGCTGACCGGCCGGGTGGAACGGAAACCGTAATTGCTGGTTCCCGGATCGCCGGATCGGGTGGCATAGCCACCCGATCCGGCGACCGGCACCGCTCCGGTCACGGCCAGAACCTGCCCCAACAGACCGGACCGTTCGACTCCCAACTCCGGCCCCCTCCCCCTCCTTCCTTGTGCACGAAACGCGGGCGGAGAACGGTTCAACGTCGCGTGACGACGTTGAACCGTCGAACCTCCGCGAGTCGCGCACGGGAGGAGCGGGACAGGTGGCCCAGCCGGCCGACTCTCACGTCGAACCTCCGCGAGTCCTGCACGGGAGGAGCGGGACGGGGTGATGTGAAGTGAGGGTGTTCGGGGAACCCGTGTGCTCCGGGGGCATCCGCATACATCCCCCGAGGCCGCCCCAGCCGCCGGGGGAACCCGTGTACCCCGGGGGCGTCGGTTTTTGTCGGGGCCTCCTGCTAGCTTGATCCGCGCATGTCAGGAAACCCGAGGAGGTCCCATGGAACAGGTGCGGCAGGTGCCGCCACCGGAGGTGCGCCACGCCGAGGAGTTGGCCCGGCTCGCCGAAGAGAAGGGCCCCCGACCACCGGGTTGGCTGCTCACCCCGCAGGCGGTGGTGGCCTTCGTCTGCGGCAATGACAGGTTGAAGATCAGCCGGAAGTTCGTGGGGGACGTTTCCCTGGTGGAGCGGTGCGTCATCACCTTGGCGGGTGAGCGGGCGCTGCTGCTGGTGGGGGAACCGGGCACGGCCAAGTCGATGCTGTCCGAACTGTTGTCGGCCGCGATCTGTGGCACCAGCGGCCTGACGGTCCAGGGCAGCGCGGGCACCACTGAGGACCAGCTCCGCTACGGCTGGAACTACGCGCAGCTGCTGGCCAAGGGCCCCAGCGAGGACGCGCTGGTGGATTCACCGGTGCTGGCGGCCATGCGGACCGGACGGGTGGCCCGGGTGGAGGAGATCACCCGCTGCCTGCCGGAGGTCCAGGACGCGCTGGTCTCGGTGCTCTCGGAACGCCGCCTGGCGGTGCCGGAGCTCGGCGAGTACGCCGTCCACGCCGCCCCGGGTTTCTGTGTCATAGCGACGGCGAACCTGCGGGACCGTGGCGTCTCGGAGATGAGCGCGGCCCTGAAGCGCCGTTTCAACTTCGAGGCGGTGGAGCCGATCGCCGACGCGGGCGCGGAGATCGCCCTGGTGAGGGAACGCACCCGCCAGGCCCTCACCGCGGCGGGTGCCGGATCCAAGGTCGACGAGGTGGTGGTCGAAACCCTGGTGACGGCGTTCCGGGAGCTGCGTTCCGGGGTGAGCCAGGAGGGCTGGGCGGTGGAGAAACCGTCGACGGTGCTGTCCACCGCCGAGGCCGTGGCCATCTCCGGTTCCATCGCGCTGGCCGGGGCGTTCTTCCCGCACGCCCGAGACGGGGTGCGTCTGATCCCGGGGCAGCTCCTCGGCGCCGTCCGCAAGGACGACTCGGAGGACGGTGCGCGTCTGCTCGCCTACTGGGATTCCGTCGTGAAACGCCGCGCCGCCGAGGGCCGCCACACGTGGGTGCAGCTCTGGGAGCAGCGGCACGTGCTCGAAGCATGACCACGGAAACCGAGATCGCGGAGCTGACAGGCTGCCGGGCTCCGTTCCTGATCGGGATCAGGCACCACTCCCCCGCCATGTCGGTGGCCACCCCCCGCCTGTTGGAGGGGTTCGCCCCGGACGTGCTGGCCGTCGAGCTGCCCACGGAGGCCGCCGAATGGCTGGACTGGCTCACCCATCCCGAGGCCACCGCGCCGCTGGCCATGGCCTTCAGCCGGGACGGGAACCTCAGTTTCTACCCATTCGCGGACTTCTCCCCGGAGCTGGTGGCGCTGCGCTGGGCGCGGGCCAACTCGGTGCCGGTGGTCTGTCTGGACCTGCCGGTCGCCGTCCCGGAACCCGAGGAGGCAACCGAGGATTTCCCCGGCGATTCCCGGGGGCGCGACGCCCTGTTCGCGCGGGTCCGGACGAATGACCCCCAGGAGGCCTGGGACCGGCTCGTCGAGGCCCCCGCGCCCGGCTCCGCACCGGAGCAGTTGCGGGTCGCGGCGCTGACCCACGGCTGGGCACTCCGGAAGGCGGAGGGCCGGATCGACGCCCACACCCGGGCCCGCGAGGAACGAATGAACCGGGTGCTGGGCCGGGAATTGTCGGCGGGCCGCCGAGTGGCGGCGGTGGTCGGTTCTTTCCACGCCGCCGCCCTGCTGGCCCCGGAACCCGGCCCTCTCGATGTCCTCGACGGCTCCGATGTGGTGGGTTGCCTGGTGCGCTACACCTTCGCCCAGCTGGATTCCCGTTCGGGCTATCCGGCCGGTATCCGTGACCCCGGTTGGCAGCAGGTGGTTCTCGCCTCGGAGCTGGCCCCGGACAGGCTCCGCGACGAGACCACCCGGCTGATCACGGAGATCACCCGGCGGCTGCGCGCCGCCGGGCATCCCGCCGGGCCCGGAGAGGCGGCCGAGACCGCGCGGGTGGCCCTCGACCTGGCGGCCCTGCGGGGTTTGGCCGCCCCGTCGCGCCGGGAGCTCATCGAGGCGGCCACCACTGTGCTGGCCCAGGGGGAGGTGCTGGGGCGGGGCCGGGTGGTGGCCGAGGCCCTGGAGCAGGTGTTGATCGGGGATCGTTCCGGCCGGGTGGCTCCCGGCACGCCCGTCTCGGCGCTGCGGGCGAACGTCCTGGCAGAGCTGGAGGCCCTGCGGATTCCCTTGGAAAAGAACGAACAGCTGTATCTGGAACCGCTGCGCAACCCCCGGGACCTGCGCCGCCACGTGCTGCTGACGCGCCTGTTCACCGGCGGCATCACCTTCGCCTCCCCCGTCAGCCAGGGTCTGTCGCGCGGGGCGGAGATGGTGGGGCTGAGTTGGGATCTGAGGTGGAGCACGGCAACGGATGCCAGCATCGAACTGGCCGCGCCGCGCGGCCTGACCCCCGAGCAGGTGGCGGCGACGGTGCTGCTCACCCGGAAGGTCGAAACCCCTGAGGAGGCCACCGCCCTGCTGACCGAGGCCGCCGGATGCGCCCTGGACTCGGCAATGGGGCGGGCTCTCCAGCTCGTGGGTCCGCTTGCCGGGCGAGTCGGTTTCACGGATGCCGTCGCGCTGTCGGTGGCCCTCGCAGAAGTGGCTTCGTCGCACATTCCCGGTGCCTCGCTGCTGCCGGAGCAGCAGCGGATGCGCGCCGCCGAGCTGCGCGACGAGTTCACCTCCGCCGCGGTGCGAGAACTGCGCGGCATCCGCGGTTCCGATGATCCCGAGGACGCCAGGGCCCTGGCGGTCTTCGTCGCCCAGGGCGGCTCCCACGCCCTGAGTCTCGGGCACGCCCTGGAACAACTCGCCGGGGACGGTTCCCCCCTGATGCAGGGGGCGGCCGCCGGGCTGCTGCTGGATGACGATTCCGCCGGCCGGGTGGCGTCGTGGCTGGACGCCCCCACCCCGGAAGCGCGCCGGGCCCTGCGCAGGAGGCTGGTCGGGTTGCTGACCACCGCTTTTCCCCGCTTTGACTCGTCCCCGGCGACGATCGCCCTGGTGGATCGGGTGGGTGCCATCCCCGACGACGAGTTCGTCTCCCTGCTGCCCGCGCTGCGAGGCGGCTTCGACGTGCTGCCCGAACAGGCACGCAAGGCCCTCCTGACCGACCTGGCCCGCGAACTCGGGCGTGCCCGTGACCTGGTGCTCAGCCCCGAGGAGACCCTGGCCGCCACCCGCTACGACACCGCGGCCCGCGACCGCCTGGCCGCTCTCGGGCTGGCCGACCTGGCCTTTCCCCCGGCGGAACGGTGGCGGCTGGTGCTGGGCACCGAACGGGAAAGGCTGTCGCACCAGGGCCGCCGGATGGCCTCCGCCCTGGACGAGTTGTACGGCCGCCCGGACTCGGATTCCCTGGACGGCTCACGTCGCGGCGCGGGGAACGGCCCGTCGCAGCTGGGGGTGCGGCAGTGGCAGGACGAGATCGAGGTCCTCTTCGGTGAGCACGAGGTGCAGGAGATATTCGGACAGGCCGCCGCGAAGGGACGCGGCGACGTGGTGGAACGGCTCGATCCGGATTCGGTGCGGCCGTCGGTGGACCTGCTGGCCACCGCCCTGTCGCTGCACGGTGCGCTGCCGGAGGCGCGGCTGGCAAAGCTGCGTCCCCTGGTGGCCCGGCTGGTGAAGGAGCTGGGCGCGGAGCTGGCGATCCGGCTGCGCCCGGCCCTGAGTGGCCTGGCGACGGGCCGCCCCACCCGGCGTCGCACCGGAAGCCTGGATCTGGACCGCACCATCCGGGGCAACCTGCGGCACGTGGTTCCCCTCGACGGACGGCCCCAGGTGGTTCCCGTCCATCCCGTGTTCCACGCCCCGATGGCGCGCGACATCGACTGGCACCTGATCGTGCTGGTGGACGTGTCGGGTTCCATGTCCGAATCGGTGGTCTATTCGGCCCTGACCGCGGCGATCCTCGCTGAATCTCCCGCCCTCAGCGTCGATTTCCTGGCCTTCAACACCAATGTGCTGGACTTCACCGGCCACGTCCACGATCCCCTGGCGCTGCTGTTGGAGGTCTCGGTGGGGGGAGGCACGGACATCGCATCCGCGCTGCGGGTGGCGCGATCACGGGTGAAGGTGCCGTCCCGCACCCTGCTGGTGTTGATCAGCGACTTCGAGGAGTTCGGTTCCGACGCTCCCATGCTGGCCGAGGTGGAGGCCCTGGCGACCTCCGGGGTGACGTTGCTCGGCTGCGCGGCCCTGAACGACACCGGCACCGGCGTCTACAACGCCGGGATCGCGGCGCGGGTGGCCGGGGCCGGGATGCGCGTCGCCGCGGTCTCGCCGCTGGACCTGGCCCGCTGGGTCGGCACCGTGGTCAGGGAGGGATCGCGATGAGGATCTCCCCCGCGTTGATGGCCTCCATCACCGATTCGCTCGCCCCACGGGTCCGCAGGCGGGTGGACGCCCTGCTGGCCGATCCGGTGCCGATCGGTCCCGAGATCGGTTTCGGGAACGCGACGGTTCGCCTGGCGGACGTGGCGGTCGCCACCTCGGAGGAGCACATCACCTGCGACTGCCTGCTGTCCCCCGGCTGTGCCCATCGCGCGGCCGTCGCGCTCAGCCTGGATGTGACAGACGACGAGACCCCGACCGCCCCGGAGGCACCGCCGATCGACCCACGCAACCCGGCGGAGCGGTTGCGCAGGCTCACGGAGGAGGCCGCCCGGGCCGATGCGCGCACCATCACCCGGGAGCAGTCGGCCACCGCCGACCTGGCCTGGGAGCACCTGACCGAGGTGCTGTTGAAGGGCGCGGGAAGACTGGGGGCCGCTCAGCGCACGGGTCTGGCCGCCGATCTGCACCGGATGCGCATCCACGGGCTGGTCGTCGCGGACCGGGCCTTGACGGGTTTCGTGCACTCCATCGGCCGGGCCCCGGGCCCCAGGATGGAGGCTTTCTCCGCGGCCCTGCTGAACCTGCACCGGCTGCGCGGACTCACCGAGGGACAGGACGCAAACGAGCTGCTGGGCAGGCCCCGGCAGCCCTATCAGGACATCGGCGGGCTCACGCTGACGCCGCTGTTCGCGGAACCGGTGATCGCCGCCTCGGGGTTCGCCGGCACGCAGATCACCTTCCAGGATCAGTGGAAAAACACCTGGTCGCTGACGCGGTTGCGTCCCGGCACCGCCCGCGACGTCCCCGCCCGTTACGAGGCCGGGGAGAGCTGGGGAGGGATCAGCGAGTCCCCCTTCACCCTGTCCAGGCACCGGGTGCTGGTGGCGGACGCAACGGCCCGTCCTGACGGCCGCCTGGGTGGTGGGCAGCAGGTCCGGGCCGCCTTGCAGGCCCCCTGGAACGCGTGGGAAAACGTTCCGGAGGGTTTCGAGGTGGTCTCGGGCGGGATCGAGACCGGAGACAGGCATGGACTGCTCGTCGCCGGGCGGCGCCTGGAGCTGCTTCCCGCGGCCCGGACGCTCGGGGCCGGGCTCGCCACGGAACTATTCGGCAGCACCGGAGCCACCGTCACCTGCCTGGTGCGCGAGGATCAGCTGCTGGGCCTGACCACCCCGGGCGACGGCCCGATCCGGATCCCCGAACCCCTGGGTGGGCTCTGGTGGCCGGGCCTGGATGTCGTGGCGCGATCCTGGGTGGGAAATCTTCCCGCTTTCTCCGACGACCCGGACCCCGGGGATGTCGCCGAATGGAGCATCGATTCACCGCGGGTGACGGAGACCACGAAGCGTTGGTGCGAGCGGGTCCTGGACGCCGGACCCGGTGCCCTGTCCTCGCCGCTGCTGACGAAGGACGCGGCCTGGCTCGAAGCGGCCGGCGCGCCCTTCGCCTCCCGCCTGCTCACCGGCCTGGCGGAAGCCACGAGGCGGGGACGACGCCGGTTCGACGGCACCTGGGAGCAGGACCCGGACGCCCTGGCCCGGGCCTGGTTGCGGCTCAGCGAGTATTGAGGGTCAGCAAGTGTTGAGTGGACACGGAGAAGCATGTGGAGGGGCCAGACTCATCCAGCCAAGGCCCCTCCCTCAAGGACGCCCCCGCGTCACATAGCCTCGGGGTCGACACCGCCCACCGCCGTTTTCCGAAGCCGATGGCTTCGGAAAACGGCGGGAGAACCAGAATCATCCCCCGGCTCGCTGCCGCTCAGGCTTTTCCCGAAGATCCACCGGTTGCCGTGTGAACCACCGGTGCACCCGTGGGGACGGTCGACGGGCCACGCATGGCGGCCATCCCCCATGACGACCATGCACGCACCCCGCGTGTCGACCTGTCTCCCCATCCCGGAATCCCCTGAACCCACTCGCATGAATCGGCAGCGCGTTGAAGCTATCAGGAAACCCTGTCCTCCGAAAGGACGACAACAACCGATTGCTTGCCGAACGGCCAACCGGTGGGAGGGGCAGGATTCCTTGGGCAGAACTGAATCCCGCCCCTCCACAGGGGGCGCAGCGCACCATTGCGCCGCCTGCCGCGGGGGGACGCGGCCCTTCACCCCAGGGCGCTCTCGGCGCCCCGCTTCGAGTGCTCGCCAAGAAGCCGGAATCACTCGCTCAAATCATTTTTCACGACACGATTGAATGGCCGTGGACAAATCTCCCACCCCGAGTTTCGATGCCCGATGCCCAAGACCTCCGCCGGGGAGGTTTCCCACCCGGGACAAGCGGCGTGGAATCATTTGGACCCAACAGCGAAGAACAGACCGCCCCCTCTGCGCACCGAACCCGGGCGCGTTTGATCTTCCGGACTGTTCACATTCCCCACCCGGCTTCACATTTCTCGGGCAAGAAGCGACATTGGCTCACACAGGAACCCTCACAGTTCCCTTTCTCCGCACCCCGGCAGGCCGCACCGGGCCACGGGAACGAGAAAATACCTGCGTTCCGGAAAAATCCGGAGGGAATGCCGCGCCGCGCACCGTACCCGATCATCTCCGACCCCCCGTTTCCCTGCTGGGTATACGACACTTCTGCCGGCCAGCGCGCCGGCCACCGCAACCACGCACAGCAGCCCCGCAACCGGGCCGGGCCGGAACGGTTCCTCGGTCTCCGGTCCCGTAGAATCCGGGCTGGTCCACCTCCGCTGGTCTGCGATGAACACCCGGGGGCTCGTCCCCGCGGAGACGAGCGCGGTCCGCTCGCCGTTTCCGGGGACGAGGAACCCGGGCATTCCGGCCGCGCCCCCCGGATGCGCACCGAATGCCCAACCGGAAACCGGGGAATCGTCCCTCACAGAAGCCGGAGGAGGGAAAGATTTTTGCCCGGGGCGAATCCTCCCGCCGCTCACGAGGAGAGCCTGTTCTCCTCCCGGGGTTCCGGAGAAACTCGCTCCCCGTCCGCCCTGCGAGATCTTCTCGCCCGAGGCCGTGCTGGCCCGCTGGTTCGATGCCGATGGACGGTCCCGGAAAGCGTCGCTTTCATCAAAACCCAATCCTGGGAATCGAATGGGCGGGAAGAGACCAGCCGCCGTCTCGGAGGCGATTCGTTCCCCGAGCTGCACCGGATTAACCCGCGGGTCTAGCCGGCTTTCCTGAGTGGTTGCCCCCCGATGCTGTTCCATTTCCCCGGGGGCCATCCCACCCCCGGCCGCAGCCCACGTCCCGGCCACCGAAATTGCAACCAGAACACCAGCCGCAATCATTCCCGGAAGGCCGCCGGACCCTCTGGCATTGCGTTTACCCCCGAACTTCAACCCGCCCCCATCTCTCCAAGGAGTTGAAACTTTGAACAGCAGGCAACCTAACAGAAGTTACCCTTTTCCGCATGAGCGACGCCTGAAAACTCTGGCCGTTCGGCCAGGAAACCCCGTGTTTCCGGCCCGAAAGTCAGCCACCGGGACCGGCGGTAATGAACAGAATTTTTGCTCATTGAGCGTTGAACGAGGAATGCCCGGGATTTTGAAGAAGAGGTGAAACAAAATGCACGGCGCCGGCGAATGACCGGATCGATTGCCCGGCCCGGCGGATGGTGAGCGTTCGGGCCCCAGGACTTTCAGGCGGTTTCGCTCCCTGGACGGGAGTCACGCTGCGCTCACCCGGCCACCGACACGCCGGAGTGTCTTCGCTCGTCCTCGTCACCTCACGGGAACGAGGAACCGACGAGAACACAGGCGGACTGAGCCGTGAGCACCCTGCAGGAGGATGGACAAGGCGGGCTGGCCGTTGGGCATCGTGGGGCCCTTCAGGGGTTCTTGGCGAAGTCCGGTCCCACGATGACCCAGCCAGGTCGCTGACCGATCCGGCCGCATCACCGCGGGAATTGCCGCCACGCCATGGGACTCTCCCGAAATCCCCGGCATCGCACGATGCATCGCAAACACGCGCAGGCGTAGCGGTCCGGCGAGTTTCCCCCATCCCCTTCTTCCGCGCTTTGACGAAGGCGACCGGGAGCCCGGTGCGGCATCGAGGGAAACGCATCCTGTTGTCGTTTCCAAAGCGATTGGGCCCCGATCCCAGAGGATCGGGGCCCAATCAGCACAGGCGCTGGGTCAGGAGCCGGTCTTCGGCAGACCCGGCTTCACGGGGACGGGCTTGGTCGGGGTCACCGTGGGGGTCGGCGTAGGAGCCGGCGTGGGAGCGACCGGGACTTCGCAGACGGGCACCTTGACCTCGCCGGTGAAGACGGCGGTCTTGGCGTCGATCCGCTTCCAGCCCTCCGGCATCGGACCACCGAACTCGTGGCCGTCCTGAGCGGTGGCGGTGACGGTGACGTTCACCTTGCCGTCAGCGACCTTGATCACCGGTTCGCCGTAGGTGATCCCGGGGGTTTCGGCCACCTTGACGGTGGGCTGCGACGGGGTGGTGGAACCCGGGGTGCAGACGCCGGGGTTGATGGCGGGCGCCACGGGAAGGTCGCACGCGAGCTGGGTCATGGTCTTGGTGTAGGTGACCACGCCGTTGACGAGCACCCAGCCCTCGGGCAGCTTGTCGGTGTCGATCCGGTGGCCGGGTTTGGCCGTGGCGGTGACAACGACGGTGACCTGGCCGTTGGCGCTGGTGATCTGGGGCTCGCTGTAGTCGATCTCGTCGGTGTCCTCGACACCGGTCACCGACGGCGGCACCGGGGTCGTGGAGTCAACGGGGCACACCTGCGCGCCGACGGTGGGGATCACGGGGGTGACGGTCTTCACGCAGTCCGGCTGGGTGATGGTGGTGGTGAAGGTGTAGCTGCCGTCACCGTTGGCCTTCCAGCCTTCCGGCAGGTGCTGGTCATCGATCTCCTTGCCCGACGCGGGGGTGGCGGTGACCTCGACGGTCACCTTGTCACCGGAGGTGGTGATCTTCGGGGTGGAGTAGGTGATGCCGTCGGTCTCACCCACCTTGACGGTGGGTTTGGTGGGCTCGCTGGAGCCCGGTTTGCACACGCCGGGGGTGACCTCGACCGGGGCCAGTTTCGGGTTCACGTGGTTGGTGAGGGAAACCTCGACGGTCTTGAGGCCCT
Organism: Arachnia sp.; assembly: GCF_057238465.1. Classification (NCBI taxonomy): domain Bacteria; kingdom Bacillati; phylum Actinomycetota; class Actinomycetes; order Propionibacteriales; family Propionibacteriaceae; genus Arachnia; species Arachnia sp. The sequence goes on from NZ_DBHHFZ010000017.1 coordinate 42,686, forward strand.
CGATGGTTACCTGGGCGCTGTTGGCGTCGGGAACCCCGTCCTTGACGCCCTCACCCGAGAACACCGGGTCGCCGTAGTCGTTGTCGCCGCTGGCGGGAACCTTCTCGGTCAGGGTGACCACGGTGCCGTTCGGGACGTTGTTGAGGGTTTCGAGGGTGCCGTCGGCCTTCACCGTCAGCTCGCCGCTGCGCGTCTGGCCCTTGTACTCGTAGGACCAGGCCACCGGGTAGGTGGTGTCGGCGGAAACCTTGCCGCCCACGACCGCCTTCTTCACGGCGAGATGCCCGACGGTGTCACCGGAACCGGTGCCGCCGCCCGAGACTTCCTTGATCGCGGTAGCGGCGCGCTGCTCGGCGTCCACGGTGGCCTTGTTGGTGTACTGCGCCCCGGGGGAGATGGCCCCCTCGGTCTTCACCCGCATGTCGAGGATGAAGATCCGGTCGGCCTGGAAGTTCTGGCCCTTGTTGTCGATGACGGCCTTGAGCACGTCCTTGTCCTCGTCGTGGCTGATGGTCAGCGACGGGGTACTGGAGCTGTCAAGTTTGTGGAAACAGCCAGGGGTATTGGATTCGTTCCAGCACTCCGGGGTGTTGGGAATCCAGTAGATGTTCGGGCTGCCCTCGGCCAAGGTCAAGTTGGTGCCCTGCACCTGGTAGTTGTCGGTGATGGTCATGAGGGAACGGTCGGCGACCTTGGAGCCGGGAACCACGATCCTCCAGTGGATGGCGGTCTGGTCACTGCCGGGGAACCAACCGGACTTGGAGATCTCGGTGGGAACCTTGGGGTTGTAGCCGATGCCCTTCTGCCCATTGGGAAGCGGCACCTCGACCTTGACGCTGTTGCGGAGGACGAAGGTGACCTTGTCCGCATTGGTGAGTTTGACCACCTGGGCCCGCACCCACAGCGATCCGCCGACGTTGTTCTTGCCCTCGACGTTTGCGTTCAGGGTGCAGATGACCTCGTTCCACCCAACCTCGCAGGTGCCGTAGGTCAGCGGATCGCCCTCCTTGCCCTTCAACTCGAAGCTTCCAATGGCGCCGTCTAGTTCCTCGGGCAGGCCGAGTTTAAAGGTGTCCCCGGCTTTTCCGGTGCCGTCGGGAATCCTCCAGTTCGCCTCGATCTTGATGCCGGTCCAGAGATAGAGCTTGGAGCTGTCATCGTCGACCCGCGAGATGCGGATGCTCCCCGGATCGATGGCGTCCACTTCGGTGGCCTGCGCAACGGGACTCCCGACGATCAGACCGGCCACGCCGATCAGGAACGCGAGCAGGACTGCCATCGGCCTCCACCTGCTGCGAGGTTTGGTCCTCTTCAACACGTAGCTTCCCTCCCAAATCATATTTGTACTTCTTGTCCTCCGATCGGCTGACCACTCGGGGGCTGACGAACGTTAACACAAACTTGCCGAGATTCACACTATCAGGGCAGCCCCGGGCAGGGAGAGACCTTGGCTTTCGTCACACATGAGTCCTTTCGGCAACTGGTCCGAAGTGAGGGGTCCCCGGATGCGTCACGGCCCGGAAAACAGCAGCTTGAAACACAGGGCTCCGGCCGTTCGCCATCCAGGACCCGGTGGGCATCCCGAGAACTCGCCACAACCGACTTAGGCAACCCTCAGAAATTGCTTTGTCGAGGTTGCCGAAACGATGAGGAGTCATACCGCGAGGACACCACGCCGTCGAGGACGCAGCCCGGACGGTTCTCCCGAACCCGGGCACGCGCACAACCGTCGCAGGGATGGTGCCGCCGGCCCTGGCTCCGAGCCGGGATGATCGTGGACTGCAAGCCCGCACCATTCCCGGCAGGTCCGACCCACGGCGTTGTCACGCCTCCGACCGGCCGGGGCCGAACCTGATTTCCCGCGGACGGGATCAGGCGGAACGTTTCACCAGGTCATCGCAGACCTGGAGCAGCAGCTGTTTCGCTTCCCCGTCGGGAAGCGGCGCCAGGTGTTGCCTCGCCAGGTCGGCGTGACGGCAAACCTCGGCCCGCGCCTTCTCGATGACGGGATGGTCGCGCAGCATCGCCAACGCCTCCGCGAGGGCCGCGTCATCGCTCAGATCCCCGGCGAGCAGGTCCTTCAGGGGCTGGTCCGCCGGGTCACGGGAGGCCTCCAGCAGCAGCGTCGGCAGCGTCGGTACCCCCTCACGCAGGTCCGTGCCCGGGGTTTTGCCGGTGACGTCGCTGGTGATGTCGATGATGTCGTCGCTCAGCTGGAACACCAACCCGATCTCCTCGCCGTAGGCGGCCAGGGCATCCCGGATTTCCTGCGGCGCCCCTGCGATCATCGCCCCGAACAGCGCGGACGCGGCTATCAGGGAGCCCGTCTTGTCGGCGATCACCTGCAGGTAGTGCTCCAGCGGCGCATCCCCCGTCCCCGGGCCCCGGGTCTCCGCGATCTGCCCCTGCACCAGCCGGGTGAAGGTTTCGGCCTGGAGCCGCACGTAGTCGGTGCCGAGATCCGCAACCAGGATCGACGCCTTCGCGAACAGGTAGTCGCCGACCAGGATCGCGATGGAGTTCCCCCACCGGGAGTTCGCGGACTGCGCGGAACGGCGCATCTCGGCCTCGTCCATGACGTCGTCGTGGTAGAGGCTCGCGACGTGGGTCAGCTCCATCACGAGAGCGGCCTTCAGCAGCCTTTCCTCGTCCACCTCGCCACCGAACTCCGATGCGAGATACACCAAGTGGGGTCGGAAACGTTTTCCCCCGGCTGCTATCAGGTGACTGGCGGCCTCTGTGACGAACGGGGAATCGGCCACGGCAACCTGCCGCAGCTGCTCCTCGAAGCGGACCGTTAGGGCTTCGATGTCGAGGGTCAAGATAGCTCCAGGGGTCAGCGGATGAACTGGGCGGCTCCGGCCGCCAGATCAAGAATGCTACCCGGAACCAGACCAAGGATGACCGTCGCCACAGCGGACACGGCGACAACGATCCAAGTCCAGCCGGAGGCCCCGGCCACCCTGCCCTGTTCGCCGCGTTCGGGTTCCTTGAACCACATCGCCACCACGACCTTCAGGTAGAAGAAGGCGGCCACGAGGCTTGCGATCACCGCGACCAGAACCAGCCAGCCATACCCGCCCTGCCAGGCAGCGGCGAAAACCACCAGTTTGCCGACGAAACCCGCGGTCAGCGGGATACCGGCGAAGCTGAGCAGGAACAGGGTCATGACCCCGGCGACGAACGGGCTGGTCCGTCCCAGACCCTGCCAGGCGGCGATCCCGTTCGCCTCTCCCCCGGCCCGCCGAACCATCGTGATGATCCCGAACCCACCGAGGGTCGCGAACCCGTAGGCCAGCAGGTAGAAGGAGATGGACCCGACCGACGAGACACCACCCTCGGCCGTGGCACCGACCGCGGCGACGAAACCAGCCAGGATGAACCCGGCGTGGGCGATCGACGAGTAGGCCAGCAGGCGTTTGATGTCCTGCTGAACCAGGCCCACCACCGCACCGACCACCATGGTCACGACCGCCACGATGGCGATGATCGGCTGCCAGTCCCAACGCGCCCCGCCCAGGGCCACGTAGAACACCCGGAGCAGCGCGGCCACGGCCGCCGTCTTGGTGGCGATCGCCATGAACCCGGTGACGGGGGTCGGGGCACCGGTGTAGACATCCGGTGTCCAGGTGTGGAACGGAACCGCACCCACCTTGAAAAGCAGCCCGACGGCCAGCATCACCAGACCCGCCAGCAGCAGCACCCGCGGCGACTCGTCGGTGACGATGGCCTGCGCCACACCGGCGTAGGCGAAGGTACCCGCGTAGCCGTACAGCAGCGCCACACCGAACAGGAAGAACGCAGAACTGAACGCACCGAGCAGGAAGTATTTCAGCGCGGCCTCCTGGCTGAGCCAGCGGCGGCGCCGCGCCATCCCGGAGAGCAGGTACAGCGGCAGGGAGAAGATCTCGAGTGCGACGAACAGCGTCAAGAGGTCGTCGGCGGCCGCGAACAGCAGCATCCCGAACAGCGCGAACAGGATCAGCGGGAAAATCTCGGTGTGCTCGCGGTTCTGGCGTTCGGCCTCCCGCTCCATCGGTGAACCCGGCACGGTGGCGGCGGATGCGGCGAAGGCCGACACCCCTCCCGCCACGACGCGTTCGGCGAACAACGCCACCCCGCCCAGACCGACCAGCAACAGCAGCGTCCAGAAGAAGTACGTCGGCCCGTCCGCGGCGATGTTCCCGGGCGCGACGACCTTGAAGTCCCCGACCACCCAGTTGTGGACGGTGAACCCCATGGCCGTGATGACCGTGAGCATCGCCAGCCCCGCCTGCACGGGGTAGCGGTAATCGCGGGGAACCACGGCCTCGACGAGCACCCCCAGGGTGGCGCCGACCAGCAGCACGATCAGGGGCGCCTCGAGCATCCAATCCATGACCGGAACAGTGATCTCAAGCGGGCTCATCAGTTCTCTCCCTGGATCGTGGGGGCGGGATCGGTCTCACCGGCGGTCTGCATCACGTGCCGTGCCGCGTCATCGGCCACCTGGAGCAGCGGCTTCGGGAAGAAACCGAAGAAGATCAGCAGCACCAGCAGCGGCGCCACCGCGAGGCGTTCACGCAGGTTCAGGTCCTTGGCGACGCGTTTGCGCACCTCGTCGGGTACGGAACCGGTCATGGTTCTCTTGTAGACGGTGAGCACGTAGGCCGCGGCCAGCACCATTCCGAGGGTGAGCACCGCGGCGTGCACCGGGTGGCGCTGCCAGGAACCGGCCAGCACCAGGAACTCCGAGACGAAGCTGGACATACCGGGCAGGGCGAGCACCGAAAGACCCGACATCAGCAGGAAACCGGCCAGCACCGGAGCGGTTTTCTGCACCCCCCCGTAGGCCTCGATGGCGGCGGTGCCGCGGCGTTTCACGAGGAAACCGACGACCAGGAACAGCGCCGCAGTGGAGAAGCCGTGGTTCAGCATGTAGAAGATCGACCCGCTCAGCGACTGCGTGGTCAGCGCGAACACCCCGAACACCATGAAACCGAAGTGGCTGACGGAGGTGTAGGACACGAACCGCAGCAGGTCGGGGCTGCCGAGCGCCATGAGGGCGCCGTAGAACATCGAGACCACCGCCCAGACCAGGATGAAGGGCGTGGCCCAGTGCGAGGCCTCGGGGAAGATTGTCAGGCAGATCTTGATCATCCCGAAGGTGCCGATCTTGTCGAGGATGCCGACCAGCATCGTCGACGACCCCGTGGTGGCCTGCTCGGCGGTGTCCGGCAGCCAGGTGTGCAGGCCCGCCATGGGCGCCTTCACCGCGAACGCGAAGAAGAACGCCGCGAACAACCAGTGGCCGAGGTCACCACCCAGGTCGAGGGCCATCAGGTCGCGGATCAGGAAGCTGGGCTCCCCCGCCCCCGCGGAGACCGCGTACAGCCCGGCGACACCAACCAGCATCACCAGACCACCGGCCAGCGAGAACAGCAGGAATTTCACGGCCGCCGCGGCCCGTTCCGGCCCGCCGAAACCCGAGATCATGAAGTACATCGGGATCAGCGTGGCCTCGAACATCACGTAGAACAGCAGCACGTCGCTGGCCAGGAACACCAGGAGGGAGAGCCCTTCCAGCGCCAGGGCGAGGGCGAAGAAGGTCCGCGTCGACCAGCGGGCCCCCTCCGCTTCTCCGACGTGCCACTCCGCGATCAGCACCAGCGGGGTGAGGATGACGGTCAGCAGCACCATGATGGCGCTCATGGGGTCCAGTTCCAGGGCGTAGGAGGCGCCGATCATCCGGATCCACGGCAGCGTCTCCGACAGCTGGTTGCCGAGCCCCAGGACGAAGGCGACCACGCCGAGACCGGTGGTCGCGAAGGCGAAACACAGGCCGACGGCGCGGGCGGCGGCGCCGCGCACGCACGTCAGGACCAGGGCGCCGAGCAGCGGCAGCAGCGCGAGAATGCTCAGGAGGGGAATCGAGTCGTTGATCACGTGAGTTCTTCCTTCCTCAGACCAGCTGCCCGAAAACCACGATGGCCCCGAGGATCACGACGCCGATCACCAGCGTCAGACCGTAGGTGCGGGAATAGCCGTTCTGTGCCTTCCGCAACAGGCCCGCCAGGCCTCTCGTTCCGTACCCGGAACCCCGGACGAGACCGTCGACCACACCCTGGTCCGCGAGGCTCAGGGCGGTGGAGATCCCGGCCACGGGCCAGATCACCGCGTAGGTGTTCACGGCATCCCCGTAGAGGTCGTTGCGACCGATCAGCACCAGCGGGTTGCGGGTCCTCGGTGCCTGTTTCGGGATGAGACCGCTGTGCAGCCACCAGCCGAGCGCGACGCCCGCCGCCACGACGACCAGCGTGATCACACCGATCCAGCTGAAGGCCAGCAGGCTGGTCTCGTGGGGATGCGCCCCGGTGGCCGGGGCCAGCCACCCCTGGATCCAGTTGTTCATCAGCAGGCCGGCGCCCAGCGAGGCGATGGCCAGGATCACCAGCGGGACGGTCATCACGGCCGGGGATTCGTGCGGGTGCACGTCCTCCTCCCAGCGGCGGCGCCCCAGGAAGGTCATCATCATCAGGCGCGTCATGTAGTACGCGGTGATGCCCGCGCCGATGAGCGCCAGGACACCCAGGATGATGTTGCGTTCGAAAGCGGCCTCAATGATGTGATCCTTGGAGTAGAAGCCGGCGGTGAACGGGAACCCGATGATGGCCAGATACCCCATGGCGAAGGTCAGGAAGGTCCACCGCATCGCCCTGGCCAGGGCCCCGAAGTTGCGCATGTTCACGTCGTCGTTCATGCCGTGCATCACGGACCCGGCACCGAGGAACATGTTCGCCTTGAAGAAACCGTGGGTGAGCAGGTGGAAGATCGCGAAGGCCGCGCCCACCGGCCCGAGGCCCGCGGCCAGCATCATGTAGCCGATCTGCGACATGGTGGAACCGGCCAGGACCTTCTTGATGTCGTCCTTGGCGGTACCGATCCAGGCGCCCGCCAGCAGCGTCACGACACCCACGATCGCGACCGCCAGGGTGGCGGCCTCGCTGATCTCGTAGATCGCATGGCTGCGCACCACCAGGTAGACGCCCGCGGTGACCATGGTCGCGGCGTGGATCAGGGCGGAGACCGGGGTGGGGCCCTCCATGGCGTCGAGCAGCCACGACTGCAACGGCACCTGCGCCGATTTACCGCACGCCGCGAGCAGCAGCAGGAAACCGAGCAGCGTGGCGGTGGCGAGGCCGGCCCGCGGCATGCCCGCGTTGACCTGGGAGAAGGCGGTGCTGCCGAACAGCGACAGCATCGTGAAGATGGCCATCGACATTCCCAGGTCGCCGACGCGGTTGACGACGAACGCCTTGCGGCCCGCGGCGGCCGCGGAGGGTTTGTGCTGCCAGAAGGAGATCAGCAGGTAGGAGGCCAGACCGACGCCCTCCCAGCCGAGGAACAGCACCAGGTAGCTGTCGGCCAGCACCAGCGTGAGCATCGCCGCGATGAAAAGGTTCAGGTAGGCGAAGAACCTGCGGCGCCGCTCGTCGTGGGCCATGTAGCCGATCGAGTAGATGTGGATCAGCGACCCGACGCCGGTGATGAGCAGCACGAACAGGATCGACAGCTGATCGATCAGCATCCCGAAGCTGAGGTTCCAGGATCCGGTGCTGATCCAGTCGTAGAGGTGAACGGTGACGGCCCGCTGCCCCTCGTCGGCGCCCAGCATCGAGCTGAACAGCAGCACCCCGATGGTGAACGATGCCAGGCAGCAGGCGGTCGCCAGCCAGTGCCCCCACGAGTCGGACAAACGCCCGAGGACCAGCAGCAGCGCCGCCCCGGCCAGGGGAATCGCGATCAGGAGCCAGGCGAGGCTGAACAGCCCCGTTGCGGGTACCGTCGCCATGGTTTCCAACAACAGCACGGCAGCCTCCTCAGAACTTCAGCAGGTTCGCGTCGTCGACGGAGGCCGAGCGACGGGCGCGGTAGACGGCGACGATGATGGCCAGGCCGACCACGACCTCGGCGGCGGCCACCACCATGACGAAGAAGGACGCCACCTGACCGTCGAGTCCGCCGTGCTGGCGGGCGAAGGTCACGAACACCAGGTTCGCGGCGTTGAGCATCAACTCCACGCTCATGAAGGCGATGAGCGCGTTGCGACGCAGCAGGAATCCGAGTGCGCCGACGGCGAACAGCAGCGCCGCCAGCACCAGGTAGGCTTCGGTGCTCACTTGGCCTCTCCTTCCAGTTCAGCGGCAACCTTCTTGATCTCACCGAAGGTGGTTGTCGTCGGGTTGCGCAGGTCGTCGACCGCCACCACCGCGCCACGGGTGGTCAGGGTGCGGCTCACCGACTTCTCGGCAACGGTGCCGTCGGGAAGCAGCGCGGGCGCATGAATGGCGTTGGAACGGGCGTAGACGCCGGAGTTCGGGTCCGGACCCGGGTGCACGCCACCGACCGCGTAGCGTTCGACACGGGCCTCCATGTGCTCGGCCTGGCGCCTCGGCTCGCGGAGCCGGTCGCCGTGGGCCAGCACCATGGCGCCCACCGCCGCGGTGATCAGCAGCGCCGAGGTGGCCTCCAGCAGCACGACGTAGCGGGAGAACAGCAGGGCGGCCACGCCCTGGGTGTTGCCACCCTGGACCTCGTTGGCCTGCGTCAGCCCCACCGGGCCGCCGACGAAGGCCGCCTGCCCGACGGCGAACACCAGCAGACCCGCCAGGCCGAGCACCGCCAGGATGCCCGCCACCCGCTGGCCCCTGAGGGTCTCCACCACGGAGTCGCGGCTGTCGACGCCGATCAGCATCACAACGAACAGGAACAGCATCAGGATGGCGCCCGTGTAGACGATGATCTGCACCACGAACAGGAACGGGGCGTCCTGGGCGGCGTAGAGGACCGCGAGCCCCACCATCACCCCGGCCATGCAGAGGGCCGAGTGAACGGGTTTGCGGGCGACGACGATGCCGATGGCGAGCAGCACCATGATCGGCGCGCACACCACGAAGGCGACGACCTCACCCGTCAGCGGGGGAAGGGGAATCATTTCACCACTCCTTGCTCGGGTGCCGTTCGGGTGTCGGGCTGGCCGGTGGGCGGCAGCCCCAGGAAGTAGGCCTTCTCGTTGTCGCCGAGGCGACGCGGATGCGGGGGCTGCTCCATGCCCGCCACCAGAGGCGCCAGGAGGTCCTGCTTCTCGTAGATCAGTTTCCCGCGGGTCTTGTCGGCGAGCTTGAACTCGTTGGTCATGGTCAGGGCGCGCGTGGGGCAGGCCTCGATGCACATCCCGCAGAAGATGCAGCGCAGGTAGTTGATCTGGTAGACGTGCCCGAACCGCTCCCCCGGCGAGAACCGCTGCTCGTCGGTGTTGTCGGCGCCCTCGACGTAGATGGCGTCGGCGGGGCAGGCCCAGGCGCACAACTCGCAGCCGACGCACTTCTCCAGGCCGTCGGGCCAGCGGTTGAGCTGATGCCGGCCGTGGAAGCGCGGCAACGTCACCTTCTCCTTGCCCTTCTGCGGGTAGCCCTGCGTGAAGGTCTTGCGGAAGATGGTGTGGAGGGTGATGCCGAACCCGGCCCACGGATCGAAGATTCCCATTACTTCTCCTCGTTCTCGGTCGGCTCAACGATTTCGGACCGGATCACCCCCGCCAGCTCGGGCAGCACCTGCCCGGGCCTGGGCGGCACCGGATAGCCGCCCGCGAAGGCGTCGAAGGGCTCATTCGGATCCACCGGGGGCACCCGTTCGGGTTCCTTCTTCCTCGGCGCGAAGGCCACCAGGATCGCCACGAGCGCGACGGCCAGCGCGAGGGTGTAGCGCGGCGCGAGCGCGATCATCACGATCCACAGCAGGGAGATCGGGATCAGCCGCTTCCAGCCCAGGTCCATGAACTGGTCGTAGCGGAACCGGGGCAGGGTGCCGCGCAGCCACACGAACACGGAGAACAGCAGCTGCACCTTGATGACGAACCAGATCGGGCCGAGCCACGCGTTGTTGAGGGGTTCGATGAGGTTGAGCGGCCAGAAGGGCAGGTAGCCGCCCAGGAACAGGGTCGTGCACACCGCGGAGACCGTGGCCATGTTGATGTACTCCGCCAGGAAGAACATGGCGTAGCGGAAACCGGAGTATTCGGTCAGATAGCCGGAGACCAGTTCGGACTCACACTCGGGCAGGTCGAAGGGGGCCCGGTTGGTCTCGCCCACCATCGCGATGCCGTAGATCACGAACGAAGGAGCCAGCAGCAGCGCGTACCAGCCCATCATCCCGATGTTCGCCTCGCCCTCCACGAACGGCAGCCGGAAGATGATCGGCGTGCGCTGCGCCTCGACGATGCCGTAGGTGGACATGGTGCCCGCCTGCAGGAACACCCCGACGATGGACAGCCCCATCGCGATCTCGTAGGAGATCATCTGCGCGGAGCTGCGCATCGCGCCCAGGAAGGCGTAGGTGGAACTCGACGCCCACCCCGCCAGCACGATGCCGTAAATGCCGATGGAGGCGATGGCCAGCACGAACAGCACCGCCACCGGCAGGTCGGTGACCTGGAGGCGGGTGGGGACCCCGAAGATCTCCACCTGACCGCCGAACGGGATCACCGTCCAGGTGGTGAAGGCCGCCATGCCGGTGAGGATGGGTGCCAGGTTGAACACCCACTTGTCGGTGTGCTGCGGCCGGAAATCCTCTTTCACGAGCAGCTTCATGCCGTCGGCGAGCGCCTGGGCCAAACCGAAGGGACCGTGCATGATCGGGCCGAGGCGGTGCTGCATCTTGCCGACCAGGCGCCGCTCGTACCAGACGTTGAAGATCGTCCACAGCAGCAGGATCACGAACAGGGCGAGAACCTTGATGGCGATGAGCCACCAGGGATCCTGGAAGAACACGTTCATGCCTGATCTCCTTCATCGCTGGAGGCGGGTGTCAGGGTCACGATGGAACCGGGCACCACGCCGAGACGGCCGGGTTCCCCGGGATTCATCGGCACCCACACCACCCCGTCGACCATCTCCGTGAGCTGGACGGGAAGCAGCTGCGAGGACCCGGGGGCCTCGATCAAACACATCTCGCCGATCCCGAACGCGGCTGCGGTCGCCGGTGACATCCGGGCGACCGCGGGCCGGGCGGTCCTGCGCAGCGCGACCTCGAAGTCGATGCCGCTGGTGGCGTCGAGGGCCTCCCGCCAGGAGGCGACCACGACACCGCCCTGCGTCACCCCGGCGTCGAATTCGCGCGGAACCGCGACCCGCTCCCCCTCCCAGGGCCCGAGCTCCTGGAAGTCGGCCCAGGCGGCCGCGGAGGTGCGGAACCCGAGGTCGGATCCCATGGCGTCGGCCAAGGCCGAGAGGATCCGCAGATCGCTCATGGGATGTTTGGTGCCCTCGTTGACCAGGGCGACGGGCCGGATGCGCTGCTCCCAGTTCAGGAAGTGCCCGGCCTGTTCCTCAATCAGGCAGGCCGGGAAGACCACGTCGGCGACATCGGTCACGGCGTTGGCGCGAGTGGAGATGTGCACCACGAAGCTCTTGCGCAGCGCGTGCAGGGCGGAGTCGGCCTCCGGCATGTCGTAGGGGTCGACTCCCGCCACGAGGAACGCCTTCAGGTGTCCCTCCTGCGCCGAGGCGAACTGTTCGGCCGCACTCAGGCCGGGGTCGGTCGGCAGCGTGTCAACCCCCCAGGCCGCGGCCATGTCAACCCGCGCCTTCGCCGAGGAAATGGGACGGCCACCCGGCAGCAGGCCCGGCAGGCAGCCCGCCGCGATGGCACCCATGTCACCGGCGCGGCGCGGCATCCACGCCAGGCGTGCCCCGCTGCGGATCGCCTTGGAGGAGATCTCGGACAGCAGACCCGGCTGGCAGGCGGCCCGTTCACCGACGAGGATGATGGTGCCCTCCTCCAGCTCCATGGCCTCCAGGGTCTGTGCCTCGGCGCCGGGTGCTACGGGAATCAGCGTCGCGGAGAGTTTCTGCGTTCCCCGGGATGCGAACGGCGCGAGCGTGGTGACCTTGAGTCCGTTCTTGCGCACCGCCTTGCGGAGCCGCAGGAACACCACGGAGGTTTCGTCCTCGGGTTCGTAGCTGACCAGCACCACGTGCTTGGCGGCCTCGAGATCCGAGTAGGTGACGTCCATTCCCCGTCCCGCGACACGGGAGGCCAGGAACTCGGCCTCCTCCTCGGAGGCGGCGCGGGAACGGAAGTCGATGTTGTTGGTGCCGAGCACGGTGCGCGCGAACCGCGAGTAGGCGTAGGCGTTCTCGACGGTCAACCGGCCGCCCGGCAGCACACCGACCGCGCTTCCCGCGGCCTTCAACCCGGCGACGGCGGCGTCGATGGCCTCGGGCCAGCTCGCGACCTGCAGGATGCCGTTCTGCCTGACCAGCGGACGGGTCAGGCGGTCCTCACCACGTCCCGAGACGAAACCGAAACGCCCCTTGTCGCAGAGCCATTCCTCGTTCACCTCGGGATCGTCGCCCGCCTGGTGGCGCTTGACCTGGTGGTGCCGGTGGTCGGCGCGGATCTCGCAGCCACCCGCGCAGTGGTCGCAGGACGTGGTGGTCGACTTCAGGTCGAACGGCCGCGCCTGGAAACGGTAGGCCGCCGAGGTGAGCGCACCCACCGGGCAGATCTGCACGACATTGCCGGAGAAGTACGAGTCGTAGGGCTCGTCCTCGTAGAACCCGACCTGCTGCAGCGCCCCGCGCTCCACCAGCGCGATGAACGGATCCCCGGAGATCTGCTCCGAGAACCGGGTGCAGCGGGCACACAGTACGCAGCGTTCCCGGTCGAGGAGGATCTGCGCGGAGATGTTGATCGGTTTCGGGTAGGTGCGTTTCACCCCGCCGTAGCGCGACTCGCCACACCCGTGGCTCAGCGACTGGTTCTGCAGGGGACACTCGCCGCCCTTGTCACAGATGGGGCAGTCGAGCGGGTGGTTGATCAGCAGCAGCTCGAGTATGCCCTCCTGGGCGCGTTTCGCCACGGGGGAGCTGACCTGGGTGCGCACCACCATGCCCTCGGCCACCGGCACGGTGCAGGAGGTCTGGGGTTTGGGGAAACCGCGTCCGTTGCCCGCGTCGGGAATCTCGACGAGGCACTGGCGGCAGGCCCCGACGGGGTCCAGCAGCGGATGGTCACAGAACCGGGGAATGGCGGTGCCGATCATCTCGGCGGCCCGGATTATGAGGGTTCCCTTCGGGACACTGACCGGGACGTCGTCGATGGTGAGGGTGACGAGTTCCGGTTTCGGCGCCACCTTGGCTGCGGTGTCTGTTGGCTGGCTCACCGGGTGCCTCCTTCCGTCGCGAACAACGCGCTGCGTTCGTAGGGGAACAGCTCCCAGGCAGGCGTGTGGTAGCCCTGCTCGAACTCGGCACGGAAATGGCGCACCGCACTGGTCGTGCAGGCGACGGCACCGTCGGCCAGGGCGCAGAACGAACGGCCACCGATGCTGGTGCAGACGTCGAGGAGTTTGTCCACGTCGCCCTCCTCGGCGGTGCCGGCCTCGAACTTCATCAGCAGCTGCACCAGCCACCACGACCCCTCGCGGCAGGGGGTGCACTTGCCACACGACTCGTGTTTGTAGAACTCCACCCACCGCAGGGTGGTGCGCACCACGGAGGTGGTCTCGTCGAAGACCTGGAGCGCTTTGGTGCCGAGCATCGTGCCCGCCGAGGCCATGCCCTCGTAGTCGAGGGGGATGTCGAGGTGTTCGGGGGTCAGGATCGGGGTGGAGGAACCACCCGGGGTGAAGAACTTCAGCTCGTGGCCCGCGCGGATGCCGCCCGACAGGTCCAGCAGCTGCCGCATCGTGATGCCCATGGGGGCCTCGAACTGCCCGGGACGGGCGACGTGCCCGGACAGGGAGTAGATGGTCATGCCCTTCGATTTCTCCGTGCCCATCGCCTGGAACCACGCGGCCCCGTTGTTGACGATCGACGGCACCGAGGAAATGGACTCGACGTTGTTGATGACCGTCGGGGAGGCGTACAGGCCCGCGACGGCGGGGAACGGGGGACGCAGCCTCGGCTGGCCGCGCCTGCCCTCCAGGGAGTCGAGCAGCGCGGTCTCCTCGCCGCAGATGTAGGCCCCGGCCCCGGCGTGGACCATGACGTCGAGGTCGTATCCGGACCCAAGCACGTTCTTGCCCGCGTAACCGGCCTGGTAGGCCTCCTTGACGGCCTGCTGGAGCCGCCGGATCACGTGCAACACCTCACCGCGGCAGTAGATGAACGCCTGGTGGGAGCCGATGGCGTAGGAGGCGATCAGCACACCCTCGACGAGGGTGTGGGGGGAGGCCATCATCAGCGGCATGTCCTTGCAGGTGCCGGGTTCCGATTCGTCGGCGTTGACCACCAGGTACTTCGGGTTGGGGTTGTCCTGGGGCACGAAGCTCCACTTCATGCCCGTCGGGAAACCCGCGCCACCCCGGCCGCGCAGACCCGCGTCCTTGACCAGGGCGATCACCTCGGCCTGGCTCATGCTGAGCAGGGCCTTGCGCAGCGCCCGGTAACCACCCGTGGCCTCGTAGCGCGAGAGCTTCCAGGATTTGTCCTGACCCCACTGGTCACTGAGGACCGGGGCGAGCAGATCACTCACTTCGTCTCCTCCTCGGGCGCGGCCGGCAGGTTGTCGGGGTCGGGTGCGCTCCAACCCTTCTCGGCGGCGATCCGCCTGCCGAGGGTGGACGCGTGCCCGGCGGATGGGCCCTCGTCGGCGCGCCCGTCGGGGAAGCCGGCGAGCACCCGTTCGGCCTTCTTCCACGACGTGATGGTGGCGCCGCGCGGGGAAACCACCTCGTCGCCGTTCATGAGCGCGTCGATCAGTTCGTCGAGCTTCTCCGGGGTCATGTCGTCGAAGAACTCCCAGTTGACCATCGCCACGGGCGCGTAGTCGCAGGCGGCGTTGCACTCCAGGCGTTCCAGCGAGACCCGCCCGCACGGGGTGGTCTGGCCCTCGTCGATGCCCAGCCGCTGCTTGGCCCGTTCCATGAGGATGTCGCCGCCCATGACCGCGCACAGGGCCGTGGTGCACACCCCCAGGTGGTGGTGCCCGGCGGGCCTGCGCTTGAACATGGTGTAGAAGGTGGCCACCCCGGAGACCTGGGCCGTGGTGATCCCGAGGATCTCGGCGCACAGCTCGATGCCGCGCGGGCTGATGCGGCCGTCATAGGACTGCACCAGGTGCAGCATCGGCAGCAGCGCGGAACGCGGCTGCGGGTAACGCCCCGCCAGTTCTTTCAGCTCGGCGATCGCCGTCTCGTCCAGGTTGGTGGACTGGTCCGAGTAGTCCACCGAACCGGAATCGGGGAAATCGCTGACGAAATGACCACTCATCGGTCCACACCTCCAAGAACAGGGTCGATGCTGGCCACAGCCACCACGACGTCGGAGATCATCCCACCCTCGCACATCAGCGGCACGGACTGCAGATGGTTGAACCCCGGGTCGCGGAAGTGGGCGCGGTAGGGGCGGGTGCCGCCGTCGGAGACCAGGGTGCAGCCCAGCTCACCCTTGGGCGATTCGACGGCCTGGTAGACCTGCCCGACGGGCACCTTGAATCCCTCGGTGACGATCTTGAAGTGATGGATGAGGGCCTCCATCGACTCGCCCATGATGTGTTTGACGTGTTCGTGGCTGTTGCCCTGCCCGTCGGGCCCGATGGCCAGCGACGCCGGCCAGGCGATCTTCGCGTCGCCCACCATGACGGGCTGGCCCTGGGTGCGTTCGAGGCGTTCCAGGCACTGCTCCACGATCCTCAGCGACTGCCAGGTCTCCTCCAGGCGGATGCGGAACCGCCCGTAGGCATCCTGGGTGTCCCAGGTGACCACGTCGAAGTCGTAGGTCTCGTAGCCGCAGTAGGGCTGCGCCCTGCGCAGGTCCCACTCATAGCCGGTCGAGCGCAGGATCGGGCCGGTGACGCCCATCATCATGCAGGCGGTGAGATCCATCTTGGCGAGGTTCTGCATGCGCAGCTTGAAGATCGGGTTCTCGTTGCAGAAGGTCGCGTACTCGGGCAGGTGCTTCTTCAGCCACGCGATGACGGTGCGCAGATGCTCCAGCCCGCCGTCCTGCAGGTCGTTGGCCACCCCGCCGGGACGGATGTAGGCGTGGTTCATGCGCAGGCCGGTCAGCCCCTCCAGGAAGTCGAGGATCATCTCGCGTTCGCGGAAGGCGATGGTCATCACCGTCAGGGCGCCGATCTCCATACCGCCCGTGCCCATCGCCACCAGGTGGGAGGCGATGCGGTTCAGTTCCATCGTCAGCACCCGCAGCACGGAGGCGCGCTCCGGGATGTCGTCGGTGATGCCGAGCAGTTTCTCGACGGCCAGGCAGTAGACGGCCTCGTTGAACAGCGGCGCGACGTAGTCCATGCGGGTGCAGAAGGCCACCCCTTGGGTCCACGTCTTGAACTCCATGTTCTTCTCGATGCCGGTGTGGAGGAAACCGATGGCGGGTCGGATGTGGGTGACGGTCTCGCCGTCCATCTCCAGGATGAGGCGGAGCACCCCGTGGGTGGACGGGTGCTGCGGCCCCATGTTGACCACGATGGTCTCGTCCCCGCGTTCGGCCTGCTCCGCGGCGATCTGCGCCCAGTCGCCTCCCTGGGCCAGGTAGACCCGGTCCGCCTTGGGTTCGCCGGTGGCGGCGAAGATGTCGTTGCTCATCAGTTGTACGTCCTCCGGTGATCGGGGGCGGGCACTGTGGCGCCCTTGTACTGGATGTCGATGCCGCCCAGCGGATAGTCCTTGCGCTGCGGGTGCCCGACCCAGTCGTCGGGCATGAGGATGCGGGTCAGCGACGGGTGGCCGTCGAACAGGATCCCGAACATGTCCCAGGTCTCACGTTCGTGCCAGTCGGCCATCGGGTAGGTGTCGACCACCGACGGGACGTGGGGGTCGCCGTCGGGAGCGGTCACCTCGAGGCGGACGCGGCGGTTGTGGGTGATCGAGAGCAGGTGGTAGACCACGTGCAGCTCCGCGCCGGTCTGCTGCGGGTAGTGCACCCCGCTGACGGACACGCAGATCTCGAAACGCAGTTGGGCGTCGTCCCGGAAGGCCTTCACGGTCTCCCGGAGGTGTTCGCGGGGCACGAAGATGGTCAGCTCTCCGCGGTCGAACAGCACCAGGCCGCCGGCCAGGGCGGGAACGAGTTCTGCCCCGCGGGCGACGATGGTGTCGAAGGGCTCCCCGAAGGGTCCCTGGGTCTGGCCGGGCATGGAGATCTGCCGCTGGATGCGGCCGTATCCGGAGGTGTCACCGGAACCGCGGCTCCACATGCCGGCCTTCGTCTCGAACACCGGGGCCTGGGGTGCGTTCCGCTTCGGGGTGATCTCGCCGGGGATCTCGGTCATCGCATGAGTCCCTTCAGCTCGTGGGTCGCGGGTGCGGCCAGGGCGGCCTCCTCGCGGGCCGCGATGGCGGCGGCCTCATTCGGGCCGATCGGACGCGAGGAGACCTCCTCGCGGAGTTTGAACATGGCGTCGATCAGCATGTCGGGGCGGGGCGGACAGCCGGGCACGTAGATGTCGACGGGTACCACGTGGTCGCAGCCCTGGACGATGGCGTAGTTGTTGAACATGCCGCCCGAGGATGCGCAGGCGCCCATCGCGATCACCCACTTGGGGTTCGGCATCTGGTCGTAGACCTGCCGCACGATGGGAGCCATCTTCTGCGACAGCCGCCCGGAGACGATCATCAGATCCGCCTGGCGCGGTGAGGCGCGGAAGACCTCCTGCCCCCAGCGCGCCGCGTCGAAGCGGGGGGTGGCGTAGGCCATCATCTCGATGGCGCAGCAGGCCAGGCCCATGGTCACGGGCCAGAACGAGGCCTTGCGCACCCAACCGAAGATCCCCTCGACCGTGGTGAGCAGGATTCCGGAAGGAAGTTTTTCCTCGATACCCATCTGTGGTCCTCCTGTTCAGTCCCAGTCCAGGCCGCCGCGGCGTTTGACGTAGAAGTAGGCCACCAGCACCGTAACGATGAAGCTGACGATGGCGATGATCCCGAAGAGCCCGAGCTGGTGGTAGGTGACGGCCCACGGGTAGAGGAAGACGATCTCGATGTCGAAGATGATGAACAGCATCGCGATCACGTAGTACTTCACGGGGAACCGTCCCCCACCGACGGGCTGCGGGGTGGGTTGGATGCCGCACTCGTAGGAGTCGTACTTGGTGCGATTCCTGCGACCGGGCCCGACGAAGACGCTCAGGATCATTGACACGGCCACGAAAACCGTGGCCAGCACCACCATCCCGACGATTGGAATGTAGAGGTTCACAGCGCTTCCTTCCCTTCCGTCTTCCTGCTCACGCCGCCGGGGCCACCCGGCACAGGGCGTTGATGACACGATCCATGACATCCCCGTCGTGGCTGTCGGTGAGATTCGCCAGCAGCTTCATGACGAACCGCATCAGGGTCTTGCGGGGCAGCCCGTAGGTGGTGCACAGGTGCATCACGCGCGGGTCGCCGATCAGCTTCACGAAGATGGTTCCCAGCCGGTAGTAGCCGCCGAGACGGGCCTTCAGCTGGGTGCGGTAGCCGTGCAGGGCCTGTTCGGCGGACTCGGTGCCGACCCCGCGTGCATGGGCCTGGGCGATGGCGTCGGCCGCCAGTTCCGCGGACTCCATGGCGTAGGCGATCCCCTCGCCGTTGAAGGGGTTGACCATGCCGCCCGAGTCGCCCACCAGCAGCAGGCCGCGACCGTAGACGGGCTGCCGGTTGAAGGCCATCGGGAGGGCCGCCCCCTGGATCTTCCCGAGCCGGTTCTCCTCCCGGAAACCCCACTCCTCGGGGGTGTTGGCGAGCCAGCGTTTCATCAGTTCCCGGTAGTCGGTTTTCTGGAAGGACCTGGAGGTGTTGAGGACACCGAGGCCGACGTTGCAGGTGCCGTCCCCCATTCCGAAGATCCAGCCGTAGCCGGGCATCAGGGTGGATTCGCGGGGTTTGCCGTCCCACAGCTCCAGCCACGACTCGAGGTAGTCGTCGTTGCTGCGCGGGGAACGGTAGTAGGCGCGGTAGGCCACCCCCATCGGGCGGTCGGAACGCTTGTTCAGCCCCATGGAAACCGACAGGCGCGAGGAGTTGCCGTCGGCGGCCACCACCAGCGGGGCGTGGTACTCCTTGCCGTCCCGGGTCCTCACCCCGACGATGCGGCCGGTTCGGTCATCCAGGACCGCCTCGGTCACGTTGGCCCCCTGGACCAGTTCGGCCCCACAACCGACGGCGTGCCTGGCCATCAGGTCGTCGAAGTCGGCGCGTTTCCTCACCAGCCCGTAGGAGGGGAAGTCGGCCAGCTTCGGCCAGTCCAGCTGGAAGGGTTCAACCCGCCCGCCGTAGACGCGCAACCCCTTGTTGTGGAGCCAGCCGGCCTTCTCGGAGGTGTCGATGCCGAGGCGCACCAAGGCCCGGGTGGTGCGGGGGGTGAACCCGTCTCCGCACACCTTTTCCCGCGGGAAGTGGGTCTTCTCCAGCAGCAGGACACCCAGTCCCCGCCGCGCCAGATTTGCCGCTGCCGCGGATCCACCGGGGCCCGCACCGACGACGATGACGTCGGCTTCCGCCTTTGGCATTCGACTCTCCTCGCCTTGCATATCAGGAACCCGGTTCGTGTCGCTTTGAGCCGGACTTCAGGCCTCAGTCTATGGGGTGACGCAGCCTTCTCACCAACCAGCCCGAGATGCCCCGCAAACCCCCTCCGACTAGGGGCGATACACCGTTTTTTGACAACGCAAAGCGTTCGTTATTCGCGCCTATCCGACTCGATGTCCCAATCTCGGTGATTGGTCCGTCTGGCCTCCCTGAGCCCCCCTCAGCTATCGTTCCCCGGGTGAGCCTTGACTTCGCGACGAAACGGTTGCGCGCAACGACCGTGGCCATCGACGATCCGGGGGATCTCGCGCAATTCCTCACCCCCGAGCGGGCCACCGCGTTCCTCAGGAGGGGCGAGGGCTTCGTCACGCTGGGCGAGGTGGCCCGCTTCGAGACCGACTCCCCCGACGCCGCTGACGTCTGGTGGAGCGAGGTCAGTGCCCACACCGACCACGACTCGGAACTGCCGGGGGCCTGGGGCACCGGCCCCCTGGCGGTTGGCTCCTTCACCTTCGACCCGGATCGTTCCCGCGTCCGATCAGTGCTGATCGTCCCCGAAACCATCATCGGCAGGCGCGGCGGGCAGGCCTGGATGACCAGGATCAGCGAGGGCCGCCTCAGCCTGGACCTGCCGGCCAGGGGCGAACCCGTCACACCCCCCGAGAACGTCCGGCTGGCCCCCGACGGCCTGTCCGGCCCGGACTGGGCGGGCATCGTCGCAAAGGCCGTGGAACGCATCCGCGCCCGTGAGATCAGCAAGGTGGTGCTGGCCCGCTCCCTGCGGGCCGTCACCGACGGCCCCATCGACCCGCGCCACGTGCTGCGCAGACTCCTGCAGGCCTACCCGATGGCCTGGAACTACCTGGTCGACGGCATGGTCGGCGCCACCCCGGAACTGCTGGTCCGCCGCGACCGCACCCTGATCACGTCCCGCGTCCTGGCGGGCACCGTCTCCCTGGACCCCGGCCACACCGATCCGCTCCGCCGGGCCGAACAGCTCGCCGGGTCCGGCAAGGACATAGCCGAGCACGAGTTCGCGGTCGCCTCCGTCGCCGAGGCCCTGGAACCGTACTGCGCGGCCATGAACGTGCCCGAGGCCCCCTCCGTGCTGACCCTCCCCAACGTCATGCACCTGGCCACCGACATCACCGGCGTGGTGGAACCCGACATCAGCTCCCTGGCGCTGGCGGGCGCACTGCACCCGTCGGCGGCCGTCTGCGGCACGCCCACCTTCTTCGCCGGGGAGGTCATCGCGGAGCTGGAATCCATGGACCGGGGACGCTACGCCGGCCCCATCGGCTGGGTGGATTCCGACGGCGACGGCGAATGGGCCATCGCCCTGCGCGGCGGGTTCATCAACCCCGCCCACCCCGAGGAGATCCGCCTGTTCGCGGGCGCCGGGATCGTCGCGGACTCGGACCCGCAGGCCGAACTGGCCGAGACCGAGGCCAAGTTCATACCCATGCTCCAAGCCCTCGGCCTTTCCTGAAGCAGCCCCCCCCCTTCCGCCTGCCTTACCCCCATCCGCCTGCCTTACCCCCGTCCGCTTGCCTT
>NZ_DBHHFZ010000018.1:0-57120 GCF_057238465.1 Arachnia sp.
CGCCCCGCCCCATCCCGCCCTGCCCCGCCCCGCCTCGTCCTGCCCTGCCCCCTTGTGCGCGAATCGCGGAGGCTCGACGGTTCAACGTCGCCACACGACGTTGAACTGTTCCCCGCCCGCGTTTCGTGAACAAGAGAAGAGGGGATCGGAGTTGGGGAGGGGCGCGGGTCTTTCCGAAGCTGGTTTCGACTCAGCCGTTCGCTGACGCTCACGCGCTGGCTCAACCGGCTTCGGGGAGGGGCGGTCACGTGCTGGCTCAACCGGCTTCGGGGAGGGGTGCTCACGTGCTGGCTCAACCGGCTTCGGGAAAGGAGGTGCCCTCTCAGGCGGCTTGTGGTGTGAAATCCCGTGGGCTCCTCGCCTGTTTTCCTCCTACCGCTGGTCGTAGTGGATCGGTCCCTCGGCCCGGTTCTGCGGGGCGACTCCTACCGTGGTCCTATCCGGGGCGGGCCTGCTGGGTCCGCCCCCGCCCCTGAGGGGCCGTTGGACCCCGGTTTTCCGGGGTCAACCGGACCAAGACCTGGGTTGTAGAAGGCAATTCATTGGTCTTTTCCGGCCTCTGCCCCGGTAGTTGTTGCGGTGCTAGGCTCCCAGCCAGATCGTGAACGATTCCGACCACGGGGACGACCGGGTCAGTGGGTCCGACGGGAAATCACCCGGCAAGGTGCTGGGGAGCCAGTCTCCGAGGAAATCCGGCGTTCCGCGTCCGACCGCTCGTCGCGAGGAAGATGTTCGCGAATCTGGAATTTGTTGGAGCCGACCTGTGCGGCTGATGGAAGTTGCGTGGATCAGGGCATTCTGGTCGCGTGACCCGGGAGTGAGCGAGAGAGAAAAGGATATGCGGGCCCTGACCTGTGCGTGGCGCTTCGTGGTGCGCAAGAAACTGAAGACACTGATAATGTTCGGCATCCTGCTCTGCCTGTCTACGGTCATGCTGAGCATGGTTGCCGTGAAAGGTTCCACGGATGCGGCTGCGTCGCAGGTCGGTCAGCAGCTGAAGGCCGGCTTCACCCTTGAGAACAACCGGAAGAACAACGCCGGCACCCCGCGGGGCAGTGGAGTCGTCAAGGCCCCCGACATCGACGCCATTCGTGCCCTGCCCGGGGTGACCGATTACCTCCGTCGCATGTCGGTGACCGCCGACCTGGTGGACGCGAATGCGCTGAAACTCCCCAACTCCCAGCGCGACTACGACGCCCAGAAGGAAAAACTCTTCGGAAACCTGATAACCGGCTATGGGGAGAACAACAGCGAGCTGGACGTGAACTTCCGCTCCGGTGGTCTGAAACTGACCCAAGGACGTCACGTCAATGAATCCGACGTCAACAAGGCGATCATTCACGAGGATCTCGCCAAGGCCAACGGCCTGAAGGTCGGCGACAAACTCAAGTTGAAGGCGAACCCGAACGACGCCGACAACGTGAACAAGTCCACCGAGGAAGTGGAAGTCGAGATCGTCGGGCTGTTCTCCGGGGAAAACGTCAAACCCGCACGGGTACGCGCCGAACTGGTGCAGAACCTCGTCTACACCGATGTGAACACCGCGAAACAACTCGCCAAACACGAGGACGGCAAGGAGATCTACCAGGACGCCACCTTCTTCGTGGAATCCGCCGGCAAACTCGACGAGGTGATGAAGCAGGCCGGTCAGCTGGGGGTGGACTGGAATAACTTCCAGCTCTCCAAGACCAACCAGATCCTCGCGGGGGTCACGGGCACGGTTCAGAGCATCTACAAGCTCGTTGACACGATGGTCGTGGCCACGGTCATCTTCGGTGTGGTGGTGATCTCTTTGGTGCTGTGGCTGTGGGCCAGGGAAAGACGACGCGAGACCGGGATCCTCCTGGCGGTCGGCACCTCGAAACCAGGGATCGTTACCCAACACATCCTGGAGCTGGTGTTGATAGCGATCCCCGCCTTCGGGACGGCGTGGTTCGCGGCCCAGGGTGCGGCCCAGTTCATCGGCAACCAACTGGTCTCCCAGGCCGCGAAGTCGACGTCGAAGGAAATGGCCGCGCAACTCGGCAGCAACCTCGGTGCCGACAACGAATCGGCCCTGTCCGGCAAGACCCTCGACCACGTCCAGGTGATGTTGGATACCGGGCAGTGGCTCCTGGTGTGCGGGATCTCGCTGGCTCTGGTCTGCGTCGCGGTGCTGATCGCATCCATCCCGACGCTGCGTGCCAAGCCCAAGGCCCTGCTCACCCAGCTGTCCTGAGGCGCCTGCGATGTCTTTGTTGTTGAAACGCGCCTGGCTGTCGGTCAGCAGGCGAATCGGGAAGAGCGTGGTGCTGCTTCTCATCATGACGGTGATCTTCACCGCCCTGGTGGCGGAGGCCAGCGTCCGCGGCTCCATGCAGGCCCTCCGGGAAAGCGTCAGCCGTGGGGTACCCGCCGGGTTCGTGGTTCGTCCCGGCGCCGGGGAACTGAGCCTCACCGATGCGCAATCCGTCAGCGGGGTGCAAGGGGTAACCGGCCACAACTATGTGCGCGGCCTCACCGCCACGCCATCGGATCTCAAGCTCGTCGAGATGCCCGCCAGTGGGGTGGAACTCTCCGGTGACGTGGTGCCCGAGGCGGGTGTCACGGGGGTGACCCGCAGCGACCTGATCCAGGGTTTCGCCGCCAAGCAGTACACCCTCGTCGAGGGACGCCACATCGCCGAGGGCGACCAGAACTCGGCGATCATGCACCAGGAACTGGCGGCGAAGAACGGCCTGAAGGTGGGGGACCGGGTCACGCTGAGCCGTGACGGAAAGTCCGTGACGGTCACCATCGTCGGCCTGTTCACCGGGACCAGCGGGAAGGCGTCGCTGCCCTCGGAGATGGCGGAGAACACCTTCTACACCGATCTGGCCTCCAGCGGGGAACTCGCCGCCGGGCAGGGACTCACCGAGGCCCAGTACCTGGTCGCGAGCGCCGACGAACTGGGCGCGACGATCGCCCGGGCAAAGGGGCTGTCGCTGCCCTGGGACACCTTCCAGGTGGAGGACAACGCCAAAACCTTCTCCGGGGTGCTCTCCGGGATCGCCACCGTCGAGGGGTTGCTCAACCTGATGCTGGCGGGGGTGAGCCTCGCGAGTGTCGCGATCCTGGTGTTCGTGCTGGTGTTCTGGGTGCGGGGCCGGGTCCACGAGATCGGGATCCTGCTGTCGGTCGGCACATCCAAGGGAAAACTGCTGGCGCAGTTCCTGATCGAGCTGACCTTGATCGCGCTCGCCGCGGGTGGCCTGGCGGCCCTCGCCTCAGATCAGGTCTCCCGCATGCTCGGTGACTTCGTCGTCGGGCAGGCCGCGGGGACGGAGGACGGACAGTCCGGTGTGAATGTCCCACCCCCCAGTTTCGCCGCCGCCTCGGCGTTCGACCTCGGACGCGCCTGGCTGCTCGGCTACGCCGTCGTCCTGGTGTCGGCGGTGGTCGCAATGATCCCGATGCTGCGGCTCAAGCCGAAGCAGATTCTCTCCAAGATGAGTTAGGAAATCACAGATGAGTGTTCTTGCGCTGGAAAAGGTCAACTACGCCTACGAAAAGATGGCGCGCAAACTCCTTGAAAATGTCACCATCGAGTTCGAGGGAGGCAAGTTCTACGCGATTCTCGGTGGTTCCGGGGCGGGCAAGTCGACGCTGCTCGGGTTGCTCGCCGGGCTGGATGTCCCCACCAGCGGGAAGATTCTCTGCAACGGCAAGGACATTTCCGAAGAAGGACTCCCCAAACACCGCAAACGTAACGTGTCGCTGGTGTTCCAGAACTATAATCTGATCGACTACCTGACTCCCCTGGAGAACCTTCGCCTGGTGAATCACCGAGCGGACGCCGGGGTGCTGGAGAAGATGGGACTGGAGAAGGAGGAGATCAACCGCAACGTCATGAAACTCTCGGGTGGCCAGCAGCAGCGGGTCGCGATCGGCCGGGCCCTGGTCTCCGACGCCCCCGTGATTCTCGCCGACGAACCGACCGGCAACCTCGACGAGGACACCGCCAGCGACATCATCGACATTCTCAAGACCGCCGCACACGACAAGGGCAAGTGCGTCATCGTCGTGACGCACAGCAAACAGGTGGCCAAGGCCGCCGACATCGTCCTGCGGCTGAGGAACCGGAAACTCGTGGCCTGACAGTGGGATTCGCGAATGGCTCTCGGCATTGTCCGACCGCGGAACCTTCCCACATCCTCGGTTCTGGCACCGTTGTGCAGGACCGCGAGTCGGGGAACTCCACCGATGTACTTGGAGCCCCATCCGGAAGCGGCCGGGATTCGATCTGCCCGGATCCCGGCCGTCTCATTTCCTCGCGTTTCCTCGAGACCTGTTGAAGGGACAGCGGGGTCACGGCCCCGGAGATCACCTTCGCCGCCCCCCTTCGCGCCCAGCACCAGTTCCTGGGCCCGGGGGTCGTTGAACACCAGGACCCCACCGGGCCACTGCGTCCGTGCCCCTTCCCGTACACGACTCGCGGAAGCTAGTCGTGAGAATCAGCCGGCCGGGCCACCGCGCCTGCGCTCCTTCCCGTACACGACTCGCGGAGGCTCGACGGTTCAACGTCGCCACACTACGTTGAACCGTTCTCCGCCCGCGTTTCGTGCACAAAGGGGAGGGGGCGGGTTCGGAGTTGGGGAGGGGCGGGTCTTGTCGAAGCTGGTTGGGTCGGGTTGCGACGAAGGAGCGGCTCGTGTCGAAGCCACCTCACGGATGCCCTCTCTCAGGCGGCGAGTCGTCGCAGCGTCGACAGCACGGAGGCGCCGTAGCCGCCGCCGAACAGGATGGCGTGCACCAGCAGCGGGGTCAGTTGGTGCCAGGCAATCCGTGCCTGCCAGCCGTCGGCCAGCGGGTGGGTCTCGTCGTAGGAGGCGAACGCCTCCGCCCCGAAACCACCGAACAGCGCCATCATCGCCAGGTCGAACTCGCGATGTGCGTAGTGCGCGGCAGGGTCGATGAGCCAGTTGGCACCTGCGACATCCACCAGGCGGTTGCCCGCCCAGAGGTCGCCGTGGACCAGCGACGGGGGTTCGGGTGGGCCGCACAACTCGTCGACGCGGGAGGAGAGGACATCGAGCAGTCGCAGGGCCTCGGCCGAAACCCGTTTCTCCGCGACGGCCCGCCGGGTCAGCGGCAGCACCCGGCGTTCCAGGTAGAACTCGGACCACGACGACGCCGGGGTCAGGTCCACCTCTACGGAACCCAGATATCCCGACGTGTCGCCGTCGAGACCGCCGAAATGGGGCGCGGGCAGGCTGTGCAACCAGGCCAGACCGACACCCAGCGCCGATTCGGTGTCGGGACCACGACCACCCTCGTCGATCCATTCGAGCACCAACCCGCGGGGTGAGGCGGCCAGCACCTCGGGAACCCGCAGCTCCGGCGGTGCGGCCTCCCGCAGAGCCCGCAGACCGCGTGCCTCGCGTTCGAACAGCATCCGGGTGGGGGAGGGATGTGTCTTCAGGAACACCGGCCCGGAGGGGGTGTCGATTCGGTAGGCCCGTGCAATGTCCCCGCCATGGACCGGGGTGACCCGGATCACGTCGAGGTCTGCGATCAGCTCTTCGGGTAGTGACATGCCCCCAAACTACCGGCGCAGATCCGTGAGGCCCGGGGAGAGCCGGTTGGTCTTTGGAATGGCCAAGCTGGTTGAGCCGGGCTGCGACGGAGGAGCGGCCCGTGTCGAAACCACCCGGTGCCCGGTAGTCAGAACCTGGCAACAAGTTTTCGGACATGCGCGAGATGGTTTCGACGAGGCCAGCTCGCAGAGCGAGCAGGCCGGCTCAACCAACTTTCCTCTATCCAAGCCGGTTGGGCCGGGCTGCGACGGAGGAGCGGCCCGTGTCGAAACCATCCGGTGCCCGGCAGGTGGACCCGACCGTGAAGCTGTAGCGATTCACGTCCTTTCCCGTGCATGAATCGCGGAGGTTCGACGGTTCAACGTCGCCACCCGACGTCGAACCGTTTCTCTTCAGTGTTTCGTGAACAGGGAGAGTGGTGTCTTCTTCAAGTTCAAGCTGGTTGAGCCGGGCTGCGAGGAACGAGCGGCCCGTGTCGAAACCACCCGGTGGTTGACAAGCAGACCCGGCCACGAGTCCTTGGGGATCCGACGCGATGTTCCCACTCGCCCCTTCTCTTGGTGGTTGGCGTGCAAGGATGGGGGCATCATCATGACAGCGCACGAACTCAACCGCCGGTTCTCGGCCCTCATGCCCTTCGTCGTCCCGTTGGCGATCGTCGTGGCGGTGCTCTTTCCCGGGCAGTTCGGGGTCCTGTTGCCCGCCATCGCGCCGGTTTTCTTCGTCATCGTCTTCGCCGGTTCCTCGACCCTACGGGCCAGGAGTATCGCCGAGACGTTGCGTCATCCACTGCCGTTGCTCCTGATTCTTGGGATCCTTCACGTCGTGATGCCCGTCGTCGCGTGGGCGGTGGCCCGGCTGGGGTTCGCGGGTAGTCCCGACATCGCCGCGGGAATGGTCCTGGAGTTCCTGGTCCCGACGGCGAGCGCGGGGTTTGCGTGGATAGCGATCTGTGGGGGTGATCTGACGCTCGGGCTTGTCGCCGTGTTCGTGGATGCGGTGCTGACCCCGGTCCTGCTTCCCTTCGGGGTGGAGTTCCTGACCGGGGCTCACGTCTCCGTGGACTCCGTTGAGCTGATGCGCAGCATGGTGGTGATGGTGCTGGCGCCGTCGGTGTTGGCCGTCGTCTTCAACGAGGCGACGGGTGGCAGGGTGAGCGGCAGGCTCATTCCTTGGTTGCAGATGGTGGTGAAGTTCGGGATCGTCGTGGTGATCCTGGCGTCCTCGACGCGCATCGCGCCGATCGTGCGTACCCTCGACCCGATGCTCCTGGTGATCACGGGCGTCATGTTCCTGATCTCCCTGACCGGTTACGGGTTCGGCTGGTTGGCGGCGCGCCTGACGGGGCAGGGCCGGGCGGTCACGGTGGCGATGATCTATGGGTCGGGGATGCGCAACATCAACGCCGGTGCGGTGATCGCTGCGGCCTTCTTCCCTGCGGCGACGATGTTTCCCGTCATCATCTCCACCCTGTTCCAGCAGGTCACGGCGGCGCTGATCTCCTTGGCGATCCAGCGGCGCCTGCCCGAGACCAAACCGGGACAGCGACTGAGAAATCGTGGGCGATCATCCTCGCCGACGCGTTTGTGAAACCTCTGGGTT
Source organism: Arachnia sp. (assembly GCF_057238465.1). NCBI lineage: Bacteria > Bacillati > Actinomycetota > Actinomycetes > Propionibacteriales > Propionibacteriaceae > Arachnia > Arachnia sp. The sequence goes on from NZ_DBHHFZ010000018.1 coordinate 7,158, forward strand.
CATCCGGATCGTCCGAGGAAAACGTATTAACTAAAGTTAGGGATTGACGTCCATGGGGACTCAACGTAACCTGATCTCTTGGATCAGCCGTTTCAGCTAGGGGAGCTGAGGGCTGCTCGAGGAAGAGGCGCGACATGGTGGTCATCATCATTATCTTGTGATTTTCGTTGATCGTGGGGTGGTCGGAGATCGAACGCCCCACGATCCCGTTTTGCGGTCAAAGAAGCATTGTGTTGGAGGTAGGAGTGATCGTGAATAACTCAACATCGGCTCATGGGAAAATGCCGAGTTATTCCCTGTGGAGCGACGCGAGTTATCGCTGGTGGTTCACGGCTGATACAAGTGGGGCCTTCTCCAAGAACATTGCATTGTTTGCCCTTCCGCTCATTACTCTCGGTGTGACGGGGTCGGAGGGATTGGCTGGTTCCTTTTCGGCAATCTTGATAGCATTGCAAACCATATTCGGGATTGCTGGAGGTGTGATTCAAGATCGGTATGACCGCCGGTTCTTGATGGTGATAAATGGATTTATCTCAGCAACGATTTTGACTGCAGCTTGGATGTTCGATCTGGCCATCGGCTTAAATTTGGTGGCTTTGACGGTGATCGCCTTGATGCTTGGGCTTCAGGCGGGTCTGCTTGACGGAACCTCCAATGCGATGTTGCGGGGGTTGGTGCCCGACGAGGTCCTGCCTCGAGCAATGACCAACAATTCTGCTCGAGACTCGGCGGTGCACTTGGCCAGTGGACCGACGGCAGGGATTTTAATGACATTGAACAGAGTTTTCCCTCTCCTTGCTGGTGCCGTCTTGAGTATCTTGGGGGCAGTGACAGCGTCCAGAATTAAAAATTACTGGAAACGAGGTGAAGCCGGTGATGCTTCTGAGCGCCCGGGGTGGCGTGATTGCCTCGGCGGTTTGAAGTGGATTCTGCGGTATCCCTTCCAGCGCAGGGTGATGTTGATTGCAGTTGTCTCAGCGGGAGCGGGAAATTGTTTTCTATTTTTGACGGTGCTGAAGATTTCGAACGCAGGATCACAGACCCTTACGGCTGGGCTCGTCAATGCGGCAGCGGCGTTGGGCATGCTTATCGGTGCCGTCTCGGCATCTTGGGTGATCGGTCGCGTTCCTTCTGGGTGTATCGTGATTACTATGGTGGCAGTAATGGCGTCCGGGTTTATGGTTGCTGCTCTGGCTCCTGATATCTGGATTCAAGCAGCGGCGGTTGCTGTCGCGCTGGTCCCGCTGCCGGCCGGTGGTGCTGTCTTGACAAGTTTCTTCAACGTGCTCGTGGGTAAAGACAAGCTGGGGCGAGTCACGGCTGCACAACAATTGCTAAATTTCGGGTTTCTCTCGATGCTGACATTGATCGCAGGATGGGCAATGCAGCATTGGGGATATCAGGCCGTGACAGTGTCTTTGGCTGCTCTTATGCTTCTTGGAATGATCACTGCGCTGTTCACGGGCGCTCTACGTACCATGCCTACCCCGGCCCGCTGGGGAGAGCACATTTCTCAATGGGAACTGACAGTTTTTTGATGGTTCGTAACGAGTGGACTGCTATAGATTTCACGGGTAATGGTGGAAATTTGGAATGCGGTTGAGGAAGCAGTGCGCAGAGTCATGCCTTATCTGTTCGACTGAATCCGTGTTTCGGCGCTTCCCGCGAAACACATAGGAACCCGAACCCCAGCCGGGCCCCTCGTCTCGTGGCGCTGACGCCGCTTCGGCTCGTCCGGCCCGGGTGATAGCCTCGGGCCTGCTGCTGTCCGGCCCGACCCCCAGGAGACCCATGAACTGGCTGCACGCCGTCATCCTCGGCATCGTCGAAGGGATCACGGAGTTCCTTCCCATCTCCTCCACAGGACACCTCAACATCGTCGAGAAGCTGCTCGGCTACGAGATCAGCTCGGAAGGCATGACGGCTTTCACCGCGGTGATCCAGGTGGGCGCCATCCTTGCCGCGATCATCTACTTCTGGAAGGACATCGTCCGGATCGTGGTGGCGTGGTTCAAGGGCCTGGCCAACAAGGCAGCCAGGCAGGACCCCGACTACACGCTGGGCTGGGGCGTGATCCTCGGTTCGATCCCGGTGGCCGCGGTGGGGCTGCTGCTCAAGGACTTCATCGAGGGTCCGGTTCGTTCCATGTGGGTCATCGCCGGGGCGCTCATCCTGTGGAGCGCGGCCATGTGGCTGGCCGACCGCCAGCAGAACCTCACCAAGGGCATGAAGGACGTCAGCATCAAGGACGCCCTGATCATCGGCTGCTTCCAGGCCCTCTCCCCGGTCTTCCCGGGCATTTCCCGTTCGGGTGCCACCATCTCCGCCGGCCTGTTCCTGCGTTTCGACCGGGTGACGGCCACCCGCTTGTCCTTCTTCCTGGGCATTCCCGCTCTCGTTGCCGCCGGCGGCCTGGAGGCCGTCACCGCTGGGAAACACATCGCCGACGCCTCAATCGGCTGGGGGCCGACGATCATCGCCACCGTGGTCTCCGGGGTGGTCGCCTACGCGACCATCGCCTGGCTGTTGAAGTTCGTCTCCTCCAACAAGTTCACGGGCTTCCTCATCTACCGCGTGATCCTGGGCGTGGCCATCATCGCCCTGATCCTCACCGGTCTCGTCGCCGCCTGAGTGGTCCCAAAGCTGGTTGAGCCGATCCTCACGAGCATCAGCGAGCCGGTAGTGTCGAAACCACCGGATCCCAAACAGCAGACCCAGCCAACCCCCGACCCCCCTCACCTCACCTCACTCCGCCCTGCTCTTCCCGTACACGAATCACGGAGGTTCGACGGTTCAACGTCGCCACACGACGTTGAACCGTTCTCTGCCAGCGTTTCGGGCACAAGGAGGAGGGGTTCGGGGTTGGGAAGGGGACTGGAGTCGGGTCTGCTTCTTGGTCGCCGGGTGGTTTCGACTCAGCCGTTCGCTGGCGCTCACGTGCTTGCTCAACCAGCTTCGGGAGAGCGGGGCGCTCACGTGCTGGTTCAACCAGCTTCAAGAGTGGTTTCGACTCGGGACGTTCGTTCCTCACGCCCCGGCTCAACCAGCTTCGGGAGAACGGGGTGCCCACGTGCTGGCCCAGCCAGCTTTGGGAGGGAGCGTCCGGCTCAACCAGCTCAGATGTGGCCGGGGTGCAGGTTCGCGTCCTGTGCCGCGAGGGCTGCGCCGATGATTCCCGCCCGGTTGCGCATCTTCGCCGGGACGATGGGGATGTGCAGAGTCAGCAGGGGCAGGAACTTCTCCGAATCCCTAGACACCCCACCTCCAACGACGAACAGGTCCGGGGAGAACAACATCTCGATGTGGCTGTAGTAGCGCTGCAGACGAACGGCCCACGCCTTGTAGCTGAGCTTCTCCTTCTCCTTGATGGAGGAGGCCGCCCGGGTCTCCGCGTCGAAACCGTCGAGCTCCACGTGCCCCAGCTCGGCGTTCGGCACCAGCACCCCGCGATGGATGATGGCGCTGCCGATGCCGGTGCCCAGGGTGGTCATGATCACCAGCCCGTCGTTGCCCTTCGCCGCGCCGTAGTGGACCTCCGCCAGCCCGGCGGCATCGGCGTCGTTGACCAGGGTGACGGGGCGCCCCAGATGATCCTCGAAGAATTTGGAGGCATCAATTCCCGCCCACGACTTGTGGAGGTTCGCCATGAACGGCACCCTTCCGTGCACGACGGGGGCGGGAATGGCCAAACCGATTCGGGAGTCGGCGGGGACCTGTTCCTTGAAGTTCTCGATGATCTCCGCCACCACCGCCGCGACGTTCTTGGGGCTCGACTTGGACGGGGTGGGGATGCGCACCCGAGCCTCGGCGAAATCCCCGAGAGTCAGGTCAACAGGAGCGCCCTTGATGCCGGAGCCGCCAACGTCAATGCCCAGGATGTTCATGCCTGTAAGCATAGGGTTCCGCCGTGCCCCGGGGCATCCCGGCTTGCCAATCGGGTGCAAGCCTCCGCTAGACTGGGCCCCGTCACTGAGCGACGCGCGGGCGTAGTTCATCGGTAGAATGGAAGCTTCCCAAGCTTCAGAGGCGGGTTCGACTCCCGTCGCCCGCTCCAAACTTCCCATCCCTGATCCGGTTTGCTGGCCTTCGCGGGCAAATGCCTGCCGTGCCGGCAAAGGCCAGCGCCACAGCGCAGGCGGATGACCGCAAGGCAGGCGAATCCGCGTCGGGGAGGGTCGTGGGCGGCTGGAAGCGGACCAAGCCGACGCCCTCGTTCAGCGGAACATCACCTTGGCCGCCTTGGCGAGCACACGCGGATCCCGCTCGTAGTGGTGCAGTGTCGTCAACGGCTTGTCCAGACCCAGCAGCGTGTACACGGCCACCTGCGCGCACCGCACCGAGTACTGCTCGGTGAAAACCATGTCGAACGGCATCTCGGCGAACTGGCTGACGAACGCCAGGTTCTTCGACCCGTCGGGCACCACCTTCGGGCGGTCCAGCGTGGTGCGCCGGTTGAACAGGGCCGACGCGTAGGGCATGTGGGCGGGCACCACGTTGATCACCGTGGCCATCAGCTCGTCGACGCGATCCGTGATCGGGTGGGCGGTGGCGTCGATGCGACCCAGGTGCCCGATCGTCTCCAGCAGCATCTCCCGCCCCGTCATCTCGATGAACGGTTTGGTGATGAAATCGCCCGGGCGGCGCGGGTGGAGCGCATACCCCCAGAAGACTCCCTGTTCGGGGGTCTGGGCGTGATAGTGCGGCTGGTGGTGCACCACCAGGGAGATCAACGGACCGGAGTCGACGAAGGTGTTCAGCGCGTTTCCGGGCAGCTGACGGGTCAGCCGGGAGATCTCGTTGATGAGGTCGTGATCGGAGGTGGTGACGGTGAAGCTCGTCCACTCCGACTGCGACCGGTCGTTGAAGAACTTGTCCGGGTGGCCGAGGTTGTAGAACCGTCCCGCGGCCTGCTTCCACAGCAGGGCCGACGGCGCGTAACGGTGGTCCTCGACGATCGCGGTGTCCAGGTCGCCGATTGAGGTCGAGTCCGTGATGGAGCCGTTGGTGTCGAACACGAGATCCTCGGGACGCACCTCGATCAGACCCTCGGCGTCGTCGTTGTCCACCTCCTCGTACCTCAGGCCGGTGACGATGATCTCGTCGCGCAGCGGGGTGTCCGCGAAGACGAACTCGGTGACCTTGCGGTTGGTGATGAAGGTGACGCCCTGCCCTTGGAGGTGGGCGCGCAGCGGCAGGATGACCGACTCGTACTGGTTGTACGGCGTGCGGGTGACCCCCTCCAGGGTGTTTATGCGGGAGAACTCGAGGATCATGCGGTTCATGTAGCGGCGCAGCTCGGCCGCGGAGGAGACCTCCTTGAAGGCGAACGTGGTCTGCCACATCCACCAGAAGTTCGTCTCGAAGAAGTCCGGTGTCTCGGCGAACCAGTCGCGGATCGAGACGTCGTCGAGCTCGTTCTCGCGCGACTCCGGCAGCATCATCAGCCTGGTCAACAGCAGACGCTGTTTGTTGGTGAACTGCATGTGCCGGTAGCCCTTGGGGCCCGAGACACGCAGCCCCTCGGAGTCGATCAGCCTGCCGATGTCCTTGGTGGGGTGAGCGTGGTCAAAGTCGAGGATCTCCTGCGTGACGGATTTGCCCGGCTGGTCCAGCGACGGCACGCTGCCCATCACATCCCAGAAGTTCTCGTAGGTCTCCTCATTGAGCATCCGCCCGCCTCGGTTGAGGAAACCCTCGGAATTGCCCAGCGGGCGGTGCCCGTACTCACCCTCGAACTCCTTGACGGCAGCGCCGTCGTTCGCCCCGTGCGTTTCAAGCCCCAGGATCGTGATCTGGTCGCCGCGCCAGCCGCCGTCGCGGATCAGATAGACAGCGGCGGCGAGGTTCCCGATCCCCGCCCCGATCATGTATGCCCTGCGAGTCATGTCGCCCAGCTTTCATCCATCCGACGCCGCGCCCTCCGCGGCGTTCACAAAACGGATTGTACTCCGTTCGGAGTACGCTCCAAAATGGTATCGTGGAAACAGGTCCGATGACGTCCCGTGACGATCCAGGTGATGACGATGAACATGCAGCAGCCGGCGCCTGAGCCGGGAACCTCGCTGCGCGAACGCAAGAAGACGGCCAAGCAGGAACGCATCCTGGAGGCCGCCACCAGGCTCTTCGCAGAGAAGGGCTACGAGGCGGTGACCACGGCAGAGATCGCGGAGGCCGCGGAGGTGGGGGTGGGCACCCTGTTCCGATACGCCGGCTCCAAGGCCGAGCTGCTCGTCGCGGTGATGAACAGCCGCTTCACCGAGGGCATCGAGGCCGGCCTGTCGGAGGCGGCGGAGGGACGGGCGATGGCCGAGTCGATCGTCACCATCCTGCGGCCATTCGTCGAGGAATCGATGACCCACCCCGAGAACATGCTCGCCTATGAACGCGAGGCCCTGTTCGGCAGCGTCGAGCACCGGGAAGAGGCCACCAGCAGCGTATCGCGCATTGAACAGGCCATCCTCCAGGTGATGCTGCTCCACCGGGCGAGGCCGCGAGACCCCTCGGCCGATCTCGAGGACATCGCCCACGCCATCTACGCCGTGCTGTACCTCGACATCGTCAAGGTCACCACCGGGCGCAGCGCCATGGCGGACCTGCCCGCCGGGGTGCGACGCTCCGTCGACTTCCTCACGGGTGCGCTGCTCAAGACCTGAGTCCGCCGTGTATGGCGGAAGGTGCGGGGATGGAAATGGGGAAGCTGGTCGAGCAGGCCTGCTCGCTTGATGAGCTGGTCGTGTCGAAATCGTCCCGCCTCAAAGCTGGTTGAGCCGGCCTGCGAGCGTCAGCGAGTGGGGCGTGTCGAAACCTCTTGTGGGTGTCCGGGGTGGTTTCGACTCGGGTCGCTCCTTCGTCGCGACCCGGCTCAACCAACTTGGGGGAGGGGCGCTCGCGGCCCGGCTCAACCAACTTGGGGGAGGGGCGCTCGCGTGCTGGCTCAATCGGCTTCAAAATGGTGATTCCGGCTCAACCGGGTTGAGAAAAAATCGTCCAGCGAGCCGAAAGTTAGACCCCATTCGTCGTGTTTGACCGGATGTTTGCAGTGACGAAAGAAGAGCGTTTCCATCGCCGCTTTCCTGGTGCTGAGGATTGCCCCTATGCTGGCCCGTGATTGTGTTTTCCCGGGTGGCTTTCCGGGATCGCGGGGTTCAGGAGGGGATTCATGACAGAGGTTCGAACGTCGTCGCCGTGGCGGCGCTGCATCGCGGTGCTGACCGCTCTCGTGGTGGCCGTGTTGGGCATCCCAACACACGACACGCCTGCGCGTGCCGAGGAGAACAGCGCCATCAAATTCGATCCGGTGACATTGACCCATGTCACTGAGACCGGGGAACCCGTGCCGCCTCCCGGGCGGCAGCTTATCCGGGGGAATTTCTTCTTCCTGGACGTCTCCTTCGACGCGACGGCCGCCAATCCCAAGCCGGGGGACACATTCTCCATTTCCATGCCCGAACCATTCGTGAACCGCGACGCGGGGAACTCCCAGCGGGAAGTCATCAAACCCCTCATGGTGGGCGCGACCCAGGTCGGTGACTGCAACATCAAGGCCAGCCTGATCACCTGCACCCTGAATGAGGCGGTGCGGGGGCGCACCGACATCCGGGGGACGCTGCGGGCCCAGCTGGTGGCAGGCGGGGTCACGTCCAGGACCAGCAGCACCTTCGTCATCAACGGACAGGACCACGTGCTCCAGCACCCCTGGGGTGAGGACATCGTCGCGCCCGGGATCGTGCCGTTCACCCCGGGCACTAGGGCGGTCAAGGGGGCCATCGGGGTCGGGTCCGGATCGAAGGCCATCAACTGGCGCGTCATCTTCGGGGGCACCTGGCTGAAGAACAACTATCCCAACGGCGGGCCCATCACCATCAAGGACACCATCAGCGCGGGCATGGAGGTGCCGGACCCCTCCACGGTCCAGCTCGTCGAGGTGTACGGCGATCCCGTCACCGGTAAGGCCACCGACCGCGTCGTCGCGAAGGGGGACGGCACCGGCGAACTGGACGGCTTCAAGGTGACCCCCAGCTTCGAGGGACGGACCGTCACCTTCAAGGTCGAGGGACCGCTTTCCCCGGAGAAGGATTACCGGGTGGAATTGACCACCCCCTTCACGGGCGGCGAAACGGTGACTCCCGGATTCCAGTACACCAATGCCGCGACCTTCGTTGAGGCGGGCCACACCACTCCCACTGCTGTTCGCAGCTATTTTGAGTCCTTCAAGGCGATCGTCACCTACAAGCAAGGTTTCGGTGGTTTCGAAGTGAGCAAGAACATCCAGGGTGAAGTGATCCCGCCGCGGGGCCAGAAGTTCGACGTCACCGTCAACTACACCCTGCCCGCAGGCACCACGGCAGCGGATTATCCCGACTGGAAGGCGCCTGAAAATCCGACGAAACTGACCGTGACGGTCGGGAGCACCACGCCGTACATGCCGACCTTCCCCAAGGGAACGGTGGTCACCCTCAGCGAGGACACGGGTTCTGCCGATCCTGCGTCCCCCGGGATCACCTGGGGTGCCCCGGTGTTCTCGTCGACCAACAACAAGGTGAGCATCAACGGCGACAAGACCCAGGCCACCTTCACCGTCGAGGACCAGGTGACCCTTCCCGTCTCACTGATGAACACCACCAAGGCCTCCCCAAGTGGAGCCTTTGCGATTTCCAAGGTTGTTGTTGATGGTGGTTCTGATGGCACCGATAGCTTCGGCATTGAGTACAAGTGTTCCGCTGCGGGCGAGAATGATGAGGGAGCTGTTGCCGCCACGGGCACCGTCGCGGTGACCGCGGGTGTGGACAAGGTCGTTGGTAGGTTCCCGGTTGGGACCACTTGTGAGGTGGTCTCCGAGGTGCCTGCCCCGCGTGATGGTTACTCGTTGAGTGTTGACAAGGGTCAGGCTGTGACTGTTGTCAAGGACGACACCGTCAAGGTGAATGTGACCAACACCTATACGAAGGATCTTGGTGTCTTTGCGATTTCCAAGGTTGTTGTTGATGGTGGTTCTGTTGGGGCTGACTCGTTCAGTGTTGGTTACAAGTGTTCTGCTGCTGGTGAGGGTGGTGTTGCTGCCGAGGGTGTAGTGGATGTGACTGCTGGTGTTGAGAAGGTTGTGGGTAGGTTCCCTGCCGGGACCACTTGTGAGGTGGTTTCTGAGGATGAGGGTGCTGCTGCTCGGGCTGGTTACTCGTTGAGTGTTGACAAGGGTCAGGCTGTGACTGTTGTCAAGGACGACACCGTCAAGGTGAATGTGACCAACACCTATACGAAGGATCTTGGTGTCTTTGCGATTTCCAAGGTTGTTGTTGATGGTGGTTCTGATGGCACCGATAGCTTCGGCATTGAGTACAAGTGTTCCGCTGCGGGCGAGAATGATGAGGGAGCTGTTGCCGCCACGGGCACCGTCGCGGTGACCGCGGGTGTGGACAAGGTCGTTGGTAGGTTCCCGGTTGGGACCACTTGTGAGGTGGTCTCCGAGGTGCCTGCCCCGCGTGATGGTTACTCGTTGAGTGTTGACAAGGGTCAGGCTGTGACTGTTGTCAAGGACGACACCGTCAAGGTGAATGTGACCAACACCTACACGAAGGATTCCGCCCCGAGTCCTGGGCCCTCCGCCTCGCCGTCGGCCGCTCCGAGCGTCACGCCGTCGTCGCAGCCGTCCGGTGTTCCGAGCGTCTCGCCGTCGTCGCAGCCGTCCGGTGTCCCGAGTGTCTCGCCGTCGCCGAGCGTTGACCCGAGCGGCTCGCCTGCCCCGACCCCGTCGGGTGCCCCCACCGTCACGGTGAGCCCGACCGCTCCCGGTGCTCCGACGCCGACGGGTCGGGAAACGAGGAGACCGCCCGTGAAGCCCGGCCTGCCGAGGACCGGCAGCTGACCGAGCGATCCGGTAAACGGCCGGGCCGGGGAAGAACTCCCGGCCCGGCCGTTATCATTTCCTTGCTGCCGCGTGAACCCGACTGGAGAAGTTGCTGTCCATCCGTTCGACATGCTCGTTCTCTGAACGCGGCGCCAAGAAGTGACATGATCCTGATAACAGGTTTCCGCGACGGAGAGAGAATCCGATGACGACTTGGCTCGAGAAGCTTCTTGCCCCCGACCTGCTCGAGGCATACCTTGAGCGCGGGTACGCGCTCAACTTCGGCTACGCCGTGTCCGCGGACTCGATCAACCCCGAGGATCCCGCGAAGGATCTCGTCGCTGCGCTCGACCTCGACGGGCCCGACGGTCCCCTGGCCGGAGCGGACGTCGTCCACACCCTGCGCTTCCCGCTGCTGCCCACCGACACCGTCTACCCCGCCATGGGCGGCACCACTGACGAGGAGCGCGCAGTCGCCAGGGGGGACTTCCTGGAGCTGCCGCCCTTCAACGGCGACGGCGTCGTCGCCCTGCCCAGCGACCCCCAGGCCGCGCGGCTCTACGTCGACCCGACGATCCTGCGCGCGGGCGCTCAGATCCTGCGACGGGAATCCGGGGGAGCGCCCGCCGAGGTCGTCGCCACCTACCGGGGCCTGTTCATGGGGTGGAAGAAACCCGACGGCACGAAAACCCCGCCCGGCAGCCCCGACCCGCTCAGCATGCAGGCCTTCCGCGTCAAGGAGGCCGATTCCTTCTCCCCGGGGCAGTTCAACTTCTGCGACGACGGGTCGTTGCGCGACGTGATCGGGCTGCGCCGCGACGACAACGGCGCCCAGCGGCGCATCGTCATCGAACTCGACCGGATCGCCCAGGCCGGGGTGGTGAAGGTCCACGGAACCTGGGAGGGTATCCCGGTGCGCGCCATGCGCATCACCGAGGACGGTGAACGCTGGGAGATCATGTCCCTGGCGCACGACGCCCACGCCGCGCAGGAACGCGGGATGCGACGCGTCGAGGCGGGGGTTTACAGCGCCCTGGTCGCCCCCCACGAGGCGTTGACGACCTTCACTCTGCTCTCCATGCCCTCCTGGCCCCAAGGCTGAGACCCCACCCATGAACCGGACCGGTCCCCTCGCGGGGAGATCGGTCCCCGAGGTGCGCTCCGAAACCGGCATGAGTGATGAAAGATAACTGCCTCGCGGTGTCCGCGTGGCGGAAGGGAAATCACCTCTGAGCAGGCAAATTGGCTGAAAGGTCGACGACTACATATACTTTCGTCGGCGATTCGTCCTTCAACGACTCGCCAAACCGGGAGGAGGTCGTTTCTCCCGGCCATGCCGTCAGTAAGAGGTACCAATGAATCACCCGCGTTCGCTTCTGCGACGGGCGGTCAGCGCAGCCGCAGCCCTCGTGGTCGCATCCGCAGCGCTGTTCAACGTCGGAAGTTCCCCTGCCCATGCCGACCAGAACACCGACATCAAGTTCGGGCCGGTCACCCTCACCCATGTCACCGACAAGGGTGAGGCGATCCCCGCTCCTGGCCGCCAGCTCTACAAAGGCGACTGGTTCTACCTGAACGTCGACTTCGATGCCACCAAGGCCAACCCCAAGCCGGGCCAGTCCTTCACCATCGACCTACCCGAACCCTTCATCAACCGGGATGGTGGAAACTCCCGCGGTGAGGTGGTCAAACCCCTCGAGTACACCGACTCGAAGGGCACCACCGTCAAGGCCGGCGAGTGCAAGGTGGACAGGAGCCGGATCACCTGTACCTTCGGCGATGCCATAGCGGGCAAACTCGACGTCGCGGGCAAGGTCCAGGCCCAGCTGCTGGCCCTGGGCACCACCGACAAGACCTCCAGCGCCATCACCATCAACGGCAAGGAATACACCGTCGCGCATCCCTGGAATGAGGACATCACCCTCCGTCCGGCGGTGCAGTTCAAACCCAGCACCCAGTTCGTCAAGGGCGCCAAGGGTGTGGGCACCAACAGCACCTGGATCAACTGGCGTGTCCTGCTGGGCGGTTCCTGGCTCAAGGCCAACTACCCGAACGGCGGCCCGGTCACAGCCACCGACGTCATTCAGGACGGTCTGGAGGTTCCCGACCCCTCCAGCATCAACTTGGTCGAGGTCCAGGGCGGCCCGAACGGCGCCGGCGAGACCGAACGCGTCGTCGCCACCGCCGACGGGAAGGTCAAGCGGGACGGCTACGGCATCCAGGCCTCCTTCGAGGGCAAAACCGTCACCTTCAAGGTGACCGGCCCCCTCTCCACCGACAAGAACTACCGCATCGACTTCGACACCAAGTTCACCGGCGGCGGCAAGATCGTCCCCGGCCACGAATACCGCAACCAGGCGCACGCCGTGGAGGCGAACAAGGACACCAACGTGGCCACCCGCTCCTACTTCGAGTCGTTCAAGGCCACCATCTCCTACCGCCAGGGCTTCGGCGGTTTCCAGGTGACCAAGGCCAGCGCGGGTAGCGCAGTGCCCCCGGCCGGGCAGAAGTTCGACGTCACCGTCGCCTACAAGCTGCCGAACGGCAAGACCACTGCGGACTTCCCGGGTTGGGAGGCTCCCGCCAACCCGGCCAAGATGACGGTCACCGTCGGCCAGACCACCCCGTCGGTAACCTTCCCCGCGGGCACCGAGATCACCCTCACCGAGGACGTCGCCACCGCCAACCCGGCCGCCGCCGGCATCACCTGGGGGGATCCGAAGTTCTCCTCCGAGGACAACCGGGTCACCATCAGCGGGGACGCCAGGACCGCGACCTTCACCGTCGTCGACCGGACCACCCTGCCCGTCCTGCTGACCAACAACGCCACCAAGACAGCCGGTGGGCCTTCGGCACCCCCGGCACCTCCGGCGCCCCCGGTGTCCCCGGGTCCCGGTCCCAAGACCCCCGACCCGACCGAGCTCGCTGATCCCGGGGCCTCTGATCCCGTCGATCCCTCCGAATCCGCGAAGGCTCCCAAAGCGGTGCCGACGCCCATGAAACCCGGACTGCCCAGAACCGGCCACGAAGGCTGAGTCCGGCAGGACGAAAGAGAGCCGGCGCCGGGAGAACCTCCCCGGTCCCCGGCTCTCGCGAAGAGGCCTGTCCCGTTTCCCCTCTCGTGGACAGGCCTCTTCGCACGGAAACGAATCCCGTGAGCGTGCACGAGGTGCCGCCGCAGTCCGGATCCCAAAGCGGCTCCCGAGAAGCGGGAAGAGGATGTCCAGCCGGGATCCGGGTGGGGAAGGAGCCGCGCCCACCTCCGCTTCCTTGAATCTCGCGAGGGGCCAGTGCGCAGGTTCTTCGCGGGGACTACCCGAAAACCGTCTTAAGAGTTATCGTCAGTCATGCGGTGCTCATCGTCGCCAGGAACCTTCGTGGACTCTCCGGCGTTGAAATACCCGGGAGGGGAAATGCAGCTTGATCGTTCGCGCACATCGCGGTGGCGTGTCGCAACCACGGTTTTTGGCGTAATCGCGACGCTGGCCGCCTTCCTCGTCGCCGGGGCGACTCCTGCGCAGGCGAGGATCAACTCCGACATCGTCTTCACCGACGCCGTCCTCAAGCACGTGGACCAGTCGGGAAATCCCGTCGCCGATCGCCAGGAGGTCTGGCAGGGCGACCACCTGGAGTTCGGCGTCAACTTCGACGGAACCAACGCCCGGGTGGCGTTCGGCGATGAGTTCACGATCGAGCTTCCCGGTTTCCTCAGGCTCCAGGACACCGCCGCCCTTAGACCGATGACCACCGCCGACGGAACCAGAGCCGGCGAGTGCTCCCTCAACAACACGGGAACGAACTCAACCGTCAGCTGCGTGTTCAAGGAAGCGGTCCGCAGGAAGAAGGAGGTCAAGGGGTCCATCCGCGTCACCCTTCAGGTCGCCGACACCACCGACACCGCGGTCGCCGGGGTCGGGTTCAACGGCAGGACCCAGGCCGTCCCCCTGCCCTACAACAAGTCCGTCTCCATCAAACCCACCGCCCCGTGGCAGCCCGCGAGCAAACCGGGCGGCCAGGCCGAACAGCTCACCTCCAACTCCAAAGGGGTCAACTGGGATGTCACGGTCCCCGGCTCCTGGCTGAACACGAACTACCCGTCCGGGTCCCGGGTCGTCATGAAGAACACCGTCACCTTGGGAACGTTCTCCCGCGACTCCGCCGACTGGGCCTACAGCCGCGTGATCGAGGAGTGCGCCGATCCGCGGAACCCGAACGCCAGCCTCTCCCGTGTCGTCGCGGACGGCATTGGAAAGAGCGTCGACGGGTTCCGGCTGAAGGTCGACGTCTCCGGTCAGCAGGGCAGCGTCCTGACCATGAACGGCCCGTGGAGCAGCCGCTGCAACTATCACGTCAAACTGCGTTCCCTGTTCAACGACAACCAGACCGTCGACAAGGCCGTCACCTACGTGAACACGACCTCCTTCGAGAACGTCGGCGAGACGGTGACCACCGAGAGCAGATACCAGGAAACCTTCACCGGCGTCGTCAGCTACCGCGAGACCGGGAAGGTCATGCTGCCCTCCGGCCCCGTCGAAACGCCCCTGGCTTCCGAGAGCGCATAGCCGCGACTTGCCCTTTGGTCTTTTGGTGCTTCCCGGATTGATCCTTGGGCTATTGTTCCCATGCGGAAGACGGGAGGCAGGAACACATGGTGGACAAGCGGCAGCGACTCGTGATCGTGGAATCGCCGACCAAGGCGACGAAGATCGCTGGCTACCTGGGGGACGGTTACATGGTGGAGTCCAGCCGCGGTCACATCCGCGACCTGCCCACCGGCGCCGCCGAGGTGCCCGCCAGGTACAAGGGACTCAAGTGGGCGCGAACCGGCGTCAACATCGACGACAACTTCGCCCCCCTCTACGTGGTGGCCGCCGACAAGAAGGCGACGCTGCGGGAGCTGAAGCAGAAACTCAAGGCCGCCGACGAACTCCTCCTGGCCACCGATGGTGACCGCGAGGGCGAGGCCATCGCTTGGCACCTGATGGAGGAACTCAAACCCAAGGTGCCCGCCCACCGCATGGTCTTCCACGAGATCACGCCGTCGGCCATCGCCGAGGCGGTCGCCAACCCCCGCCCGCTCGACACCGACCTCGTCGACGCGCAGGAGACCCGCCGCATCCTCGACCGCCTCTACGGCTACGAGGTCTCCCCGGTGCTGTGGAAGAAGGTCATGCCGAAACTGTCGGCGGGCCGGGTGCAGTCCGTTGCCACCCGCCTCGTCGTCGACCGGGAACGGGAACGCATCGCGTTCGTGTCCGCCGGTTACTGGGATCTCGACGTGACCCTCGACGGCGGCGCCGAAGCCGATCCCCGCACCTTCCCAGCGCGCCTGACCTCCCTCGACGGGGTGCGCGTCGCCCAGGGCCGCGACTTCGACTCCACCGGTCAGCCCACCAACGCGTCCGCCGTGGTACTGGACGAGGCCACCGCCACCGCGCTCGCCGCGGCCCTCCAGGCCGCCGTTTTCCGCGTCGACCAGGTGGAGGCCAGGCCCTACACCCGCCGTCCCTACGAGCCGTTCCGCACCACCACCCTCCAGCAGGAGGCCGGCCGGAAACTCGGGTTCACCTCGCAACGCACCATGTCGGTGGCCCAGGAGCTCTACGAGAAGGGCTTCATCACCTACATGCGAACCGACTCCGTCACCCTGGCGGACTCCGCCATCGCGGCGGCCCGCGACCAGGTCGAGCAGCTGTTCGGGGCCCGCTACCTGCCCCCGAAACCCCGCATCTACGCCTCGAAGGTGAAAAACGCCCAGGAGGCCCACGAGGCCATCCGGCCCGCGGGTGACGTCTTCACCCACCCCGACGCCACCGGTCTGTCCGGCGACGCCCACCGCCTCTACCAGCTGATCTGGATGCGCACCCTCGCCTCCCAGATGGCCGACGCGAAAGGCGAACAGGTCAGCGTCGCCATCTCCGCTGCCCCCACCGCGCCGGTGCGGGTCGGGACGGGCGCGTTGGAACGCGCCGAGCTGACCGCATCGGGCCGCACCATCTCCTTCCACGGGTTCCTGAAGGCCTACGTCGCCGGCACCGATGACGACTCCGCCAGCGACGACAAGCAGTCGCGGCTGCCGCAGCTCACCGCGGGTCAGGAACTCGCCGCCGAGAAGGTGAAGGCGGCCGGGCACGAGACCAAACCCCCGGCCCGCTACACCGAACCCTCGCTCGTGGCGAAACTGGAGGAGCTGGAGATCGGCCGTCCCTCCACCTACGCATCAATCATCCGCACCATCACCGCCCGCGACTACGTGTTCAAGAAGGGTTCCGCGCTGGTGCCGACCTGGTTGGCGTTCGCCGTCACCCGGCTGCTGGAGGAGCACTTCACCGAGTTGGTGGACTACACCTTCACCGCGCAGCTGGAGGAGCTGCTCGACGAGATCGCGGACGGCAGGGCCGAGCGGCTGAAGGTGCTCACCGACTTCTACCGCGGCCCCGACGGGGACACCGCCAAAGGCCTCGAGAAGCTCGTCACCGAACTCGGTGACATCGACGCTAAGGGGCTGTCGACCTTCCCCCTCGGCGACTCCGGCATTGACGTGCGCGTCGGACGCTACGGCACCTACGTCGAGGCCGCCGACGGGCGTCGCGCCAACGTTCCCGACGACCTGCCGCCCGACGGGTTGACCGTGGAAGTCGCCGAGGAGCTGCTCAGCCGCCCCCTCGACGAGGAACGCGAACTCGGCGTCGACCCGGATTCCGGGCGGATGGTGGTGGCGAAGAACGGCCGGTTCGGTCCCTACGTGACCGAGGTGCTGCCGGAGGGCACCCCGAAGTCGGTGAAACCCCGGACGGCGTCGCTGTTCAAGTCGATGTCCCTCGACAGCATCGACCTGGCCGCGGCGCAGCGTCTCATGAGCCTGCCCCGGGTGGTCGGCAAGGACCCGGAGGGTGTTGAGATCACCGCCCAGAACGGCCGCTACGGGCCGTATTTGAAGAAGGGCAGCGACTCGCGGTCGCTGACCAGCGAGGAACAGATCTTCGACATCACCCTCGATGAGGCCCTCGCCATCTACGCCGCCCCCAAGGTCCGCGGCCGCGCCGCCGCCGCGCCCCCGCTGAAGGAGTTCGGCGCCGACCCGGCCAGCGGAAAACCCGTTGTGCTGAAGTCGGGGCGGTTCGGTCCCTACGTCACCGACGGCGAGACCAACGCCACCCTGCGCCGCGACGACTCACCCGAGACCATCACCCCGGAACGCGCCTTCGAACTGCTCGCGGAGAAACGCGCCAAGGGCCCGGCGAAGAAACCCGCCCGGAAGACCACTACCACCAGGAAGAAGACGACAACCGCAGCGAAGAAGACCACGACGAGGAAGAAGACCACCCCCAAAGCTTGAGTGATGCGGGCAGGGCCGGGGCGCCGGAACCCGCCGCGAGGTGATGTCGAGGGTGGTGTCGAGGGTGGCCGCGTCCGGTTGTCGGTCGGCGGTGGCGCATCGAACCACTATGCTCAGCGGGTATTGACCGACGGGGGTGGATGACGGTGTTGTTCGACTGGAGCAAGGTTCCGCTGGAGCTGGGGCTGGTGACGCTCGCCTTCACGCTGTGCAGCATCATCGGCCTGGAACGGCAGTTCCAGCACAAGGCAGCCGGTGTCCGCACCCATGCGCTGGTGGGGCTGGGCAGCTGCGTGTTCACCCTGATCTCGGTGCATGGGTTCATCGGGCTGGCCGAGTATCAGGTGACCCGGGACCCGTCGCGGATCTCGGCGCAGATCGTGTCCGGCATCGGTTTTCTCGGGGCCGGGGTCATCTTCGTCAACCGCGATGTGGTCCGTGGCCTGACGACGGCGGCGTCCATCTGGCTGGCCGCGGCCATCGGCATGGCGTGTGGTTCGGGTCTGATCCCGCTGGCGGTGTTCGCGACCGCCCTGCACTTCGTCGCAGTGTTCATCGTCGCTCCGCTGGGGCGCCTCCTGCCGGTGTCCGGGGATCGCAGCACGCTGCTGATCACCTACGAGGACGGACGCGGGGCGCTGCGCGACATCCTGGCCCACGCCACCTCGCTCGGCTGCGAGACCACCTTGGTAAGCACCAGGCAGCACACGATCGGCGGACGCCAGCTCGTCCGTGCCCGGATGAGATTCCGTTCCGGACCGGCATTGCCCGTCGTCATGACTCAGCTGAGCGAGGTGGAAGGGGTCGTCAGCATCGACCGGTTCAACCGGGACGACGACGAACTCTGAGGCGAGGTCCCGGGTGGGCTCGAACCTGGGTAGGTCACGGGGTCCGGTCCGGGGGCGGTCTGCGGCGTCCGCTCCCTGGCGGTGTCCAGACCCGCGGGCGTCCGTGGGCGGGTGCCCATCGGTGTCGAGTACGGCAGCGGCCAGGCTCATCGCTGGGGCTCGCACGCCGTCAGACAGGCCCCGGGTGCTCCCCGCATCTCATGGTGTGGTCCTCGTGCTGTGGCCCCGTTCCAGTGGTGGCCGATGTAGTGGAATGGTGGCCAGCCACAGCGTTAAGGAGGACGCATGAACGAATGGACGCAGACTCTCGGCGTGGGTCCACTCCTGGGAATAGCGGTAGGAGCCATCGCGCTCATCCTGGTCCTGGTCATCTGGCTCAGGTTGCACGCCTTCCTCGTGCTCATCGTCGTGTCGTTGGCGACGGCGCTGGCGACGGGTGTTCCTGTGGACAAGATCGTCAGCACCATGACCGGTGGGTTCGGTGGAACGCTGGGTTCGGTGGCCCTGCTCGTCGGGCTCGGGGCCATGCTGGGTCGTCTGGTTGAGACTTCCGGTGGTGCACAATCGCTGGCCGACGCCCTGATCCGGCTCTTCGGTGAGAGCAGAGCCCCGCTGGCGCTCGGTGTGGCGTCGCTGATCTTCGGTTTCCCCATCTTCTTCGACGCCGGGCTGATCGTCATGCTGCCGATCATCTTCGCCACGGCCCGGCGGCTGGGGGCGCCGGTGCTGCTCTATGGGATGCCCGCGGCGGGCGCTTTCTCGGTGATGCACGTCTTCCTTCCGCCGCACCCGGGTCCCATCGCAGCCAGTGAGTATTACGGGGCCAATGTCGGCGTCGTGATGCTGATTGGCCTGGTCATCGCTCTGCCCACCTGGTGGATCGCCGGTTATTTTCTGGGAACCCGGATGGGCAAGAAGTGGCCGCTGCCCGTTCCCGACCTGCTGGCGGGAGGCACGAAGGACGACGACCAGCCGGCTGATCCGCCTTCCGCCGGGGTGATCATCGGGCTGATGCTCGTCCCGGTCGGCCTGATCTTCCTCAACACGGGCCTGAACATGGCCGGCGCGTTGGGGTGGGTGGACCCGAAGGCGAGCTGGGTCCTGACGCTGCGTCTCATCGGCGAGACCCCGATCGCGCTGCTCATCTCGGTTCTGGTGGCGGCGCTGGTTCTGGGCAGAGCGCGCGGCGAGAAGGGCAGCGCCCTGGAGAAGACCCTTGACAGCGCGCTCGGGCCGGTGTGTTCGGTGATCCTGGTCACCGGGGCGGGCGGCATGTTCGGCGGGGTGCTGCGGGCATCCGGTATCGGGGACGCCTTGGCCAACACCCTCGGTGGCATCGGCGTCCCGGTGATCCTGGCCTGCTTCCTGATCTCGCTGATCCTGCGTGTGGCGCAAGGCTCCGCGACGGTGGCCTTGGTCACGACGGCCGGGCTGATGGGTGCGACGGTGGCCTCTGGCGGGTTCAATGGGGTTCAGCTTGCTGCCATCGTGCTCGCTACGGCGGCTGGTTCGGTCGCGGCGTCCCATGTCAATGATTCGGGTTTCTGGCTCGTCGGACGTCTCATGGGGATGGATGTCGCGACCACGCTGCGGACCTGGACCGTGATGGAGACCGCCATCTCGGTCATCGGTTTTGCTTTGTCGGCGATCGTTTTCTACGGGGCGGGGATGTTCGGATGAGGCCTGTACATCTTGTCATCATGGGTGTCGCTGGCACCGGGAAGACCACGATCGGTCAGGGTGTCGCCGCCGCTTTCGGCCTTCCCATGGCCGAGGGGGACGACTTCCACAGCGAGGCCAACCGGGCCAAGATGGGCGCTGGCCAGCCGCTGACCGACGACGATCGCTGGCCGTGGCTGAGGTCGCTGCGGGACTGGATGTCCGAGCAGGCGTCGGGGGGACGCTCCACGGTGGTGGCGTGTTCGGCGCTGCGCAAGGTCTATCGAGACATTCTGCGAGAATCCGAAGGAGAGGTGTTCTTCATACATCTGGTCCTTCCGGAGGATGAGAACCTGGAGCGGCTCAAGAAAAGATCCGGCCACTACATGAAACCGGCGATGCTGGACTCTCAGCTGGCGACGCTCGAACCCCTCGCGGATACCGAATCGGGCATGGAGGTTCTCAACCAGGGAGAGCCGCGGGATGTCATCGTCACCATCACCCAGGCCTTGCGCGACCGGTTCCCGTCACTGGGGGAGTAGCCGCCGCGCTTGATTCCTGGGCCGGTGGCGTTCGCTGTGCCTGGGCCCCGCACCCCTCACCGCCGCCTGAAAAACACCACTCGAAGGGACTTGACCCAAGAAGTGCTCCGCCGCGGTCAAGGCGTGGGAGAACGGCTGGGCCGGTTCGCCTCGTTCCTGGTTTTGGGTCCCGCGGCCTGAAAGCCACTCCACCAGGGTCACCAGGCACCCCTAGTAGTATGTCATCCAGAGTTGGGGAAGGAACTCCAACAAGGCAAGGACAGGCCATGGCCAACCCAGATATCCACATCATCGGTGCCGGCCCGGTCGGTTTGGCCACAGCGTTGCTGTTGGCGGCCCAGGACCGGCGCGTCACAATCCACGAGGCGCGGGAAGCCATTTCTCTGACCGACGCGAACAGCTACCCGATCGGGGTGAACCCGCGTGGTCAGGAGACGTTGCGGCGTATCGATCCGCGTCTGGTCGAGGAGTTGCGCGCGCAGGGTGAACTTGTCGAGGGATTCAAGATCCGTGCCGGGCGCAGGATGCTTGCGTCGTTGCGGTCTGGCGCCATCGTCGGCACCACCCGAGCCCGGCTCACGGGCATCCTTCTGGCTGCGGCGCAACAGGACCGGCGAATCACCCTCAGCACCGGTCACAGGCTGGAGGCCATCGATCTGGCCTCCCGAACCCTGCAGTTCACGGGACCCACCACGGTCGAGGTGGGAAACGGCCTGGTCATCGCATGTGACGGGGTCTGGTCGAAGACGCGTCAGAGCATGGCCGAGCAGCTTGCTGATTTCGCCCCGGAGGTGAATGACTGGGGCGTCCAGTTCCGCGTCCTGTTCTCGGCACCCGGTGCAATGGCTCCCGGACTGGATCCGAATTGGCACCACATCTTCACGGGCAAAGGTATCTACACCGCGACGCTGCCGGACGGCGTGTGGTGCGTTGCGGTCACGGCCATCAAGGGTGACCCAGCGGAGGCCCTGCTCTTGTCGACGGAACCTACGGAGGACCACATCAGCGCCCTGCGTCGGCACCTGCGGCAGTACGCCCCGCTCGTCCTCCCCCTGCTCACTCGCGACGCCTATGTGGATTTCTTCGGGCGGGCGCCCTTCAGCGGCGCCGTTGTGCGCTGCCCCCGGGTGTCCCACGACGGGTGGCTCGTCCTCCTCGGCGATGCCGCCCACTCCGTCATCCCGCCGACAGGCGAGGGCGTCAACTCCGGTCTGGAGGACGCGATGCTGCTGGCCGACGCGCTGGCCTCTGGCAGTCCGATGCCGCTGCGCGAATACGACGAGGGTCGAATTCCCGACCTGAAGGCACTCGGTGAGTACGCCTGCCATCTCAGGGACAACGTCGTCAACGAGGATCCGGTCCGATCCGTCAGCAACGTCGGACTCCGAATTCTCTCAGCGGTAGCTGGTCGCGTTGGCCAGAAGGCCGGTGAACTGGAGAGCCGGCTTTTCGGCCCCGATGCAGGCCGGATGCCTTATCGGGACGCCATCGGGCCGTGGATCCAGTTCCGGGATCGCTGGACCCCGCCCCTGCGCCGGATCGCGACAGGTGTGATGAGATGTGTCAACAAGCCGATCAGCGCGGAACCCCAGACCCTCGTTGCGCACCAGCGCGAGGGCGCCCGACGTCGAATCAGCGTCATCGGCGGCTCGTCCGGCACGGGCAAGGAACTCGCGGAGTTGGCACTGAAGCGGGGCTTCGAGGTCACGTGTCTTTCCCGTCGCGGTGCTGGTCCTATCGGGGCGCGCCTTGTGGCCGGCGATGCCCATGACCCGGAGGTCGTGCGCCAAGCGTTGGAGGATGCCACGGCGGTTTTTGTCACCGTCAATGGCGGCAACGACGGCAGCCGTGATCGAACGGCCATCACCCAGGCCGTCCTCAAGGCTGCCGGGCAGACAGGCCTACGCCGGATCATCGTGCAGTCCTCGTTGGGTGCTGGCGCTTCCGCAGGAATGCTGCCCCCCGGCATCCGGCACTTGGCAAGCCGTATGCTCGCCCCGGCCCTCGCCGACCACACCGCCCAGGAACAAGTGGTCCGAGAATCGGGACTGGACTGGACGATCGTCCGGCCGGTAGGTCTGACCAACAAGCGGGCCACGGGCATGGTCCGAGAGCTTCGGGATGCCGAGAGCGGCTGGCTGGGATGGCCAATCCCCAGGGCTGATGTCGCTGGCCACATGCTCCGTTGCCTGGATGACGAGTCGACGATTCAAGAGTGCATAGCGATCTCAGGGCGCTGCGTCCTGGGTCAGAATCTTCCCAGCCACCGTTGAATGCGGTGTCAGGGCAGGTGCTGGCGCGGTGGTTTCGGGCGATTTCGTGTGAGCGCATCGCGATCTGCGCCATTGCTTGAACCGGCTGAAGATCGCTCAACTGTTCCACATCGCCATTGCCACCGCCGATTTGCCCTTCCTGAAGTTGGTTGAGCCGACCTGCGAGCGGCAGCGAGCTGGTCGTGTCGAAACCATGGTGAGGATGTCTGTGGTTTTGTGGTCGGGTGTGTTTTTCGGGTGTCGGGTGGTTTCGACTCGGGTCGCTCGTTCCTCGCGCCCCGGCTCAACCAGCTTCACAGGGGGTGCTCGCGTTCTGGTCCAACCAGTTCGTCATCTCGAGCGTCGCTCCAGTTTTCCCGGGCCTTGTGGGAAGGTAGGTGCCATGGGTTTCGAGCGACCGGCAGTGATGCGTTTCGACCTTCCCTTCCAGGCTGATGCCCCGTCGCTGCTGTCGGACGCCATCGGGATCACCGGGTTGATGGAGCGGCGCGCGGCCAGCCACAGCATCGACGTGACCATCCTGGACACCCCCGACGACCGGCTGCTGCGCGCCGGGGTGGTGCTGGCACACCGGGTGCTCGGTGGGGTGGGGGACTGGTATCTGGCCGCGCCCGGATGGGTGCCCCACCTGCCCGCTGAACGGATCGTGCCCATCAACGCCACCGCCGAGCTGCCCCAGGAATTCACCGACCTCACCCGGCCGCTGGTGCGCCGCGCTGCGCTCGGGCCGGTGGCCGCGCTGGAATGCCAGCGGGTCGAGTATCTCCTGCGAGGGCCCGACGGCCCCTTGGGAAGTATCCGCGACGAACGGGTCACGGTGCGCCGCGGAGGCATGGCGACGGCCCGCTACCGGGAGGCCACCCTCACCCCCACCGATCTGCTCGACAAACACCAACTGGAACATGTGCTGGCCGCGCTGGATGCGGTCTCCGCGACCCCCGTCGCCGAGTTCCCGGGTCTCCGGCAGCGCCTCGGACCGCCCGCCACCGGCGGCACCGACTTCCCGCTCCCCGGTCCGCTGAACCGTGGGGCAACCATGGAGGCGTTCGTGACGAGACTGTTCGCCGCCGATCTGCAGGGCCTCGTCCGGGCGCAGTACCGCGACGAGGAAGCCGTCGCGGAAGCCATCCAGGAGTTCCGGGGGCACGTGCGGGGGTTGGCGAACGTGCTCGACCCCGAGTGGCGGCAGACCGTGGAATCCGCCATTGAGAAGGCCGCCACGCCCAGGCAGGCGGCTCTCGACGTGACGGAGTCGCTGGTGGCGGCGGTGCGGGCCCCGCGGCTCGGTGACCTCTCCGCCGAACCCGCGGCGAAGCTGCTGCTGAAACGCGCCCAGCAGGGGGCATACATCCTGGCTGATCGTTGCCGGTCGCTGACCACCGAATCCTCCGACGCCGACTGGCGGGCCGCGCTGACGGCCGCCGAGCAGGTGAACGCCTGCGGACAGGTGGCGATGCAGTTGCACGGCAAACCGGGAACCAAACTGCTGAAGATCATCACACAGGTCACCCACGACCTGCGGGACTGCGCCACGGACATCGAGCCCCCGGACCTGGGTGGCCTCACCCCGGCGGAGGCTTTCGAGTGCGGCCGGGAGATGGAACGACGAAACCAAGCGGTGTCCATGGCCCGTGCCGATTTCGTCGCAGGTTGGATCGAACGGGTCATCAGGATCCGCAAACTACTGGCGAAGGTGCGCAGATGACCGTTCCCGACACCCCCACCTCCGGGTTGTTCGTCGTCTTCGAGGGCGGCGACGGGGTGGGCAAGTCCACCCAGGTGCTGGAGCTCGTGACCCGGCTCCGGAACCGTCGCATCGAACCCGTTCTGACGCGGCAACCGGGCGGCACCCCGATCGGCGCGAAGCTGCGCAAACTGCTGCTGGACCCCGGCCACCCGGAGCTGACTGCCCGCACCGAGGCGCTGGTCTATGCAGCCGACAAGGCCCAGCACGTCGAGGAGGTGATCCTTCCCGCCCTGGCCCGGGGCGATGTGGTGGTGTGCGACCGCTACGTCGACTCGATGATCGCCTACCAGGGGGCGGGCCGGGTGCTCGACCTCGCCGAGGTTGAGCAGGTGGCGCGCTGGGCGACGGGCGGGCTGCGGCCCGACCTGACCGTGCTGCTCGACATCGACCCCGCCGAGGCGGTCGCGAACATCCGCAAACAGGACCGTCTGGAGGCCGCGGGCCTGGACTTCCACCGCCGCGCCCGCGACCATTTCCTCCGGCTGGCCGGTGAGGACCCGGGACGCTACCTGGTGCTGGGGGCCCGCGACTCGCGGGAAAGCATTGCCGAAAAGGTCGCGGAGAAGGTGTTCGCTCTGCTCGGGTGAGCCGACCCACCCGGAAGCTGGTTGAGCCGGCCTGCGAGCGTCAGCGAGCCGGTCGTATCGAAACCATCTCATCCCCAAGCTGGTTGAGCCGGCCTGCTCGCTCTGCGAGCTGGTCGTGTCGAAACCAGGGGGTGTGTCTGTGGGCTTGTGGTTGGGTTCTGGTTACCGGTTGTGGGGTGGTTTCGACTCGGGTCGCTCGTTCCTCGTGGCCCGGCTCAACCGGCTTTGTCCTTCTCGAAGTTGGTTGAGCCGGCCTGCTCGCTCTGCGAGCTGGTCGTGTCGAAACCTCTTGGGGGTGGTCGGGGGTGTTGGGGTCGGGTGGTTTCGACTCAGGCGTTCGCTTCGCTCGCGTGCTGGCTCAACCAGCTTGGGGAAGGGGCCCTTTGTCGGTGGGGGATGGCAGGATGAGCACGTGAGCGTGTGGGACGAACTCGTGGGTCAGGACAGGGCCGTTGAGACGCTGCGGCGTGCGGTGGCGGGCGGCAGGCACGCCATGACCCACGCGTGGTTGTTCGTCGGGCCGCCCGGGTCGGGGCGTTCCAATGCGGCACGTGCGTTCGCGGCCGCTCTCCAGTGCCACGACGGCGGCTGTGGACGCTGCAACGACTGCCGCACGTCGCTTTCCGGGGCCCACCCCGATGTGACTCTGCTGCGCACCGAACAGCTCAGCATCGGCGTCGACGAGATGCGTCAGCTGGTTTCCAGGGCCAATGTCGCGCCCGTGAACCGCCGCTGGCAGGTGGTCGTGATCGAGGACGCGGACCGCGTCACCGAACGCGGCGCCGACGCGCTGCTGAAGGCCTTGGAGGAACCCGCACCGAAAACCGTGTGGCTGCTGTGTGCGCCCAGCGCCGACGATGTGATCGTCACCATCCGGTCCCGCTGCCGGGAGCTGCGGCTGGTCACCCCGCCGATCGAGGAGGTGGCGAAACTGCTGGTTCGACGCGACGGTGTGGACGAGGTGATGGCCCAGCACTGCGCCCGCGCCGCGCAGGGACACGTCGGTCGTGCCCGGGCCCTGGCGTTGAACGAGAAGGTCAGGAAACGGCGCCACGAGATCCTGTCGCTGCCCGCCCGGCTCAACACCCTCACCGACTGCCTGTCGGCGGCCGAATCCCTCGTCGCATCCGCATCCGAGGAGGCCGAGCAGCTCACCGCGGACCTCGATGCCCGGGAGATGACGGAGCTCCAGGCGGCGCTGGGCATGGGCACCAGACGTGTCAAGGCGCGCGGGGTTCAGGGAGCCATCAAAGAATTGGAGGACCAGCAGAAGGCCCGGGCGAAACGTTTCCAACGCGACGCCCTGGACCGGGTGCTCACCGAACTGACCGGCTACTACCGCGACGTCCTGGCCTGCCAGAGCGCACCCGGTGTGCCATTCGTGAACGCCGACATCGCCGACGAGATCATGGCCTTCGCCGGGCGCACCCGTCCCGAACAGACGGTGCGCGCCCTTGACGCCCTGCTGGAGGCCCGAAAGGCCCTCGAGGGCAATGTGGCACCCCAACTGGCCCTGGAGGCGATGCTGCTGGGGCTGGGGCGGGCCTCGCATCGCTGACAAGGGCCGGTGAAGGTTCAAAACCGGGCGCGCCTCATTCGCGCTCGACGGGGGCGGTGAGAATATGGACTCAAGCGTTGACTGATTCAGGAGGGTTCATGTCTTCACGTGACGCAGGCGACTGGGTGCGGCAGAGCACGCCCCGCGGGGCCGGCTGGGAGGACGAGCAGAGCGAGTACGGCACCGCCCTGGACCCCGCCGAGTGGGACGACCACGTAGCCGAACAATCGGTGCCCGTCGAAACCCCGAATCCCAGGCCACGCCCGGCCACCCGGGCCGCTGCAGGGCAGCAGGGTTTCTCCAGCGAGCCGCAGCAGCAGCCCGCGCACTCCGAGGTGGGGGAGGAGAAACCCAGGACGGAGCCCGTGGCATCGCACGCCCCCGACGTCTCCTTCCAGGCTGCGGCGACACCCACCCCTCAGGAGGACGAGGCCGCCGACGAACCAACCGTGGTGTCGGGCCTGAGAATGCCGGAACCCCGGGATCCGGACCCGAGGCCGGCCCCGTCGTTCACCGCGGCCCCGGAACCCGCCGAGCCCGAGGACGAGGAAACCTTCGTGCGGCCCCTCGACGCGCCGCATCCCGAGCAGGCGTTCCCGCAGCGCGTGGAACCCAACCCGCCGCAGCAACCAGAGACACGGCCACAGCAGACGGATGACACCGTCTCGTGGTCCCTCGAAACCCCCGAACAGCAGGAGCAACAGCCCGAACCGCAGCGGACTGAACCGCAGCGGACGGAACCGACCTTGGAGCAGCGCCTCGAAGGGGAGAGCGGGCAGGAGGGTGCCTCACGATCCGCGGAGCCCGCGCGGCCCCGTCCGGAACAGGTCGCCCCGCAGTACCACGACCCCGCCACGACCCAGCGTTTCGAGCGTGTGAAGCCGCAACCCGCCCAGCCAGCCGAAGCCGCCGCGCAACAGCCGGTCACACCCCAGCAGGCCACGCCACAGGAAACCACCGCCATCTCTCCCGGGTTGTTCCGCGGGGATACCACCAACGAACCTGAACCAGCGGGAACAGCGGATGCGCAACCCGAGGCGACCGTGGTGATGCAGGCCTCCGAGCAGGAATCCGTTCCAACCCCACCCGCCTCGCCGATTCCCGCGGCGGAGCAGGAGGAGGAACGCCGCCTCAAGGAGAAGCTGGAAGCGGAGCGTGCCGCCCGCAACGAACGCCTCGGGGTGGTTGCGACCTCCCCGCGGAACGCTTCCCGTGCTCTCGTGGAGAAGCCGCGACGCACCACCGACAGGCCCCTCGCAAGCTTCGGCCTGTTCTTCCTGCGTCTCATCACCGCCGCCATCCTGACGGTCCTGGCCTACCAGGGACTCACCAACGTCGAGGGCACCACCGAGGCCCTGAGCCGCACCCACCTTCCGGAACCCAGGATGCTGGTGTGGATCGGCGGTTTCCTGCTGGTGGTCATGGCGCTGCTGCTGGTGATCGGCCTGCTGCAGCGGGTCGTCGGTGTGCTGCTGCTGGCGATGGCCATCTGCTCCTTGGCATTCATCCGTTGGGGCGCGTTCAGCCCGTTCCTGCCGGGGCTCGACGGTTTCCTCGGGGATCGTGACCTCCTCCTCGGGGCTGTCGGTCTGCTGCTGATCTGCATCGGCGGTGGTGGCTGGGGCATCGACGCCGCCTTCAGGCACTCCCGCAAAGCGGCGAGGGAAGACCGCGACCAGTAGCAGTGAATGCACACCGATTGAGCCGACCCGCGTGATCCCTTCCCAAAGCTGGTTGAGCCGACCCGCGCGAACTCTCCCTGAAGCTGGTCGTGCCGAAACCATGGTGACTGCGGTCGGGGCTTTGTCAGCAGCCGTGTTTGTTTTGGTTGGTGGGGCAGGGGGCGTTTTTGGTGGGGGTGCCGGTCTGACTTGGTGGTGGTGACGGGGTGGCGAGGTGGTGCCTGTCGTTGGGAATGTTGACCGCGGATACCTCGACCACTTTGGTGTGGGCCTGGGCGGTGAGGTCCATCTCGATGGTTCCTTGTTGTCCGAGACCACTCCATACGATCACCCAGTGCGCGGTCGCGGTGATGGTGTAGTCACCGGTTTGGTGGTAGACGTAGCCGCAGCTGGGGGATTTCTCGTTGCGGGTTTGGTGTTCGGGATGTTCGACGCCTTTGTCGCATTCCTTGGTGTCACCGTTGCCCATCTCCCAGGTGAGGTGGGTGACCGCTGCGGTGGCGGTGATCGAGTACCCGGCCTGCGTTACGGTTTTGGTGACGGGTCCCCAGGTGCTGGGGGTGGGGTTCTTGATCCACATCCAGTTGTTCCAGCCGACGTAGTTGTATCCGTCGGGTAGCTCCTCCAAAGGATGAGGCCACAGTCCGATTTCGGGGGCGTGGAGGTCCATGCGTTCGACTGCGATCCTTGCGATGGCGGCGGGTTCAGGAGTGCCCCCCGAACCCGTCCCGGGTGATTCGGAAGGCGCAAAACGCACGCACAACCCCGAGCGCGAGTCGTATCGGATGCAGCCTTCTATGGGCCAGCTCGGCTCTTCGGAACCACCCCCACCGGAACCCCCGCCGCCAGTGTTGCGGGGTTGCGCAGGCCTACCCGGTTGGCCGCCAGAGCCCGGAGCACGTACTACAATTTCACAACTTCCGGCAGTGCTGTCTTTTTGTCCGCAGCGGACCTCTCCTTCGGCGCGGGCCGACTGCTGGGACACGCCGGCCACGGCCAAGAGACAAGCTGTGGCAAGGAGGACGGTGATGAGGCGTTTCATGCCGGGCACCTCAGGGCGTTTTCGTTCGTGGCATCGCCGAATTTCCAGCCGGTTTCGGTTTTGACCACATTCACATTCCACTGGAGATACTGCGGCCGGTCCATGGGCACCACGCTCTTGCCGGCTGAGTCGATCACATCGACCTTCCCTGCGTCCGTGCACATCTGGACATCCATGGAGCGCACCCCGTCAAACTCGACCGGTTCCGAAGCGCCCGTGATGTGAACAACCGCCTCCCCGGTCTGCACCTGACCATTCCCGCGATACTCCGCAAGAGTGTCCATCTGTATTTCCTGGCTCTGGCCAATGGTGATGTTCTTGAGGGGCTGGGGATCGGCATCCGGATTGCTGAAAACCTCATTTCGGATGCGGATGAACTCGATCAGCACATTGGCTGCTTCGAGTTGCTCCGGGGTGAAGGTCTCCGACGGCTGGGGTTTCACCGGCGATGACGATGCAGCCGACGGTTGGGCCGTGGTGGTTCGGGGAGGCTGCTGCGGGGCAGTCCCCCCAGGACTCCGAATCACTGCTCCCCGGACCTGGCTGTTGCCCGCCACACGAGGCCAGCAGCAAAACCGCGGCCACAGCGACCGCCGTGGTGGTTCCTTTGATGCGATGTTTCATCGTTCAACACCCCCATTGGTGTCACAAACCCGGCAGGCGTCTCCAACCCGGGATCACACGACTCTAGAACCAACAACCAGACCCTGCGGGGCAATGCGAAGACTTTGGCCAAAAGTTAAGGATCCTGCGGATCGAGCAGCCCGTCGAGGATGGGTGAATCGGACCGGCGAACGTTGGCGCGGAGAGGGTTGGCCTCGGGTTTCCTGCGGGCTGTCGGTGCCTGCGGTTACTCTGTTGATCATGCCCAGAGTCATGGCCGTCACCTTCGAGCAGTACGGTCGTCTGCACTACCTCGACCCGGATGGTGTCGACTATCGCGTCGGTGACTGGGTGCTCTACCCGACCGAAGACGGTGCGGAGGTGGCGCGCGTGGTGTGGGCGCCGGAGGAGACGACGCTGGATGCCCCGCTCCCGAAGTGCTTGGGACGCGCCATGAAAGTGGATCTGAGACGCGACGAAACCAACCGGGAACACCGCCGCAGGATCCGTGAGGTGGCAGTGGAGCGGATCACCGCCCACGGGCTGCCCATGAAGGTGATGGCAACCGACTACATAGACTCCTCCAAGGAATACGACAAGCTGGCGGTGATCTACTTCACGGCCCCGGGCAGGGTGGACTTCCGAGCCCTGATCGGCGACCTGGCCCGTGCCATCGGGGCGCGCATCGATCTGCGGCAGATATCCTCCCGAGACACCGCCAGGCTGGTCGGAGGGGTTGGCATGTGCGGCCGGGAACTGTGCTGCACCCTGTTCCTCGACGAGGTCGATCCGGTGTCCATGCGGCTGGCGCGCAGCCAGAACCTGGCAGCGAACCCCCTCCAGATCCAGGGGGTTTGCGGGAAGCTACTGTGCTGTCTGGCTTTCGAACACCCGCTGTATGTGGACTTCTTGAAGCGGGCGCCGCAGATCGGGGAGCATGTCACCACTCCGGACGGGCCGGGCCGGGTGGTTGGGCATGTGGTGCCGACGGGAGAAGTGGCGGTACGGACCGCCGACGGGGTGAGACGTTGCCCGCTGGCGCGGGTTTGTGGCTGGAAGAGGAACCGAGTGGCGCACCAAGCCACTCCGGATGAGGAGAGTTGATGCGAAGAGGGATTGTCTGGTTCCAAGGGATGCTGATCTTCGTCGCGGTCAGTCTCGTGGTGACGTTCTTCGCCAGCGGGATGCTGGCTCCGGGAAAGCAGGTATCGGGGACGCCATCGGCCGAGCCGTCGGTGCAGCCCCCTCCCACCGTTGGTGACCAGAAACCCGGGGTGCCCGCGGTTCCCGTCTCCGAACACGAGACGTGGCCGAGCGAGGCAACCGAGAACCCCGACCGGCAGCTCGACGTCAAGGCGTCCAACCCCGCGGTGCAGCTCCCAGCCGCCCTCGGAGACGACCTGACCCCCTACTGGCAGCAGTCCTTGAGCTGGCAGCCCTGCGGCAAGGCCATGTGCGCCACCATGAAGGTGCCCCTGGACTGGGACAACCCCGGCAAGGCGGCGCTGGACATCAAGGTCACGAAGATGCCCTCCGAGAACCCGACGAAGGGTCCGTTGTTCGTCAATCCCGGTGGCCCCGGCGTGGAGGCGGGTTCGTTCGCCACGACCCTGGGAAGCGACAAGTGGAAGGGATACGACATCATCGCGTGGGATCCGCGTGGTTCCGGGGAATCCACCCACGTGCAGTGCGGCACCACCGAGCAGACGGACAAGGCCTATTTCGCGGACGGCACCCCGGACGACGAGGCGGAGAAAACCGCCCTCAACGACACCTGGGCCGCTTTCGCCCGGGAATGCCGGGAGGCCTCCGGTGAACTGCTGGACCACGTCTCCACCATCGAGAACGTCCGCGACCTCGACCTGCTGCGTTTCCTGACCGGGGCGGAGAAACTCAACTACCTGGGTGTCAGCTACGGCACCTTCATAGGCGCGATGTACGCGGAACTGTTTCCGGAACGCACGGGCCACCTGGTGCTGGACTCCGCCGTCGACATCACCAACGATGACGCGGTTTTCCAGGCCGAGGGTTTCGAGACGGCCCTCGGGCTCTACGCGGACTGGTGCGCGGGTGAGGATTCCTGCTCCCTCGGGAACTCGCGCGACGAGGTGACCTCCCGCATCAACACCTTCCTGCACGGCCTCGACGCCAAGCCGATCAAGGTCGGGGACCGGCAGGTGACGCAGGGCCAGGGTGCCACGGGCATCGCTTTGTTCCTCTACTCGGGGAAGGAGGCCTATCCGAGGCTCACCCAGCTCCTGGAAGCGGCGATGAAAGGCGACGGCAGGGGCATCCTCAAGGCCTCCGATCTCCTGACGGGCCGCACCGACAACGGGTGGGAGACCGTCGCCTACGCCTTCCCGGCCATCCGGTGCGTGGACCAGCCGGACGCTGGGGTCGCGGTCACCGAGGAAACGCAGAAGAAGGTGGCCGAGAAGGCCCCGGTGTTCGGCGGCAACATGGGTATGGAACTGGTCTGCGAACGCTGGACCGCCAATTCCGCACCCAACCTGAAATTGACCGGCAAGGGCGCGGCGCCGATCCTGGTGGTGGGGGCGACGGGGGACTCCGCCACCCCCTACCAGCAGGCCGTCACCATGGCGAAGCAGCTGGAATCCGGGCATCTGCTCACCTACGACGGCCCCGGTCACGGTTCCGTCACCTCGGGGAATGAGTGCGTGGACGAGACGATCACCGCCTACTTCGAGGACGGAACCCTCCCCGAGGACGGCAAGATCTGCAAGTGAGTGGGTGCTTTGCCCACGGGTGCGGATGAGTCCCGCTCCCGGGGTCTACCCTTGGTGCATGTCTGCGACAAGCCGGTTCATCGATCGCATCTGGCCTCCTGCCTGGCTCTACTCCACCTACGAAGCCCAGGTGGTCAAACGGCTGGATCGCTCCGCCATGCCCCGTCACGTGGCGGTGCTGGCGGACGGCAACCGGCGGTGGGCGCGACTCAACGCACCAGGCCAGCCCCTCGTCGCTGGGTATCGCGCGGGGGCCGCGAAGCTGCAGCAGTTCGTCGAGTGGTGCGACGACCTCGGTATTCCCGTCATCACGTTGTGGGTGCTGAGCACCGACAACCTCGACCGTTCCGCCGCGGACGAACTGGAACCGCTGCTGGAGGTCATCGACGAACTGGTGGTGAAACTGGCTGACACGGGACGCTGGCGGGTGCAGGCGGTCGGTGATCTAGACCTGCTCCCGAAGGAGCGGGCCGCCAGCCTCAGGGCGTCGGCGGCCAGAACGGAAGCGGTGGAGGGCATGCACATCAACGTCGCGGTCAGCTACGGCGGCAGACACGAGCTGCGCGACGCCTTCAGGTCGCTGCTGGCGGAACGGGCCGCGCAGGGCCGCACCCTGGAGGAGGTGGCGGCCACCGTCGAGATCGACGAGATCTCGGAGCACCTGTACACGAAGGGCCAACCGGACCCGGACCTGATCATCCGCACCTCGGGGGAGCAGCGGCTCTCCGGTTTCCTGCTGTGGCAGTCGGCGCACAGCGAGTTCTACTTCTGTGAGGCCCTGTGGCCGGACTTCCGCAAGGTCGACTTCGTGCGTGCCCTGCGCAACTACACCCAGCGGGAACGCCGTTTCGGCCGGTAGCCGCAGTGGGGTCAGCGGCTCAGCGCCTTGACGAGCTGCTCGATGGTCTCCTGTTTCGGGGTGCGTCCGTCGGGCAGGGTGATGTGCCGGGAGAAGTAACCGTTGTGGTGGATGGGGCCCATGTTCACGGTGTGGATGCGGCCGTCCCTGACGGCGCGGCCGTAGGAGGACAGCGGGGCCGTGAACCAGCGCCCGGGAAAGGCGATGGTGCCCAGCGACTGGGCGCGGTCGCGGCTGCCTTTCAGGTGCGTCAGCGAACCGACGTGATCCAGCCCCGGGTCGTCGGCGTAGACCCCTCCGATGGAGACGACGTCGACCCGCACGTCGTGGGCGGCCAGGAAACGGGCCACCCCGCAGGCGATCTGCGCGCCACCGGAGTAGCCGATCAGCGTCACCGGGGCCGGGTCGTCGGGGTCATAGCCCGCGTTCAGGAGGGAACGCCACACCACGCACGCGACCCCGAAGTTGTAGGTGCCGCCGTAACGCTGATCGGCGGAGACCAGCACCTGCATGACGTTGCGCAGGTTGATCAGGAAAGGCAGCGGCGACCAGGGGAACCGGTGTCGCGCCCAGTCCAGGCGACGCCACAGCCAGGCGGTGGCGCGCTGCGGTAGCCCGCGGTTCTCCATGGCGTAGGGGAACACGTCCTCGGTGATGGCAACGTCGGGAAGCTGTTTCCGCACCTCCTCCAGCACCGCGTGCTCGCGGCGCGATATCGACCTGCCGTCGAGCACCGCGATGCCCGACAGGTACACCGCGAACCGCCGGATGCCGGTGGCGGGTGCGGGTTCCGGGGCCGGAAGGGATGGCGTCGGGTAGCGTCGTGCCCACCATTCGAGGGATTCGAGGGGAGCCAGCAGCGCCAGGACGAGGACCACCAGCAGCGTCACCTCGAGCAGCGCGAGAATCATCGGCCGGATCACGGGATCGCCTTCGCCTCGACGGGAATGAACGGCGCCCCGGCCAGCACGTCCCGCGGACCCAGGATCGCAGGTCGGCCCGTCACCAGGGTCCAGATGCGGCTGGTCAGGTATCCGATGGGGTGCCCGAGCAGCCGCGAGGCGATCTGCATGATGCCCCAGGCCAGCCCGGTGGCGATCAGGGCCTGCCACCAACTGGTCTCCATCGCCGCCGTCACCAGCAGCCACAGGCAGATCGCGCTCCAGCCCTGCAGGATGCGGCCGATCAGCAAACCGAGGTGGGGGATGAACACCAGGAACCCGTAGGCCAGGGGAGCGGTGGAGGACAGCGTCACCGCCAGCAGGTCGGTGAGGCGCATGCTGTGCTGGGTGATGGGGCCCGCCACTACCCACAGGATCAACGCCTGGATGGTGTACAGCAGGGTGAGGAAGATCCCGCCGACCAACAGCATCGCCAGGAACCGAACGCCCCTGACGCGGTTGATGAACAGCACGGCGCAGTGCCCGATCAGGGTGGAAACCCCGGCAACCAGCGCGATGAGCCCGGCTGTGGGTAGACCGGGCAACCCCAGGGAGGGGTCCTCGACCACCCGGAGCGAAGCCACGTCCCAGATGGTTGTCAACCATCCGAAGAAATCCACGACCCCATTGTCGCGGAATGCCCCGGGAACCGACGCGAGTCCCACACCGGATCCACAGGTCGGCTGAGTCGGCCTGCTCTTTTCCGAAGTTGGTTGAGCCGGCTTGCTCGTTCTGCGAGCTGGTCGTGTCGAAACCTCTTGGGGGTGGTTGGGGGGTTTCGACTCGGGCCGCTCGTTCCTCGCGTCCCGGCTCAACCGGCTTCGGAGAAGGGGATGTCCCGGCTCAACCGGTTTCAGGAAGGGGTTTCATAACTCACTGTTCGGCGGTCTGCTTCTCGACGGCGGCTTTCGCCTCGTCCAGGTGGGCCTGGCAGATGGCGGCCAGTTCCTCGCCGCGTTTCCACAGCGCCATCGACTCCGCCAGCGTCGTCCCACCCGACTCCAGTGTGGCGACGGTCTTGACCAGTTCGTCGCGGGCTTCCTCGTAGGACAGCTTCTTGGGTTTGGTCATCGGGACTCCTTCGGGTGACTGGCCTTTGTGGTGAGGGTGAGTTCGCCGTCGGCCAGGTGAGCCGTCAACGTGCCCCCGACGGGGGCGTCGGCGACGCTGGAGACGGTGCGGTCGCCGTCGACCAGCAGGGTGTAGCCGCGTTGCAGGGTGGCGGCGGGGGACAGGGCCCGCACCGCCGACAGGTGGGAGGCCAGTTCGGTTCGTCTGCTGGTGAGCTGCTGGTCGACGGCGGTGCGGAGCCGGTGACGCAGCAGGGCGAGGCGGTCGCGGTGCCCCTCCAGCGCGGCGGCGGGGCTGGCGAGGACGGGGCGGCGCCGCAGTTCTGCGAGTTCCTGCCGGGCCTGCCCGATCCGCACATCGACGGCCTGCCTGAGCCTGGCGCGGGCCAGGGCGACGAGGTCCTGCTCGGCCGTGAACTCCGGGACGATGCGCGAGGCCGCGTCGGTGGGGGTGGAGGCCCGCAGGTCGGCGACGAAATCCAGCAACGGGGTGTCGGACTCGTGTCCGATGGCGGAAACCACCGGGGTGCGGCAGGCGGAAACCGCCCGCACCAGGCCCTCGTCGGAGAACGGCAGCAGATCCTCCAGCGCCCCACCACCGCGGGAGATGACGATGACGTCGACCTCCGGGTTCTCGTCGAGTTCCTGGAGGGCCTGCATCACCGACGCGGCGGCGCCCGGTCCCTGAACCGGTGAGTGCACGACGGTGAAACGTGCCGGCCAGCGACGGGTCACGTTGCGCAGCACGTCGCGTTCGGCGTCGGAATCCTTGCCGGTGATCAACCCGATGCGCCGGGGAAGCAACGGCAACCGGCGTTTGCGGTGGGGATCGAACAGGCCCTCGGCCTGGAGTTTGCGGCGCCGCGCATCCAATTCGGCCAACAGCCTGCCAACACCCGCCACCCGCAGCTCCAGGCATTCGAAGCTGAGCGACGCATTGGGTTCCCACACCCGCGGTTTCAGGCGCACCGCCACCTGCGACCCCTCCGGCAGCGGGCCCGCCGCATCCAGCACGAAGGCCGTGGTCGTCACCGAGCAGGAGACATCGGCGAACCGATCCCTCAGGGTGAGGAACTGGGTGGGTGCTGCGCGGCGTTTGATCTCGATGACCTGCGCCTCCACCCAGATCTCGCCGAGCCTGCCCACCCAGTCCGCGACGGCACCGACGACTCGCGCCAGGGGCTGCGGATGCTCGGGAGAACTGGTCAGGGCCATGTCAGGGAGCCTACCCATGCACCCTGACGAATGCCCGGACTACGCTTGGAGCATGAGTCAGCAACCTCTTGACAAATCCGAGTTCGAGGCCGCACTGGCGGCCCGCAAGGACTTGGGCCCGGAGATGGAACCGGCCCTCGTCGAATCATTCGCGGAGAAGGTGGTTGCTGAGATCAGGCGTCAGCAGGCAATGAGCCCGGGACCGGGCATGTCGCAGACGTTCACGCCGGCCCAGCAGGCCCGTGCGCAGCGTCAGGAACGTTCCTACAACCCGATGGCGCTGGCGATCACATCGATGGCTTTTGCCATCCCGCTGACCGCCATCGCTTTGATATTCGGCGGGCCTCTCATGGGGTTGGTGATCTGGGCGGGGATCGTCGGCATCAATTTCGCCGCCGCCCTGGGGAATTTCAAGTTCAACGGCCCCTCGTCGCGCTGACTTTCGGCCAGGCGGTTCCTTGGCCACATTGCGACTCCCGTCCCCGGAAAACCCCGCCGGCGTGTCCCGCTTAGTATCGGGTGCTGTGAGCAGCAGGAAGGGATCCCGGAAACCCGGGGGACATTCACAGGGTTGGGTGCCTAACCATCACGGGGCATGGGCGATGCTGATCATGCCCTACGTCATGGGGATGATCTGGGCCGTCGGGGCCGGACGGTTCTCGTGGCCGCTGGTGTTGCTGGCCCCGGTGTGGGTGATCGGCTATTTCGCCTTCTTCGCCACGGCGACGTGGCTGAAGTCGAACTTCAAACCCAGGTATCGCCGCGCTGTGCTCACCTACGGCGCGATCACCGTCGTCCTCGGCATTCTGCTGCTGGCGTTGAAACCCGCGTGGTGGGCGTGGGCGCTGGTGTTCGGGCCGCTGACCGGGATCGGGTTGTGGCTGGCGTGGAAACGCCGCGAACGATCGCTGCCGTCGGGTTTCGTGACGGTACTGGCCGCCGCGGGACTGCCCCTGGTGCTCGGCTCGGAGGGGCCGCTCAACCTCGGTGGCCTGCCGGTGCTGGCGGGGTTGTCGCTGGCCTGCTTCGGCTATTTCTTCGGCACCGTTTTCTATGTCAAGACCAACGTGCGGGAACGCGGTCGGGTGAGCTATATCGTCTACTCCGTCGCCTGGCACGCGGCCTGCGCGGTGCTGTTCGCCGTCGTCGACTTCAACCTGCCCCGCTGGTGGCTGGTGGCGTTCTTCGTCGCCTGCACGCTGCGGGCGTGGCTGGTGCCCTCGCTGGGGGTGATGAAGGGACGCAAGGTGACCACCAAACAGCTCGGCTACACGGAGATGATCGCCACCGCGGCGCTGCTGGCGATCCTGATTCCCGGGGTGCTGATCGCCTGACCGGCGGCCGGTCGGAAACGCCGAGGGACGGTGTGTGCCCCGTACACTGGCCCGCATGAGCACCAGCAAGCGGGTCATCGTCGCTGCGCCACGCGGATACTGCGCGGGCGTGGACCGTGCCGTCACCACCGTGGAGAAGGCCCTCGAGACCTACGGCCCGCCCATCTACGTGCGCAAACAGATCGTCCACAACAAACATGTCGTCTCAACCCTTGAGGAACGGGGCGCGATCTTCGTCGACGAACTGGACGAGGTGCCCGCCGACGCCCTGGTGGTGTTCTCCGCGCACGGCGTCTCCCCGGCCGTCCGGGAGGAGGCGGCCCGCCGTGAGCTGCGCACCATTGACGCCACCTGCCCGCTCGTGACGAAGGTGCACCGCGAGGCGAAACGGTTCGCCGCCAAGGGCACCGACATTCTCCTGATCGGGCACGCCGGACACGAGGAGGTGGAGGGCACCATGGGGGAGGCCCCGGATCGCACCACCCTCCTGGAGAACCCCGACGATGTCGACCGCCTCGACCTGCCCGCCGACAAACCCCTCGTCTGGTTGTCGCAGACCACCCTCAGCGTCGACGAGACCATGGAGACCGTCACCCGGCTGCAGCAGAAGTTCCCGCTGCTGATGAGCCCGCCCACCGACGACATCTGCTACGCCACCCAGAACCGGCAACAGGCGGTCAAGCAGATCGCGCCCCACTGCGACCTGATGATCGTGGTCGGGTCGCGGAACTCGTCGAACTCGATGCGTCTGGTGGAGGTCGCACTCGAGGCCGGTGCGAAACGTTCCGAACGCGTCGACTACCCCAACGAGATCCAGGACGATTGGCTCGACGGCGTCTCCACCATCGGGCTCACCTCGGGGGCCTCCGTGCCCGACGAACTGGTGCAGGGGGTGCTGGCGTTGTTGAGGGAACGGGGTTTCCCGAAGGCCGAGGAGGAAAGCCTCATCGAGGAGAACCTGACCTTCGCCCTGCCCCCTGAGCTGCGTCGCGCCATCAAGGAAAGCGACCCCGCCTGAGGCCAGCACCTGCTCACCTGCGACTCCAGCCACTCGGTGGCCTCCAGGTCAGCCGGAGGCGATGTGCATGCCGATATTGATGACGAGGTGTGACCCGGGGTCGGCTCATGAAGTGACCGCGCCGGGACATCCGTGCCGGAAGACGTGTTCTCCTCCGCCTGGTCGGACTGGTCAGACCAGGAAACGGAAGTAGGGGCTGGTGGAATCGACCTCGTTGACCTCCATGCCGCATTCGGTGATGCGGGCCAGGAGGAAACGGTAGTCCCCGGGGTTGCTGAGTTCGACGCCGACCAGGGCCGGGCCGACCTCCCGGCTGGAGCGTTTCACGTACTCGAAGTAGGTGATGTCGTCGTCGGGGCCGAGCACCTCGTCGAGGAAACGTCGCAACGCGCCCGGTTGCTGCGGGAAGTTGACCAGGAAGTAGTGCTTGCGACCCTCGTGCAGCAGCGACCGCTCCACGACATCGGCATAGCGGGCGACGTCGTTGTTGCCACCCGAGACGATGCTCAGCACCCGCGACCCACCGGGAATGTGGACGCGTGTGCCCACCCCGCCGGTGGGCAGGGCGGCGGCCGCGAGGGCCCCGGCGGGTTCGGCGATGATGCCGTCGGTTTGGTACATGTCGAGCATCTCGGAGCACACCTGCCCCTCGGGGATGCGGGTCAATTCGATCTTCGCCTCGTTGATGACGCCGAAGGTGTAGTCGCCCACGAGGCTGACCGCGGCACCGTCGACGAAGGTGTCGATGTTGTTCAGCGGGAACGGGCGTCCCGCGGAGATCGCGGCCGCCACGCACGGCGCCCCGTCCGGTTCCACCCCGATGATCCGCACCTGCGGGTGGTGGGTGCGCAACCAGGCCGCGGCACCCGACATCAAACCCCCGCCACCGACGGGCAGGATGACGACATCCGGCACGAACCCGAGCTGTTCGACGGCCTCCGCGATGGCGGTGCCCTGCCCGGCGGCGGTGCGCGGGTCGTTGAAGGCGGGCACGAGAATGCGGCCGTTGTTCTCCGCGAACCGAGCCGCGGCCTTGGAGGCCTGGTCGTAGGTGGCGCCCTCCATGACGAGCTCGACGTGACCGCGTCCCAGCGCCTGGATGCGGTCGCGTTTCTGCCGGGGCGTGGTGGTGGGCACGTAGACGACCGCGCCGATGCCCAGCGTCGCAGCCGCGAACGCGACCCCCTGCCCGTGGTTGCCGGCCGACGCGCACACCACACCGGCTTCCCGAGCCTCGGGAGGGAGCTGCGAGATCAGGTTGTAGGCGCCCCGCAGCTTGTAGGAACGCACGGGTTGGAGATCCTCGCGTTTCAACCACACCTCGGATCCAGTGGCGTCCGTGAGTCGCTGGTTCAACTCGACGGGGGTGATGCGGGCCACTCCCTTCAACCGGTCGCGGGCGTCGGGAACGAGGGCAGCCAGATCGGAAAGCACAGTCACGGGCCCAATTGTGCTAGCCGGAAACAAAATCCGCACTCTTCACGGGGGCGCGCCCTCCCAGAAGCTGGTTGAGCTATTCATTCCCTGAAGCCGGTTGAGCCGAGTCGCGAGCCCCCTTCCCTGAAGCCGGTTGAGCCGGGCCGTGAGGGACGAGCGGCCCGTGTCGAAACCATCCGGCGGTTGAGTGGCGGACCCGACCCCAGTTCCCGGAAAAGAGCGCTGTGGTTTCGACTCGACCGGCTTCGGGAAGGGTGAAGCTGGTTGAGCCGGGGCGCGAGGAACGAGTGGCCCGTGTCGAAACCATCCGGCGGTTGAGTGGCGGACCCGACTCCAGTTCCCGGGCAAGGTCATTGTGGTTTCGACTCGACCGGCTTGCTGGAGTGTCACAGCAGGCCGTGCAGCACAGGCTCCCGGCGTCGGTCTCGATGACACGGCGTGTTCCCACAACCAGTTCACCAGAGACACCTGGGCTGCCCCTCTCAACCCCGCTCGCCGTCGCCTAAGTCTGGGGCTGCCAGTCGATGGTCCCTCGGATCACGCTGTCGAGCGAGATCGGGTAGCTGTCGAGGTCAGCCGCCAGGAGGGAATCCCCCAACTCCCGCGTGCACCCGATGTACAAAGAGTCGTGGTAGATCGGACATGCCGCGACAAAGCTGCGGTCTTGGGACAGGATCATCAGCGGGCATCGCTGCCCTAGTACAGGGAGATCGCGGGCAAGCCATGACAGCGGTTCGTGAATCAAAACGACATCCTCCGGGATGCCCGGAATATCGCCTATGCTGTCCGGGATCAACGACAGGTAACGCACGAGAGGCGACACCCACGTCGGCACGTTCACGGGCGCGCTCGTCATGGTGCTGTCCTCCCCGTAGCCCTTCCAGAGGGCGAAGTAGCACTCGCGGTCCCGCCCCTGCGCGAGAGCATCGACGAGCGCCCCTGCCGCCTGGTCGGACAAGTCCCCGTACGGAGCATCCACCAACTCTGGTGCTCTGTCGCAGATTTGTTCCCAATACACCTCCCCGTCAATCTCTGTGAGATCGACGACATCCTTCCAGGAACGCCACTGCCCCGCGGCATCACGGACTGGAAGCAGGACCCGCACCGCACGCTCGTGTCCCTCGCCCACCAGGTCACTTACCCGCACAATCGCACCTCCCAGCACACACCCTCATACCCTGAAACCATAGGTCACGATGTCATATGGATACTCCACATCCAGCGAATCGATGTGGTAATAGACCTCCACCGTCACAAACACGGTAGCGCTATCAAGCTCCACTGCAGCCGTCACTGACTCCCCATCTGAATCCAAGGTACAAGTCTGCCCTTCCATCACACACTCGATCGTTGGCCGCTCATCAGAAGGAATTCCTTCAGCGTCATAGCCCGTGAACTCACGTACAAAAACCTGCGCGGGAATCACGGGGGAATCCACCGTGATCCGCGCCGAACCGCCGGTAGCGATCGTTATTACCTCGTTCGGTTCGATCGTCGGTCGTGCAGTGTGAAAGGAACTGCTGGAGCCGCTATACCAAATAGAGGACAGTGGTGGGATCGCAATCCCATTCACGGTCGCGTCGGGCG
The DNA here is from genome assembly GCF_057238465.1 of Arachnia sp. Lineage (NCBI taxonomy): Bacteria > Bacillati > Actinomycetota > Actinomycetes > Propionibacteriales > Propionibacteriaceae > Arachnia > Arachnia sp. Next base: position 49,090 of record NZ_DBHHFZ010000018.1, read on the forward strand.
CAGAAGTTGGTGGGGCCTGCACGGCAATCATCGTCTCCATCGTCTCCTCGGAGGGCAACGAGGCGCTGGGATAAGCTTCATCCCTTCCCGAGCTGGAGCATCCTCCCACGGCGAGTGCCGCGAGGACGACCACCGGAACCAGAACCGAACGAGCGCCGCCTAGTCCCGCCATCTCAGCACCAGAAGCGGCTTATTTTTGGGTCCCAGTTCCTGGTCGTCGACTTATAGACGGTTCCGCCTTCAAGAGAGGCGTGCATCGAGAACGCACGGAACATGAACTCTCCCTCGTTCCGGCAGGTGGAGTGCGGAGTAGCTACACCGGACCAGGTTTGGTTGGTTCGACGGGAAGACCCTGACATCACATACTGTGCTCCCCACCAGCGGTCTCGAAAAACCGCGGTGACCACCTCAGCACGTTCCACAGTCAGTCCGCACTTGGTCACGGCATGGACCGAAACCATGTTTCCGCCCCTGTGGCTCTTGTGAGGGTAACCCGTGGACCCCCGGCATCCGGCGGGCGAGGGTTTCCACCAGGACGGGACAGTTTCAGGGTGATCCGCGTCCGTTTCCCCCTCGATGGTTCCTTCCGGCGCCACCGCCGTAGTCGCCTCCGGCAACGTTTGCGTCTGATTTGTCGAGCCAGAGAGATCCGAAACCGTGACAAGCGAGGTGGACTCGCCATCCTGATCTTCTGCCCTCGCCGTAGGAGACACGGCCCCCACCGCCAGAAGAAAAGCTCCTATTATACCGAGCGCCGCGCGCCATCTGATCATCATGGTCAAACCCCTTCGTTGCGTCATCCATCAAACTATGGACTCTCGTCTAATTCACTAGATCACGAGTAGGTAACCATTCTCGACTCTAGTATTGCGGCGCCTCACTGTCAATCCCTCGACGAGACTCATAGTCCCCGCGTGGGTAGGGGCCGTGCCTCACCCGGTTTCCTCAGAAGATGGGTGGGGCGGGCGGCAAGGGGATGTGAAGGATCTGTCGTTGGCTGATCGGATGGAGGTCACCAAGAAGTACGCGAAGGCCCACCAGACCGCGTCGAAGAAGGACAAAACCACTGGACGAAACTTGGGCCATGTCTGTCAACAGTTGCGCCGCCGGGGCGGGCAGTCCCCCGGGACGGGCAGTCGCGACGATCGTGGTCGTCGATTGATGCCGATCCTTGTAAGTATTCCTGCGACGCCCGACTCGTGTTGGGACGGCGTGAGCCGGCACGGATGTCAGCGACCAGTTCCGGTATCTTCACACCAACCGGCAGCCCCAGCGGGCACGGCCGTCGACCAGCCCGCACACAAGCCCGTTGCTGCCCGAAAGGGCGCGAACCCGCCCAGGCCGACGGCTCGGCGGTATCCCGCCTGGGCGGAGCAAATCCCGGCAGACGACCGTCGAGGGCCAAGAGGGCCGGCGCCGGCGTGGGATCAGCAGCCGGCTGCTGCTTCCAGAGCCAGGGACAGGGCGACATGGTGCGAGTCGACGCCGAAGCCGCGCAGGTCGTAGTCGTCGTCGGCGAGGGTGTCGGCGGTGAACAGCAATTGGGCGAAGCGCACTCCGCGGACCTTAGCGATCGCCGCCATCGCGGCGCATTCCATCTCGACGGCGACGCAGCCCTGCGACTTGCGCTGCTCCACCAGGGCGCGGGTCTCACGGAAGAAGCCGTCGGTGGTCCACACCGGAGCGACCTGCGCCCCAAAGCCCGCTGAACGCGCCACCTTCGCGACGGTGGCTCGCAGCGCCTCGTCGGTCTCGACCCACGCCCCGGCCTTCAGGTAGTGATACGACGTACCCTCGTCGCGCAGCGCTCGGCTGGGGACGATGAACTCCCCCTCCTGCAGTTTCCGGAGCGCCCCGCAGGAACCGACGGCGACCAGCGATTCGGCCCCGGAGCGAATCATCCGCTCGGTCACCAGAGCCGCGGCGGCCGCGCCGATCGGCATCGGCACGACCCGCACCGCCTGCCCGCCGCGCGTCGCCTCGTAAATCGGGTACTCGACGGTGACGAACGGCACGGTCCCCACCCGCCGCACCTCCCAGCCCTCGGCGGTCTCGATCGTCTTCTCGGACAGGAACGCCAACACAGCGACGTCAGGCCCCTCGACCTGCACATCGGCGAACATCATCGGCGAGATGAGGTCGTCGGGGTCATCGTCGAAGTCGAGGATTGGAAAAGCACCGGGCATCAGCATGGGTTGATCATCCCACGCGAGTCGCAGCGACGGCGGGCGAGTTCGGTTCAAACTCTCTTGTCCTCCTCACGTGCACATACCTGAACATGTCCCATGGGATTCGGTACGCCGCTGAAAGTCGGGCATGCGACGGCGGAAGCACTCGTGGTCGTCGTCACTCTTCGGAAATGCAAACCCGGTTGAGTCGGGGCGTGAGGAAGGAGCGGCCCGAGGTGAAACCATCCGGCACCCGAAAAGCAGACCCGGCCACAGGTCCTTGAACACCCTCACTGCGGTTTCCATGCGGCCAGCCCCGTCGGCTTTGAGAACCTCTCACTCCGTTGCTGAAGGAGCCATCAGCTCGGGGGCGACGGGGGTCCGGACCCCCTCGTCGACGGAGTTCAGGTGCGGCAGTTCGTCCATTGAAACGTCCAGCGCCCGGAATCGTCGCGCCGAGACCAGTACCCGCGACTCCAGCGTGCCCATGGCGGCGTTGTAGTTCTTGACCGTGCCGTTGATGGATGCCCCCAGTTTCTCGAAGTGCGATCCCAGGGTCGCCAGCCGGGAGTACAGCTCGCGTCCGAGCGCGCTGATTCTCGTCGCCGACTCCGCCAGCCGCGACTGCCGCCACCCGTGAGAGATGATCTGCAGCAGCGGGATCAGCAGGCCCGGTCCCGCCAGGGTGATCCGACGGGCGGCGGCGTACTCGTGCAGGGTGGGTTGCTGTTCCAGGGCGAGGCGGTAGAACTCGTCGCTGCCGAGGAACAGCACCACGAACTCGGGGCTGCCTGCGTCGAGGGCCCAGTACTCTTTGGCGGAGAGCTGGTCGATGTGGGTGCGGACGTGTCTGACGAAGCGCCGCAGGTGCGCGGCGCGTTCCTCCTCGTCCTCTGCCTGGCAGGCCTCCAACACGGCCGACAGGGGCACCTTCGAATCCACGAACACCGCCCGGCCCCCGTCCAGGTCGATGCGCATGTCGGGGCGCAGCCGGTTGCCCTCCGAGGAGGTGTAGCTGGTCTGGGTCTCGAAATGGCAGTGCTCCACCAGCCCCGCGACCTCCGCTATCCGCCGCAGACTGGACTCGCCCCAGGCGCCCCGCACGTGAGGGGCCCGCAGCGCCGATGCCAGCGACGCCGCTTCCTTCCGCACCGCCTCGCCGGAGACCCGGACCCCCTCCACCTGCTGCCTGAGTTCCGCGGCCAGGGCGGTGCGCTGCTTCTCCACCTCCGCCAGCCGCTGCTGGAGTTGACGCAGCGCCTCGGATATCGGGGTCAGGCGCAGTTCCGCGGCACGATCGGCCTGTTGCGTCTGCTTCTCCAGGGCATCCGCCGACAGGGACCGGAACTGGTGGGCGAGCTGTTCGCGGTCCGCGGTGACATCCGCGGCCCGTTGGACGGCGGCGTCGCGTTCCGCCTCGGCGCGTGCCGTGCGGGTGGTGGCGCTCTGGCGGGCGAGCAGAAAACCGAGGGCCACGCCGACCAGCAGCGCCGCCAGGACCAGGAGCAGTGAGGAAGTGTCCATGAGGGAAGGGTTGCAGACGGCACCGACATTTTTCGCCGCGCCCCATCGCGCATGCGGGGACGCGGCGGCGAGCGTTCATCCTCAACGGGGGGACCACGTGTGCCCTCTACCCCATGCGGGGACGGTTTTGTCGGGGATGGGGTGTTGAATGGGAATCGTGTTCTCGAATCCTTCTTCCCATCTGGATGACCTGGCCGCCTTCGTGACGGCCTCCCCGACCAGCTATCACGCTGCCTGGAACATGGCGTCACGCCTTGCCGATGCCGGTTTCGTCCCGGTCGACGAGAAGAGCCGGTTCCCGCGGGGCGCCGGCCGGTTCTTCATCGTGCGGCACGGCGCCGTGATCGCCTGGCGACAACCAGAACGCATCGACGAGGCCACCGGGCTGCGCGTCGTCGGCGCCCACACCGATTCCCCGGCCCTGAAGGTCAAACCCGAGGCCAGCTTCTCCTTCCGCGGGTGGGGTCAGATCGCCGTTGAGATCTACGGCGGTGCGCTGCTGAACTCGTGGCTGGACCGGGAACTCGGCATCGCGGGTCGCATCATCACCCGCGACGGCGCCCAGCACTTGGTGCGTCTCGACTCCGTGGCCAGGCTCCCGCAGCTGGCCATTCACCTGGACCGGTCGGTCAATGACGGTCTCAGGCTCGATCGGCAGACCCACACCCAACCCGTCTTCACCCTTGACGCCGAACCCGACCTGCTGGCGGCCCTCGCGGAGCAGGCGGGGGTGAGGCCCGGCGATGTCCTGGGACACGATCTGTTCACCTACCTCTCACAGCCTCCGGCTCGTTTCGGGCTGCGTGAAGAGTTCTTCGCTTCGTCTCGCTTGGACAACCTCTCCAGCACCCACGCCGGATTGACGGCCATCGAGGACCTGGACGACGGCGACGACCTGGTGGTCCTGGCCGCCTTCGACCACGAGGAGATCGGTTCCGCCACAAGCTCCGGGGCGGCCGGGCCGTTCCTCGAGGACGTGCTTGAGCGGATCACATCCGTCGCAGGGTGTGATCTCGACGCGACGAAGGCGCTGCTCGCCCGCGGCTCCTGCGTCTCGGCGGACGCCGGGCACCTGGTCCACCCCAACTATCCCCAGCACCACGACCCGCACGTCGATCTTGTTCCCAACGGCGGCCCCATGTTGAAGGTCAACGCCAACCAGCGTTACGCCACCGACGCGGTGGGTGAGGTGCTGTGGCTGCAGGCCTGTGAGTCCGCGGGAGTGCCGTCGCAGGTGTTCGTTTCCAACAATGCGATGCCGTGCGGTTCCACCATCGGCCCCATCACCGCCACGCGGCTGGGAATGGTGACGGTGGACGTCGGCATCGGGTTGTTGTCGATGCACTCGGCCCGGGAGATGTGCGGGGTGGAAGACCCACACCACCTGGCCGCTGCACTGCGCGCCTACCTTGAGGGATGATTGGTTCCCCCGAAGCCGGTTGAGCCGAGCCTCACGAGCGTCGACGAGCGGGGTGTGTTGAAACCGGTCTGGTTGAAGTTGGTTGAGCCGAGCCTCACGGGTGTCAGTGAGCGGGGCGTGTCGAAACCATTCCGGTTGAAGTTGGTTGAGCCGAGCCTCACGAGCGTCAGCGAGCGGACGTGTCGAAACCACCCGGCGACCGCCCGGGACCCACGCCCACGGCTGTCCCTTCGCAGTGGTATCGGGTCAGTGCTCAAACCCGCGGAACCCCTGGAAACAGTGTGCAGGCCCGCCTGCGAACCCGGCCCAAGGAGAGAAATGGCCGGTGCGGCGGGCCTGCCAAGCGCTTGTGGCATAGCGCGTAGCGGTGGTCCTGAACACCTGTGACCAACTGTGTCGTTCACTGAGGAAACCCTAACCCACAGTATTTGGAAAACGCAAGTGGTTCGTAAATATTTTTCGTCGGCGCGACGCCGACCCTTCCGAGGTGGCGTGTCGTAGACTCATCGCTCGTGGCTCTCACCATTGGAATCGTCGGCCTCCCGAACGCCGGCAAGTCGACCCTGTTCAACGCGCTGACCCGTAACGATGTGCTGGCGGCCAACTACCCGTTCGCGACGATCGAACCGAACGTCGGCGTGGTGGGGGTGCCGGATTCCCGGCTGCCGGTGCTGGCGAAGATCTTCGGCTCGCAGCGCATCCTGCCCGCCACCGTGAGTTTCGTGGACATCGCGGGCATCGTTCGGGGGGCGTCGAAGGGTGAGGGCATGGGCAACGCGTTCCTCGCCAACATCCGTGAGGCCGACGCCATCTGCCAGGTGACCCGCGTCTTCGAGGACGTCGACGTGACGCACGTCGACGGGAAGGTGGATCCGGCCGGCGACATCGACACGATCACCACGGAACTGATCCTCGCGGACCTCCAGAGCCTGGAGAAGGCGCTGCCGCGTGTGGAGAAGGAGGCGCGGATCAAGAAGGAGGCGCGCCCGAAGCTGGAGGCCATGAAGGCGGCCGTCGAGGTCCTCGAATCCGGGAAACGGATCCACGGTTCGGGACTGGACCTGGAGTTGCTGCGCGACCTGTTCCTGCTCACCGCGAAACCGTTCCTGTACGTGTTCAACTGCGACCAGGACGAACTGGCCGACGAGGACCTCAAGGACCGCATGCGCCAGGTCGTCGCCCCGTCCGAGGCGATCTTCCTCGACGCGAAGTTCGAGGCCGAACTGGTGGAGATGGACGAGGAGGAGGGGCGCGCGTTCCTGGAGGAAATGGGAATCACGGAACCGGGCCTCGACGTGCTGGCCAGGGTCGGCTACGAAACCCTCGGCCTCCAGTCCTACCTGACAGCGGGCCCGAAGGAGGCCAGGGCCTGGACCATCCCCCAGGGAGCGACGGCCCCCGAAGCGGCGGGGGTGATCCACACCGACTTCCAGAAGGGTTTCATCAAGGCCCAGGTCGTCAGCTTCGACGACCTCGTGGCGGCAGGATCCGAAGCGGCGGCAAAGGCGGCCGGAAAGATGCGCCTGGAGGGCAAGGACTACGTCATGCAGGACGGCGATGTCGTGGAGTTCAGGTTCAATGTGTGAGTGGCTTGTTTCTGAAAGGAAGAAGTGATCGACTGGTGGCAACAGTTCGCCGCAAAATGGGATTGGACGGATCCCATGCTGCTGCTGAGCCTGATTACGGTCATGGTTACTGCGCTTATTCCTGTATTTATCTGGCGTCTCGACTCCAAGCAAGCGAAGCGGCAAGCAGAGAGCTTGGAAAGGCAGAAAACTGTTCTCGCGAAGAGTCGTAGGGATGAGCTTTTAAATACTGTTTCCCAAAGTGCGGATAAAACCCATTTGAAACTACTTTGGGAGGAAATGGGTGAGTATGATGACGGTGATCAAAAACTTCTGAAGAGAACTTTTCGTGCTAATCCTGCCGTCGCCCTTCCGGGGACTAAACTTGGTCTCGAAGTTGCAGATTTCTTGGATCAGGCGGCGCTTGATGACTATATGATTGGCTTAGAGAAGCGATATTCCGTTAGCAAAGACAATTTCTGTGCTTATGATGGTTTGATTACCTTCGTTGACTCAGCTGTTAAGAGAGGCTTGGAAGTAAATGCCTTTGCCATCTCTCAATTGGTGACGGGTCAGACGGCTGAGCGTCAGCGTCCCGGCCATGTTTTCTATCGAGTTTTGCTCCATGTCCTGCCTGCATGCGCTAGTAGGCTATTGCGTCAAGTTGAAGCTATTGACTACAGCACCAAAGGCGGACTCAGGCTTAACGTGCTTACGGGGGTACTTCTAGGGGTCAAGGACATGGAACTCGGTCGTCAAAGTAGTTCTATGTCCAAAGAGGCAATTTCACAGTTTTGTTCCGAGGTCTCGAGTGCGCTGGGGTACCTATTGCACCGGGACAACCTCCGATCTTTTGATCATTGGTCCTTGGAAGGGTCGTCGGAGCCGGTGTCCGCCACAGTTGCTTGGTTGGTTAGGGCTGTTGGATGGCTGGCAGATTCTAACCCCCACAATGTCATGCGAATGGTTCAAAACCTGCCCGCAGCAATCGCATCCATCCCATCTCGGGATCTAGGCTGGGGAATCGACGATGCGGATGTGCGTCAAGGGTTCAGATGGATCGAGAAGAAGCGACCGGACCTCTGGAGTGAATACGGAGAAAAACTGGAAGAAGCCGCTGATGTTGTTGGGGATTGGCGATGCTAGGTTCTGGAGGCGATGCAATGAGGCTTATTCATAGGGGTGTTTTGGTTTTTCTCAGCTAACGCTTTGTCCTGAGGGATGCGAGGGTGGCTTGCCTGATCTGAGACAATTCAAAGTGTCCTACCACAAAGATTCTCAGTTGAAAGACAAGCCGCTGCCGTGAATACTACCACATGCCTTGACCGTGGCCAGATCCTTGACCTGTGCGAAC
>NZ_DBHHFZ010000019.1:0-51636 GCF_057238465.1 Arachnia sp.
GTAGCGTTCCCAGAATTCGGGCACCGTCGTGGTGATCATCTTCCTCAACGCCGCGCTCCACGTACGCAACGTCTCCGACGCCGGCTCTATAAGCTGCCCCAACCCCCTGGCACGTTCCCCCAACCGCTTGATCGACTCCGTATAGGCATCCGCATCCTCACCGATCCAACCCGGAACCCCATCAGACCGGTCCCGAGCCACCTGCGTACCCATCACCCCCTTGACAACAGCATCCCAACCCGAAGCAACCTCCTCCACACAAACCGACACATCCTCAGGAAGCGGCATCACATCCTCAGCACCCATCCCTCAACCCCCCATCCTCGCCACCAGCTCCCGATACCCACTGGTGTTCTGAAACTCCGTCACGTCATAGTTCGCGATCGCCGCCTCCTGCCCCGACCCCAACACCGCACACGCATCCGAATACTCCTGCAACACCATGCTCACATTCTGACCGAACACACTCGCAGCCCTCCGCAACGCCGCAACCCCCGCATTGTCCCCGGCAGGAAGCTCCTTCGCCACCCCCGCCGCCGGCAAGGTCGTGATGAACTGACCGATCTTCCCGAACATGTCCGAATCCACCCAGTCCTTCTTCGCACTGACCCCAACAGCCGCCCGATTGAACTCGATCCTGCTCACCGTCGCCCGTCCTTCCCGCCACCATTGGCCCACCCCGACCCTAACCGAAAGCCAACCACCCTGCCAGAGAAACCAGAAAATTTTCCGGGAGCTTATCCGGGGGAGTGGTTGGTAGGGATCCCCGGTGGGCTGGGGTGTCACCAACGAGTGGTTTCGACACGGGCTGCTCCTTCTTCGCAGCCCGGCTCAACCAGCTTCGGGGAGGATGCTTCAGGCACGGCCCCACTCAAGCAGCTTCAGGGAAGGCGGCTCCTGCGCTGGTCGGCCCGGCAGTCGCGTGGAGTCCTCGGTGCGGGAGCCAAAGGGGGCGGGCGGCCGGTGTGGCCGCCCGCCCCCTCTACCGGGAAAGCGCGTGATCCGCGGTCAGCCGATGAGGGCCAGCAAAGGACCCTGCAGGAAGTAGATGATGAAGAGCGCGGCAACCACGTACATGAGCGGGTGCACCCGCTTCGCGTGACCACGGATCAACTTGATGAAAACGTGGGCGAGGAAACCGATTCCGATGCCGACGGTGATGGAGTAGGAGAAAGGCATCAGAATGATGGTGAGGAATGCGGGAATGCCCACCTCGGGATCACTCCAGTCGACATCCACCACCTGCTCGATCATCAGGAAACCGACGAAAACCAGCACCGGCGAGGCGGCCTCGGAGGGCACCATGTTGATGATCGGCGACAGGAAAACGGCTGCCAGGAAGGCGAGACCGGTGACGACGGAGGCCAGGCCCGTGCGTGCGCCCTCACCGACGCCCGCCGTCGACTCGACGTAGCAGGTGTTCGACGACACCGACCCGAGGCCACCTGCCACCGCACCCAGCGAATCGACGAACAGGATCTCGGTGACGTGGTCGGGCATGCCGTGCTCATCCAGCAGCTTGCCCTCGGAACCGACGGCGACGACGGTGCCCATGGTGTCGAAGAAGTCCGCGAGCAGCAGTGAGAAGACCAGCACCATCAGACCCAGGAAGGTCGGGAAACTGAAATGACCGTCGACGTAGAAGGCCCCGATCATGTCCACCCGGAACAACAACCCGAGGTCGGGCAGGGAGAAGTTCGTCAGGGAGGGCACGTTCAGCGCCCAACCGCCGGGATTCTCCGCCCCGACGTGGGCCCCGACATGACCAACGGCCTCAATGACGATCGCCATCACAGTCGCGGCGACGATGGAGATCAGCATCGCGCCCTTGACCTTCAGCACGTGCAGGGCGATCAGCAACCCCAGCCCGATCACGAACACGAGAATGGGCCAGCCGGTCAGCGACCCGGAGATGCCGAGTTCCACGGGCGGGGCACCCGCGGGTTTGCGCACCACTCCCGCGTTGATGAGCCCGACGAAGGCGATGAACAGGCCGATGCCGACGGAGATCGCGGTTCGCAGGGTCTTCGGCACGGCCTTGAACACGGCCGTGCGGAACCCGGTGAGCACGAGGATCGCAATCAGGATCCCCTCCCAGACCACCAGCCCCATGGCCTGCGGCCAGGTCATCTTCGGCGCGAGGGTGTAGGCGACGAGGGCGTTCAGTCCGAGCCCCGTCGCGAGCCCCATCGGGAAACGACCGACCAACCCCATGAGGATGGTCATGATTCCGGCTATGAACGCGGTACCGGCGGCCACCATCCCGATCGAGGCGCCAACCGCGGCGGGATCCACCTGGGTCATTGCCTCGTCAAGGAATTTCGGCGCACCTGAGATCAGGTTGCCGTTGATGTCGGTGGCGGTGCCGATGATGAGCGGGTTCAGCGCGATGATGTAGGCCATCGCGAAAAACGTCACCAGACCGCCGCGCACCTCCTGGCCGACGCTGGACCCCCGCTTGGAAAGGCGGAAGTGGCGTTCAAGCCAAGAAGCATTCGGGGAAACGTCCGGGCTCTCGGGGAGCTTGGCAGCTTTTGGGGATTTCATGACCACGTATCGGGATCATAGACCCGGGACCACGGGTGAGGGCAACACCCGTGCGAGGTTGATCAGTCGAATAGCTGTTCGTCGATCCCGATGGTGTCGAACACCGGGGCGGGCAGCTCCCGGGCCCGTTCGGCGGCCACCACGTCGGAATGCCCTCCGCAGCCGTGTTCGAGGCTGACAACACGCGCATCCGAGGGCGAGTACTCGTTCGCGCAGGCCCCGAACAGGGTGCCGAGTGATCCGCGCAGCGGCACGAAGTAGCCGCATGACGAACAGGTTGCGGGGGCGTGCCTGCTGGATTCGTCGCTGTTGCCCGGTGCACCCGAGAGCCAGCGTTCCGCTGCGGCGTCGCGCCCGGCGGCCGAGAGCACCCGCTCCCTCCCGAGCCCCAGCTCGGCCACGGTGGAACGCAGCTGTGCCCATTCGGCCGGGTCGGCGTCGGCGGGCAGGTCCGTTGCGGCGAAACCGGGTTCCAGACGCGGGTCGTTGTCGGGGGTGGCCATGAGCATCCCCGGGCCGATGTCCCCGGGTTGGATGCGTCGTTCCCAGGGCACCCATGCCGGGGCCAGCAGCGCATCGGTGCGGGGCAGCAGCACCACCTCGTTGACGGTGGCGGTCCGCGCCCGGGACGCACGCACCAGGGTCACCGCCCAGTACCAGTCCGGGTAGCCAGCCAGCAGGCAGGCGAAGGAATGGGTCACCACCCGCTCCCCTTCGGCCACCACCCCGACATGCTCACCAACAGCGTCTTCCCCCCCGGATTCGACGGCCGCGGCGCGAGCCAGGTCGATCGCGGAGGCGGCAACCGAATCAAGTTTCAGCGTCGCCACTCTCACAGCTCCAGTTCATCGGCCACGCGCCGCAGCACCGCTGCGATCTTCGCGCCGTGTTTGTCATCCGGGTAGCGGCCGTGCCGGTACCCATTGCCCAGGGCGTCGAGCATCTTGATCAGGTCCTCGATGATCACGGCCATGTCCTGGGCCTTTTTCCGCGACGCCTTGGACAGCGACGGCGGGGTCTCCACCAGACGCACGGACAGGGCCTGTTCGCCGCGGCGACCCTCGATCACCCCGAACTCCACCTTCTGTCCGGGTTTCAGCGATGTCACCCCCTTGGGTAGCACACCGGCCCGGACGAAAACGTCACCGCCCCCGTCCTTCGTGATGAACCCGAACCCCTTGTCGGCATCGAAGAAGCGAACTCGTCCGGTGGGCATGGCAGGCTCTCCCTCGTGGTCGTGACTGGCAGGCAAGTCTATCTTGCACCGGAGCCGGGGAAAACCTGGCCGATGCGGCGCTCATCGCCCCTGGTCAGATCAGATTGCCGACGACGTGCCGGAAGTAGTCGGCGTGGTTCAACCCGGTGGCGGCGGACTCGTCGACAACCACGAGGACGCTCGGGTGGAACTGGAGGATCGAGGCCGGACACACCGCCGCCACGGGTCCCTCGATCATGGCGGTCACCGCCCGGGTCTTGTGTGGCCCCGTGGCCACCATGACGATGTGCCTGGCCTCCATGATGGTCCCCAGCCCCTGGGTCACGCAGTGCGTGGGGACCTGTTCGCCTTCGCCGAAGAACCGGGCGTTGTCGGCGCGGGTCTGCTCGGTCAGGGTCTTGACGCGGGTGCGGGAGGCGAACGAGGAGGTGGGCTCGTTGAAACCTATGTGACCGTTGCTGCCGATGCCCAGCACCTGCACGTCCACGCCTCCCGCGGCCGCGATGGCCCGGTCGTACTCGAGGGCGGCGACGGCCAGGTCGGGGGTGAAGCCGTTCGGCACACGCACCCGGTTGGGGTCCATTCGCAGCGGTTCAACCACCGTGCGCAGGATGGTCTGCCGGTAACTGAGTGGGTTTTCCGGGTCGATTCCCACGTACTCGTCCAGGGCGAAACCGATGCCGCACGAGAAGTCGACCTCCCCCGCCGCCACCCTGCGGGCCAGTTCGTTGTAGAGGGCCAGCGGGGAACTGCCCGTGGCGAGCCCCAGCACGGGGGTCGCGAGCCCCTCGACCCACTGGAGAACTCGGTTCGCGGCGACCTGACCGACCTGTTGCTCGTCGGAACAGATGACTACCTCCATCGCGGGCTCCTTCACCACACAACCAAAATGTTCATGTTGAATTCAAAATGAACATTACGCCAGGGAAAACTGCGCGGCATGCTCAGCGGGGACCTTCTGCATCATTCAATCAACCTCGATGCGCGGCTCCCGCGGGAAGCAACCCGGAGATGCCTGTCCCGGCTTCCCGCTACTCTGGTGCCCATGGCTTCCTGGACTGACGGGGCCGCTTACGCCCCAATCGAGCGGCCGGACGGTTTCGCGGTCCCCGATGTGGAGCCGCTGACCGCCGCAGAGCCCGCCCCGCAGCTGACCCCGGGAGCCGTGGCACCCCCGTCCGGTTTCGCGCCGATGCCCCCGGCGGTGGCGCTGGAGGATCTCGGGAAGCAGGAGAAGCTCCGCCGCAACCCCACGACACCGTTCAATGTGTCCTCCGCGCTGATGATGGCCTACGCGGCGGGTTACGGTTCCCGCGACCCGAGACAGCCCTTCGAGGTCGCGGTGACCGGTGGGGCACAGCCGTCGCCCGTCCCACCCGACCCGACCGCCCGCCTGAGCCTGCCGCCGAACCCCTATCAGACGGTGCAGATGGCCCCGTATCCGCAGTACGGGACCGGTCCTGTCCCCATGACCCAGGCCCAGCGGGGCATCATGTGCATCGCCGGTGTCGCCTCCCTCCTGGGGGCGCTCCTGCCCTCGGCCCTGCCGATACTGATGCTGATAGGGGGCGGGTTGTTGCTCCGGACCGGCAAGTTGGGCAGCCAGATCGGGATCGCGTCCCTGACCATCGGGGCCATGCTGGCCCTGGTCCTGATCGCACGGGCACAGTACTTGCTGGACGGGCTGGGCAGGTGGATCGGTCTCATATTCGGGATCGCCTGCCTGGCCACCGCTTTCAGCCCAGCGCAGCGTTGACCCGATTCCAATCGGCGGGGCTCAGCGGCACGGCCGATTCCTCCCGGTCGGCCAGCACCAGGGGGTGATCGGGATCTGCCTCGGCGATTTCGGCCACACATGACGGCCAGACCTCCCCCGGCAGGGAGTCGAGCCGCCACCAGCGAAACCCCCTCATGCGTTTCCTCTCGGCTTCGGTCCACCCCAGGTTGCTCGGCTCGAAACGTCGCGTCCGGGCGAGAAAGAAAACCTCGTCCTGCACCCGGATGCGATCGGAGTAGCCATGACAGACCCGGCCCTGCACCACCGGCCCGATGAGGTCGACGGGATCCAGGCGCAACCCGGTCTCCTCCTCCACCTCCCGGCAGGCCGCCTCCGCTGGGTTCTCCCCGGCGTCGATTCCGCCACCCGGAGCCACCCACCAGGAGGAGCCGGGGATACCGGGGTCGGAGTCGTTCAGCAGCAGCACTTCCTCGCCCGCCAGCAGCAGCACCCGGGCGCCGCGACGCAATCTGAGGGGGCGGGGACTCACCGCGGCTCCCTGACAGCGGCGGTCTGCTCGTCGATCAGTTCCCGCCAGGTGCGCACCAGGTCGGGGTCGACGTAGGCCTTGTAGCTGCCCCCGGGACGTGCGGGGCTGCCAATGTGGAAGGCCCGCACCCCGGCGCGGATCAGCCATGGCACGTGTTCGGGTCGCAGCCCTCCCCCGGCCATGATCACCCGCGCGACCCCCGGGTTGGAGCGGGCCCGCTCCAAGAGTTCGTCGAGTCCATGCTCAACCCCCCGGGCCGAGCCCGCGGTGAGCACCTGATCGAGACGCGGCAGGGTGGCCAGATCCTCCCAGGCGTCGTCGAAGTCCAGGCAGTTGTCGACGGCCCGATGGAAGGTCCAGGCGAAGTCACCATCGGCGACGAGCGCGTTGCACACCTCGAGGTCCACCCCGGCGTGACCGTTGAGAAACCCCAACACCACCCCGTCGGCCCCCTCCCCCAGGTAGGCGGAGATGAGTCCCTTCAGGCGGGTGAGTTCTCCCCCGTCGGTGCGGAACCCGCCACGCAACCGCACCATGGGACGGATCTGGATGGAGGTGGCGCGGCGCACCTTCGCGACCATCGCGGGCTCCGGCGAGAGCCCGTCCTCGTCCATGGTGCCGAGCAGCTCGACGCGATCGGCCCCACCCTCCTCGGCGCGACGGGCGTCGTCGGCATGCAGCGCAATCACTTCCAACAGGCTCATGGGACCAGTCTGCCCAGTCCTTCCGCATCCGGTCCATGCGGGGTAAACCACGTACTCCCCCACCCAACCGGTTCACAGAACCAAACGGTTATGCCCAGAACGGGCAGCTCCTGAACGGGCCCGGAAGCCACGTGATCAATGTCAAACAGGAAATCGCTGGGGGTTCGTCCCCCTTCCCGGCACCCAACCTCGGCGGCGTCATGGAATCCTGGCACCTGCGATACTTGTGACAGCTCCAGCAATGGGGACGAGCTACTCGACGTCGGAAAGAAGAACAAGGATGGATGACGCACCTGATTCAGCCGCCGGTGGCGGCAGAGGTGTTGATGAGGTGAATGCTGAAGGAGATTCGCCCGCTTCGAGCGAGTTGAAGATCACAGAGTCAACGATCCTCATGGAAGTGGCCGACGATGTCGCGGTCTTGTTCGGCGAGGTCCCGGAAGGCGTTGAACTCATCGACCTCGATCTGATTCCGGAGTACGACCGAACCCAGCTCTCTAGGGCACTTGGTTCCATCGGGAATGCTGGCACGATTACCGGCAATATCGCGGAGGCCGCCACCAGGGCACAGGGGCTTTTCCGCCTCAACGGAGCAACTTCCTCGCTCCTGAGGAACGGAGGCGAGCTTGCCACCAAGGAGGGCGCCAAGATCGGAGCCATCTTCAAGAACGGTAAGGTCATCGCTCAGGCCCGCTTCATTCCAGTCTCCGTTACCGCCGCCACGGCCTTCGCCGCCATAGGTCCAGCCGTCGCAATGATTGCGCTCCAGATGCAGCTGGGCGAAATATCGAGCCTCATTCGCACCAGTATTGCGCTCACCACACAGACCCTCAAGGCAATCCGCAACGAGCAGTGGTCCGAGCTCGAGAGTTTGGCGGACTCGATCGATGATGCGTCCCAAAAAGTTCGTGAAATCGGCGCCCTCACTGACACGCTGTGGGAGTCAATCGCACCCATGGGGCAACCGACCCGCAAACAGACGAGGCTTTACCGGAAGAACGTCACCGGCCACATCCAGGAAATCAGAAAATCCGGCGAGCACGCCAGAAGGCAATATCTCGAATCCAATGCCGAGGCAATCGTCTTCGACATGTACGCCTTGTTGACCTCACTCAAGACGCACGCGACCTACCAAGCGCTGATGGCCACACGAGCCAGAAAACGAAGCGAAACCGACAAGAACGAAGCCAGGCTTTTCGAAGAAATCACTCGCGACACGCCGCCCAAGATAGAGGAATCCCTCGAAGAGATCGGCCAGCTCACCGAATCACTCGTCCGCGAACTGAGGATCATCGCCGAGCTCCCCGGAAGGGCCACCATGCCGCTCACCAAGAAACACCGGGACGCCAAGGCCGCGAAACTGACGTGCGCTCAACTCCTCGAAGCCATCGAACCGCTGGCCGACTTGCTCCACCCCGCAGTCGCCATGCCGGTAGTCCCGGAGACGGTGTGCGCACCCGATGACCTTGACCTCGATCCCTATCTGCATGTGCTTCGGTGGTTCCTGGAGGACGGCGAACAACTCCACGGCATTGCATTCCCGTACGAGGCCAGCGCACACAACTTTTCGAGGAAACTACTCAACAAGCCAGTCGACGCAGCCTGGCAAGCCGGAAAGGTCGTCTTCAGCACCTTCATCGCGGTGACCGACCGCCGGATCATCACAGCGAATCCGAGGAAGCTTCTCCGTCATGGCGAGCTGGGCGCCACGTACCCACTTGATGACGTGGAGGACGTGCACTCGAGGGCTGACAACACGGACCACGTGTGCCCAGTCATCGGCGTAACCACTAAGCAGAGTGATATTCGGTGGATGTTTCCCGCCCGCGCCGACCAGACGAGCATTGACGATCTGGCAACCATGATTGATGACCTGGCAGCCGCGGTAACAAAGGGCGCTTCCGGCCATGCTGAAACGCGGACCGCCATCGCTTCCTCTGCTATTGAGACAGCATC
This sequence comes from Arachnia sp., assembly GCF_057238465.1. Classification (NCBI taxonomy): domain Bacteria; kingdom Bacillati; phylum Actinomycetota; class Actinomycetes; order Propionibacteriales; family Propionibacteriaceae; genus Arachnia; species Arachnia sp. The sequence continues at coordinate 8,691 of NZ_DBHHFZ010000019.1, forward strand.
CTCTTGATCCTCACCTTGCGGCAGCACAGGGACACGACCGATTACGCGACCCAAAAACCAGAATTCGTCACTCCGGCAAACCATTCCGCCGGAAAAACACATCGAGGATGTGGGCGGGAGCACCGGGAAATGACAAAGGGTGGGGCCTCCCGGAGGAGACCCCACCCTCATGGGTTTCGAGCAAGCGATCAGAAACCGCCCATGCCACCCATCTCGTCCATGCCCGGGGCACCGGCAGCGGCGGGAGCCTTCTCGGGCTTGTCCGCGATGACGGCCTCGGTGGTCAGGAACAGGGCCGCGATGGATGCGGCGTTCTGCAGCGCCGAGCGGGTGACCTTGGCCGGATCGATGATCCCGGCGGCCACCATGTCGACGTACTCGCCAGTCGCGGCGTCGAGGCCGTGGCCCTTCGGCAGACCGGCAACCTTCTCCGCGATGACGCCGCCCTCGAGGCCGGCGTTCATGGCGATCTGGCGCAGCGGGGCCTGCGCGGCGGCGATCACGATGTTCGCGCCGACCATCTCGTCGTCGTCCAGGCCCTCCACCTTGGCGGCCTTGGAGGCGTGCAGCAGCGCGACACCACCGCCGGGCACGATGCCCTCCTCAACCGCGGCCTTGGCGTTGCGCACGGCGTCCTCGATGCGGTGCTTGCGCTCCTTCAGCTCCACCTCGGTGGCGGCGCCGACCTTGATGACGGCCACGCCACCGGCCAGCTTCGCGAGGCGCTCCTGCAGCTTCTCGCGGTCGTAGTCGGAGTCGGAGTTCTCGATCTCGCGGCGGATCTGGGCGACGCGACCCTCGATCTGGGCCTGCGCGCCACCGCCGTCGACGATGGTGCACTCGTCCTTGGTGACGATGACCTGACGGGCCCGGCCCAGCAGGTCGAGGGTGACGGTCTCGAGCGACAGCCCGACCTCCTCGGCGATCACCTGACCGCCGGTCAGGATGGCGATGTCACCCAGCATGGCCTTGCGGCGGTCGCCGAAGCCCGGGGCCTTGACCGCGATGGACTTGAAGGTGCCACGCAGCTTGTTGACGATCAGGCCGGCCAGGGCCTCGCCCTCCACGTCCTCGGCCACCACCAGCAGCGACTTCCCGGACTGCATGACCTTCTCCAGCACGGGAAGGAGGTCCTTCAGGGAGGAGATCTTGGAGTTGACGATCAGGACGTAGGGGTCGTCGAGGGTGGCCTCCATCCGCTCCGCGTCGGTGACGAAGTACGGGGAGATGTAGCCCTTGTCGAAGCGCATGCCCTCGGTCAGTTCGAGTTCCAGCCCGAAGGTGTTGGACTCCTCGACGGTGATCACACCCTCCTTGCCGACCTTGTCCATGGCCTCGGCGATGATCTCGCCGACGGTGGGATCGGCGGCGGAGATCGACGCGGTGGCGGCGATCTGCTCCTTGGTCTCGACGTCGATGGCCAGCCCGGACAGCTCCTCGGCGATGGCGGCGACGGCGGCCTCGATGCCCTTCTTCAGGGCCATCGGGTTGGCGCCGGCGGTGACGTTGCGCAGACCCTCGCGGACCATCGCCTGGGCCACGACGGTGGCGGTGGTGGTGCCGTCGCCAGCGACGTCATCGGTCTTCTTGGCGACCTCCTTGACCAGCTCGGCGCCGATCTTCTCGTAGGGATCGTCCAGCTCGATCTCCTTGGCGATGGAAACGCCATCATTGGTGATGGTGGGGGCGCCCCACTTCTTCTCGAGCACGACGTTGCGGCCCTTGGGGCCGAGGGTGACCTTGACCGCGTCTGCGAGGGTGTTCATGCCCCGCTCGAGGCCGCGGCGAGCCTCTTCGTTGAATTCGATGAGCTTTGCCATGGTGTTTCGGGAATCCTCCCGTCCAGCCGGGGCGGGGCCCCGGAATCCTGTTGTCTTGTTCGGCAGGAACAGTGCCCGCGACGGACGGCCCTTGGCCTCACCAACCCTACCGGTAGCACTCGGAGGCCCCGAGTGCCAACTACATTTTTAGCACTCCACCAAGGAGAGTGCAAAGAACAGACGTAGAATCCCTGGACATGACCGGTCCGGCGCGGACCCCGTTACCGACGCCCCTGAGCGCCCCGGCAACGGCCACCCGCCTCGGGCCCGGGCCGGGCAGGCATCGGACAGCCGCCACCCCTGGGGGAGCTGTGCGAGGATTCTCAGGACGCTGTTGGGAAAGGACCGGGAACCAGAAGGATGAAGACATCAGTGAGAATCCGTCCCGCCGTGAAATCCGACTGTCCCGCGATCCTGGAGGTCATGTTCTCCACCCCGATGAGCCGTGAGTCGAGTTGGTGGCTCAACACCGTGGATTCCCTCGAGACCAAGCTGGCCTGCGGTGGGGGTTTCGTCGCCGAGGTCGACGGCCGGGTCGTTGGCTGCGTCATGCATGTCACCTCGGGGACGGATCTGGTGCTGCGCGGCCTGGCGGTGCGGCCGGAGTTCGGGAACCGGGGCATCGGCACCGCCCTGGTGGAGGCGGTCGAGGCCGGGGCACGGGCCCGGGACCTTCCCCGGGTGCTGCTGGCCGTCAGCGCCTCCAATCTCGAGGTCTGCGACTACTACCTGCGTCTGGGCTACGTCGTCAGCGAAGAACCCTACGCGCACGCCGCCCCGGGACGCCCGGCACCGGTGGTGTTCACCAAGGAGCTGTGACCCGACCCCTGCCGGGGGTGGTCAGGGCAACACCACCAGCGTGTGGTCGCGGCCCTCGAGTTCCTCGTCGATGATGGCGGCGATCCTGTCCCAGTCTCCCCCGGCGAGACCCGCCCCGATCTTCGGATAGCCGATCCGGGCGTCGGGGAAGTTCTTCGCGACGGCCCGGAAGTTCGAGCGGACGGCGTCGTAGTCGACGAGCGCCCCACTGCCCCGGTAGTTGCCCTGGGTGTAGGCATTGATGACGGTGAAGCGCACGTCACCACGGACGATCTCCGCACTGGTGTAGGTGCCGAGCTTCCCGAGGTCTCCCTTGATGGTGGCCCTGTCAGCGGCGAACGCCTCGGGCAGCCGGTCCCTGACGGCCCGGGCGATTCCCGCGCCCATCGTGTTGTAGCAGTTGCAGCCGTGAATGATGACGTCGAACTCTCCCTCGAAGGCCAACGTGATCAGGTCACCGGTGACGGTTCTCATCTCAACCCCGCAGCCTTCGGGCGGAGCGGGCGGCCTGACGCTGCGCGCGCTGGCGACGCAGCCGCTTGACCAGCAGCGGTTTGTAGCCGAGGGCCGCCGGGTCGTCGATGAGCGTGTTGAGCCGCTGGTAGTAGCGGGTGGTGGAGCAGCCGAAACGCTCCATGATGGCCTGCTCCTTGGGAACCTCGAGGGTGAACCAGCGTTCCTCGAAGTCGAGCATCGCGGCGTCACGGTCGGCGATCGGGTTCTCCAGGGCGGCCTCGGTCATGACCCCATGCTACGCGACGATTTCCGGTGCGAATCACATGTGTGTCATTCGGGCCGGTTCGGCCAGGTGGCCGACACCCGAGTTTCCCCGAAACGCCTGCGAGCCGGCTGATTCTGCAAGAGACTTGGAGCAACCCGCTGATCCGGGTTCACTGGTATGAACATGTTCATCTGGAGGAAACGATGTTGGAACTGATCGGGGTACGCCAGAGCTACCCCTGGGGCACCAAGGACGCCATCCCCGCTCTTCTCGGCCGGCCCGCGGACGGCCAGCCCTGGGCGGAACAGTGGTTCGGTGCCCATCCGCTCGGTGACTCCCCCACCCCGGACGGTTCAACCCTGTCAGAACACCTGGCACAGGACCCCAACCGGCTCGGCAGGGCATCCGTGATGACCTTCGGACGCCGGCTGCCGTTCCTGATGAAGGTTCTTTCCGCCGCCTCTCCCCTCAGCCTCCAGGCCCATCCCACCCGGCAACAGGCGCGCGAGGGCCACGCCCGCGAATCGCTGATGGGGATTCCCCTGGGCGCCCCCGAACGTTCCTTCAAGGACGACTGGCCCAAACCCGAGATCATCGTCGCCCTGACCCCGTTCGAGGCTCTGGTGGGTTTCCGCGACCCGCTGCTCACGGCCCAGCTGTTCGAGGCCCTGGGGGTCGGGGACGCCCTGGCCTCCGTGATCGGTCCCCTGCGTGACCGCAACGGCTCCCCCGCCCTCCAGGAGGTCTTCCTGGATGTCCTGAGCCTCGACGACCGCCGCCACCTCGTCGACGAGGTGCTGGGTGCCGCCGTGAACCATCTCGACGCCCCCGGGGAGCTCGGTGTCTTCGCCCGCACGGCCGTGGAGATCGACGAGCACTTCCCCTCCGACCCCGGTATCCTCGCGGCCCTGCTGCTGAACCGCTTCTCCCTCGAACCCGGCCAGGCCCTGGCCCTGCCCGCCGGCATCATGCACAGCTACCTGCGCGGCACCTGCATCGAGGTGATGGCGAACTCCGACAACGTGCTGCGGGGCGGCCTGACGGGCAAACACATCGACGTCGACGCTCTCCTGCACGTCGTCGATTTCGCCCCGGGCCCGGGCGAGGTGCTGCTCCCGAGCGGTTCGGACGGCACCTACATCTACCCGACGAGTTTCGAGGAGTTCGAGCTTTGGCTGCTGCAACCCACTGACGAAGACACCCTGCAGGTCCCGCGCGGGGATTCAGGCAGGATCTGCCTGGTCGCTTCGGGATCGTTCGAACTGACCGGAGACGGTGATCCGGTCGTCCTGAGCCCCGGTCAAGCCGTTTTCGTGGCGGCCGAGGAGGCGGTCGTGGTGCGGGGTGAGGGGCAGCTGTTCGTGGCCGCTACGGGCGTTTGAACCCCTCCCGTGGTCCCGACTTGGCCACCTCGCTCCATCCGGGCACAATTGTGCCCACCTGCCTCCGTAGCTCAGCGGCCAGAGCGCTCGCCTTGTAAGCGAGTGGTCGAGGGTTCGACTCCCTCCGGGGGCTCTGACCGGACGTTGCGGGGTTTCGCTGGTTTCGGGTTTCACTGGACGATACTGAAACCATGACTTCTGAGGATGCCGTTCCAAAACGTCCTGGGTGGTTGGTTCTGTTCGCGTGGGGCGCGTTCCTGTGCACGATACCCTCCGCCCTGTGGCGGGTTGCGATGATCATGGGGTGGCTCCCGGGCACCTCGGACCTCCGCGCCCGCGAGCTGAGTTCGAACGCCGTCGACGGCTATCTCTACGTCTACGCCCTGAGCATCGTCCAGGTGAGCTTCGGCTTCCTCGCAGTGGGGCTGGTACGCCCCTGGGGCGAGCGCATCCGCGGCTGGACGATCCCGCGTTTCATCCCCACCCTGCTCGGGATTCTCGGAGGTTTGGCGGCCACCTGGATTTTCAACATCGCCATGGTCTCGGCCATCGCCTTCGGGCTCCGGCCGGATGGAGGCACCATGAGCGGTTGGCCCCTGGTCATCATGGTCTGGTGCTATCTTCCCCTGCTGCTCTGGGGACCGCTCGCCGTGCTGTCGGCGTGCGGCTACTGGTGGGTGCGCAGACCACCCAGGACCACCGCTTCCCGGGCAGCACGGGCGGAACCGGAGGACCCGGAGGATTGACGCCCCCACCGAGCAGGGACTTCGACAATCGGGTGAACCCCGAGCACAATTGGCGTCCATGACTCCTGAGCCGAGCAAGTGGGCGCGCATGATCGCCGCGGACCCCGACCACTCCCATCGCTACATCGAACGTTTCAAGATCATGGAGGCGGCCGGGCACGACCTGTACGGCGAGGCCCGCACCGTGGACTCCATGGCACCGCGAGGTGCGCGCATCCTGGACGCGGGCTGCGGACCGGGCAGGCACGCGGGCTGGCTCCACGAACGCGGCCACCACGTGGTGGGGGTGGACGTCGATCCCGTCCTGATCGCCGCCGCGCAGGAGGATCATCCCGGTCCGGTCTTCCTGGTCGGCGACCTGGCTGAACTGGACCTGCCCGCCCGCGACGTCGAGGCGAACTTCGACATCATCCTGTCGGCCGGAAATGTGATGGGTTTCCTGGCCCCCTCGACCCGCGTCGAGACCCTGCGCCGGTTCAGGGATCACCTGGCCCCCGAGGGTCGCGTGGTCGCCGGTTTCGGTGCGGGTCGCGGCTACGAGTTCACCGACTTCCTCGAGGATGCGCAGGAAGCGGGTCTGACCCCGGAACAGGCCTTCTCCACCTGGGACCTGCGTCCCTGGCGGCCGGGCAGCGACTTCCTGGTGGCCGTCCTCACCGCGTCCTGACGGTTTTCTTGGATTTCAGGATCGCGGAACCGAGCACCACCACCAGCAGGCCGATCGCGACGTAGGTCGCGATGCGGGCGTAGGCGTCGAGCAGGCCGACCACGGGTTCCCCGATCTGCCATCCGAACCAGAAGTACAACACCAGCCAGAACCCGCCCGCCAGGAAGTCGTAGAGGAGGAAACGTTTCAGGCTGAGCCCCGTCGCCCCGGACAGCACGAAGACGACCGGCATGATGGGCAGCGGAATCGGCAGGTAGGCGATGACGAAACCCCAGGGGCCGAGTTTCTCGGCCCAACGCACGGCCCGGGCGTAGTTGCGTGCCGCGCGTTTGCTGCTGCCCGCCCAGATCTCGATCATCCCGTGGCCCCACAGCTTTCCCGCCCACCAGTAGATCCAGTCGAGTTTGATGCTGGCCAGGGCCGCCACGAGCAGCACCACCGGCCAGTGGGGCAGCCTCCCGACCCCGGCGAGCGCCCCACTGGCGGCGACGGAGACCCGGCCGCCCGTGATCATGGCGAGCACTTCGGTGGCGGAACCGAACAACCAGCCGCGCAGGGGAAGCGTCGCCAGTCCGTAGACGCTGCAGATCCCGATCCACACCATGCACGCGATGTCCGCGCGCCCCGGCTTGTGTTTCCAGGGCATGCCATCGGCCTGCCACCATTCCTTGGCGGCCTGCTCCTCACCCTCGACTTCGGGGATCTCTTCGGTGGTTCCGGGTTCCTCGCTCACCCGGCCGATGGTACGCGAGCCTCCCCGGCAACCCCAGCTCCGGCAACGGGATTCCCGCCGAGAAGCGCACACCCTGACCCAGGGACTCGTCCGGGAAACAATGGGTCAGCCATCATACGTGGGGTCACCTCCCCCGGGCCCCACGGCCATCACAGGGGTTCCCACGGCCGGCGGGGCGGTCCGCCCCTTGGACCGGGACCGGCCGCCGGTGAGATTCAGTCGAGGAAGGTGCGGGGATTCCGGATGTCGGCGGGCATGCGCGAAAGATGGTCCTCGAGCGTCAGCTGCGCTTCCTGCGCCGTCGCCCCTCGAACAGGCGGGCGGTCTCCCCAGACACGATTGCACAAAGTGACCAGGGCCGGACCGTCGACCAGTTCAATGCCGACGACCCGGGCATAGGTAATCGCCCCCTTTGAGAAAGTGGCCGTGGTCACCAGGATGAGGTGGTTGGCTCTTTCGACGGCGTTGGCTCCGAAAAGTTTCTGAAGAACGGGACGCCCGACGGAACTGACGGGCCTGAAGCATTTGCACTCGACCAAGATCTTTTCACCGCCACGAAACATCCTCAGGTCGAATCCACCATCCGCAACCGGAGGAGTGACCTCCACCCGGTATCCGAGGCAGCCGTACAGCTTCGCGCAGAATTGTTCGAACTGCGTCGGATCTCCGGAGAAGCGGCGATAGAGGCCATCGCTGGCCTCCCCCGTCCATCTCAACCGGGCTTGGCCGTTTATCCGATTGACTTTCTCCGCCTCTTCGTTCGAAAAAGCGATCTTGTGACCCATTCCACGCAACGCGATGACAAAATCGTAGAGACGCACCACGGACCGGGAAACCAACCGCCAGCGTCCGATTTCAAGTACCGAGAACCCCCTGACCACGGTGTTGTCCCGACATCTGAGGTCTCTCGTGCCGTCCTTCTTGGCCACCCGCCACTGCGGATAGTCCAGGAGGAACGCCCCGACTTCGCGAACCGCCTTGGCGGGTTTGACCCGGAACCCCCTCGGGATCGAGAGCCCGATTTCCGCTTCAGCGCGCAGTCTGCGTATTCCGGCCCGGATCGCACCAAGAACCAGCAGCAGAACCCACCCGAGCAGGATGACAGCGATTACCACCCCAACCGGAATCAGAACCGGCGCTCCCGATTCGACGAAGGTCCTCAGAAGCTGCAGAACTTGGTCGAGCATGTTTCCGCATTCCCCCAAAGATGTTCATAGGACGGAGGGAGCATACCCAACCGGATTCTCGGGATCGGCGCACCCCTCGTGTTCTTCTTCGCGACCATTCCGGAACCGGTGGTCCAAGACCCACCTGGGAACACAGCCAATGGCCCGGGAAACCCTCAGGGACCTCACCGGGCCCGCAATCTCCACGACGGGGCGGTCACCACCGCACGACCGGGCCGCGGCCGGGGCAGGACCCGGAACCACCCGACAAAACGTGCGCACCGCAGATGGCTTCCCCACACTCCATCAACGGAGGTTTCGCAGTCACGGGTCCCTCGTCGACGCGACTTTTCCGGGCATTCTTCTTACCTGAGGGTCTCCGGTTCGGGGCGTGGGGCGGCTGTTAGTCTGTCCACCGAGGAAGAGTCGCTTCCACCACTACGGATCGTCGGGCACGTACCTGCCCGTGGAAAGGAAATGTGGCATGGCCACTGTCAGCTACCGCGAAGCCTCGCGCATCTACCCCGGCTCGGATCGCGCCGCAGTCGACAAGCTCGTCCTGGAAATCGCCGATGGCGAGTTCATGGTCCTCGTCGGCCCCTCCGGCTGCGGCAAATCCACTTCACTCCGCATGCTCGCCGGCCTCGAGGAGGTCAACTCGGGCTCGATCTTCATCGGTGACCGCGACGTCACCGACCTGCCGCCGAAGGACCGCGACATCGCGATGGTCTTCCAGAACTACGCCCTCTACCCGCACATGACCGTCGCCGACAACATGGGGTTCGCACTGAAGATGCAGAACGTGCCCAAGGCGGAGCGGGAGAAGCGGGTCAAGGAGGCCGCCCACTTGCTGGGCCTCGAGGATTTCCTGTCCCGCAAACCGAAGGCCCTCTCCGGTGGCCAGCGGCAGCGCGTCGCCATGGGCCGCGCCATCGTGCGCCAGCCGCAGGTGTTCCTGATGGATGAGCCGCTGTCGAACCTCGACGCGAAGCTGCGCGTTTCCACCCGCACCCAGATCGCCGCGTTGCAGCGGCGTCTCGGCGTCACCACCGTCTACGTCACCCACGACCAGGTGGAGGCCATGACGATGGGAGACCGGGTCGCGGTGATGAAGGACGGCGTCCTGCAGCAGGTCGATTCCCCGCTGGCCCTGTACGACACCCCGAAGAACCTGTTCGTCGCGGGCTTCATCGGTTCCCCCGCCATGAACCTCATGGAGGGCAAGGTCGTCGACGGGGGCGTCCAGATCGGCGACTACGTGGTCCCCGTCGCCCGCGAGATCCTCGCGAGGGCCGCGAACGAGACCACCCTGACCCTGGGTATCCGTCCCGAATCCTTCAGGATCGCCACCGACGGCCGGGGCATTGGCCTGGACATCGCAGTCGTGGAGGAACTCGGCGCGGACTCCTACCTGTACGGCACCCTCGCCGGGCTGGGCGAGGAAGAGCTCGTCGGCGCCCAGCAGATCGTCGCCCGGGTCGGCGCCCGCCAGTCGCCGGCCAAGGGTGATGTGGTGCGGCTCGCCGCCGATCCGGAGAGCGTGCACGTGTTCAGCAACGCCACCCAGGAACGCATCTCCTGAGGCACCCCAGACAAAACGAGGTCCTGTGCCCCCCGGGGTGCAGGACCTCGTTTCGTCTACCGCCGGGCCGGGAACCGACCAAGGCCCTCCGCACGGAACCTGGACGAACCCGGTGAGATGGGTGCCCAGAACACCGCCGGGGTGCGGTAGCTTGGGGCCGGATCTGACGCCCCTGCACAGGAGACGGCCATGGCAGAACTCGGCACCTGGACCCGCGCAATGCGTTCCGGGCTCGGAACGGACACCTCCCACAGGGCGGTGGTGCCCCCCATCCACCTCTCGACGAACTACGTCTTCGCGGCCCCCGGGGAACCGGGCAACTACGACTACTCCCGCGCCGGCAATCCCACCCGCGACCTCCTCTCGGATGCCTTGGCGACCCTGGAGGGTGGAGCCGCCGCCACCGTGGTGGCAACGGGCCTGGCGGCCGTGACTCTGCTGGTCGAGGAGTTGGTCCCGGTCGGCGGCGTGGTGGTCTGCCAGCACGACTGCTACGGCGGAACCTGGCGGCTGCTGAACCACCACGCCACCCGGGGCCGCCTGGATGCCCGTTTCGTGGACTTCAACGACCCTCGGGCCTTCACCGCCGCTCTCGATGGAGCCTCCATGGTGCTGGCGGAAACCCCGTCGAACCCGCTGCTGCGGATCACCGACCTGAGGGCCGTCGCCGAGGCCACCCACGCCGCCGGTGCGCAACTGGTGGCGGACAACACCTTCTGCTCACCGCTGCTGCAGCGCCCCCTCGACCTCGGCGCCGATTACGTGCTGCACTCCACCACCAAGTTCATCAACGGGCACTCCGATGTGGTCGGGGGGGCCGTGGTCACCCGCGACCCCGAGGCCGCGGAGCACGTGGGTTGGCTGGCCAACGCCCTCGGACTGACCGCCGGCGCCTTCGATTCCTACCTGACGCTGCGGGGGTTGCGGACCCTGGATGCCCGCATCCGGATGCACGCGCTCAACACCGAGGCGGTCGTCGACGCCGCACAGGGGCATCCCGCCGTCGCCGCCCTGCACTGGCCCGGACTGGAAACCCATCCGGGACACGAACTGGCCGCCAGGCAGCAGTCCGGGTTCGGGTCGCTGCTGAGCATCGACCTGGCAGGTGGCCGTCCCGCCGCCGAGCGTTTCCTGGCGGGGCTGCAGGTCTTCCACCTGGCGGAGTCGTTGGGCGGGGTGGAGTCGCTGATCTGCCATCCTGCGACCATGACCCACGCCGGCATGAGCCCCGAGGCCCGCGCGGTCGCCGGGATCGGCGACGGCCTGCTGCGTCTCAGCGTCGGCCTGGAGGCTGCCGAGGACCTGGCGGCGGCCGTCACCGAGGCCCTGGACAGGGCGCAGGGCTAGGGGAATTGCGGGCGGATCCCCTGCGTTGCACGCCCGCGGAGCCCCGCTCGGCTCATCCTCCTTGGGAAGCGGAAACAGGCATGGTTAGACTAGCCGGACAATCGATACACAAAACGCTCATCGCCGCGCAAAAACTCATCGCTACGTCCACGGCCCCGCCCAGTGCACCACGATGGTCCGGTCGCGTCCGATGACCCGATTTCAAGGAAAGACGTCTATGACTCTTCTCACGGAAACCGTCCCCGAAAACGCATCCCCCGTCGATCCCTGGGAGGGTTTCACCCCCGGGCCTTGGCGGGAGACGATTGACATCCGGGATTTCATCCAGCGCAACTACACCCCTTACGCAGGGGACGCCTCGTTCCTGGCCGGCCCGACAGCCAAGACGCTGCGGATATGGGAGACCCTGGAGAAGGAATACCTGTCGGTCGAGCGCGCCCGGCGTGTCTACGGCGTGGACACCGAAACCCCCGCGGACATCGACGCCTTCGCCCCCGGCCACATCAGTGAGGACGACGACGTGGTCGTCGGTCTGCAGACCGACACCCCGCTGAAGCGGGCGATGATGCCCAATGGTGGCTGGCGCATGGTGGAGACCGCGATCCGCGAGGCGGGCAAGGAACCCAACCAGGATGTCAAGGACATCTTCACCAAGTACCGCAAGACCCACAACGAGGCGGTCTTCGACATCTACACCCCCCGCATCCGCGCCGCCCGTTCCGCGCACGTGATCACCGGCCTTCCCGACGCCTACGGCCGTGGCCGCATCATCGGTGACTACCGCAGGGTCGCGCTGTACGGGGTGGACAAGCTGATCGAGTTCAAACAGGCCGACAAGGCCGCCGTGGACGAGGCCCCGTTCTCGGAGCACTGGGCACGGTTCCGTGAGGAGCACTCCGAGCAGATCAAGGCGTTGAAGAAGCTCAAGACCATGGCCGCCAGCTACGGCTTCGACATCTCCGGTCCCGCGCGCAACGCGAAGGAGGCCGTGCAGTGGACCTACTTCGGGTACCTGGCCTCCGTGAAATCGCAGGACGGCGCCGCCATGAGCATCGGGCGGCTGTCCGCGTTCTTCGACTGCTATTTCCAGCGCGACCTCGACGCGGGTCTGATCACCGAGGAGGACGCCCAGGAGATCATCGACGCCCTGGTGATCAAGCTGCGGATCGTGCGTTTCCTGCGCACCATCGAGTACGACCAGATCTTCTCCGGCGATCCCTACTGGGCCACCTGGTCGGACGCGGGCATCGGTGAGGACGGCCGTTCGCTGGTTACCAAGACCTCGTTCCGCCTGCTGCAGACGTTGCGCAACCTGGGGCCCGCCCCGGAGCCGAACATCACGATCTTCTGGGACCCGAAGCTGCCCGAGGGATACAAGGAGTTCTGTGCCGCGATCTCGATCGAGACCTCGTCGGTGCAGTACGAGGCAGATGAACAGATCCGCTCCCACTGGGGCGATGACGCCGCCATCGCATGCTGCGTGTCCCCGATGCGGGTGGGCAAGCAGATGCAGTTCTTCGGTGCCCGCATGAACGCCGCCAAGACCCTGCTTTACGCCATCAACGGTGGCCGCGACGAGATGAGCGGCAAGCTGATCGTCCCCGACCACGAGGGGGTCGTGGGCGATGGTCCTCTCGACTTCGACGATGTGTGGATGCGCTACGAGAAAATGCTCGACTGGGTGGCCGCCACCTACGTGGAGGCCCTCAACATCATCCACTACTGCCACGACCGCTACGCCTACGAGTCGATTGAGATGGCGCTGCACGACTCCGACATCGTGCGCACCCTGGGTTGCGGCATCGCGGGCCTGTCGATCGTCGCGGATTCGCTGTCGGCCATCAAGTACGCCAAGGTGACCCCGGTGCGTGACGAGACGGGACTCGTCGTCGACTACATCACCGAGGGCGACTTCCCCACCTACGGCAACGACGACGACCGGGCCGACGAGATCGCCGCCGCCATCGTCCACACGGTGATGAGCAAGATCAAGGAGATCCCGCTCTACCGCGACGCCGTACCGACCCAGTCGGTGCTGACGATCACCTCCAACGTGGTCTACGGCAAGGCGACGGGATCGTTCCCCTCGGGTCACAAGGCCGGCACCCCGTTCGCTCCGGGCGCCAACCCCGAGAACGGCGTGGACAATCACGGTATGCTCGCCTCGATGCTCTCGGTGGGCAAGCTCGATTACTCCGACGCCCTGGACGGCATCTCCCTGACCAACACCATCACCCCGTCCGGCCTCGGCCGCACCAAGGAAGAACAGGTCAACAACCTCGTGGGCATCCTCGACGCCGGTTTCGTGCCCGAGGACTGCTGCTGATTCATCAACCAACCCAGGAGAAAGAAAAATGGCAATCAAAACCTTTGACGAGCGTATTTCCGACATGAAAGCGGCCCGCGAGGTCCGCGGTGACGTGCCTGGCCTGTTCCACGCCAACATCAACGTGCTCAACCGCGAAACCCTCGAGGACGCCATGGAGAACCCGGAGAAGTACCCGAGCCTGACGGTGCGCGTCTCCGGCTACGCCGTGAACTTCGTCAAGCTCACCAAGGAACAGCAGCGCGACGTGCTGTCCCGTACCTTCCACCAGGGTTCCTGAGTGACCCAGACGACGGCATCGGCCGCAGCCGACGGGGTCACGGGCGAATACCGCCCCCAACCAGTTGTGTTGGATACCCCCCGGCTGCGGCCCGGTGGTTTCGGTGTGGCGGGCATCGACATCACCGACGATCTTGAACGCCACGACCACTTGGAGCAGGTGCGCTCCGGTGAGTTGGCGTCCATGCACTCGTGGGAGTTGGTGACCGGCGTCGACGGTCCCGGTACCCGGATGACGGTGTTCCTCTCGGGATGCCCGCTGCGCTGCCTGTACTGCCACAACCCAGACACCATGTTCGCCGCCAAGGGCCAGCCGGTGCGGCTCGGCGACCTGGTGGGCCGGTTGAAGCGTTACCGGAGGATCTTCCGCACCACGGGAGGCGGCCTCACGGTCTCGGGGGGCGAGCCCCTGATGCAACCCGCCTTCGTGGGTCGGCTGCTGCACGAGGCGAAGCAGCTTGGCATCCACACCGCGATCGACACCTCCGGTTTCCTGGGCGTCAACGCCTCCGATGCGCTCCTCGACGACCTCGACCTGGTGCTGCTGGACATCAAATCCGGTATCCCCGAGGTGTACCGGAAGGCCACCGGTCGGGAGCTGCAACCGACCCTGGACTTCGCGCAGCGCCTGTCGGAGCGCGGCACCGAGGAGGTGTGGATCAGGTTCGTGCTGGTTCCGGGCCTCACCGACGCCGTCGAGAACGTGGAGGCCGTGGCCGGGATCGTGGAACAGATCTCCGTCGTGACCCGGGTGGAGGTGCTGCCCTTCCACCAGATGGGGCGTGACAAGTGGGCGACCCTGGAGCTGCCCTACGAACTGGCCGACACCTCACCGCCGTCGAAGGAACTGACCGAGCGGGTCAGGAACCAGTTCCGGGCGCGGGGAATCACCACCTACTGACGAACCACAACGCAGCCGCCCCTACCATGTCGGCATGATCTGCACCCTCACCGACGACTTCGACGCGGCAACCGTGGAAAGGATCCAGGCCCGCCTGGACGGGGTGGAACGCGACCACCGCGTCCGAGTGCTGTGGGCGGTCGAGTCCGGCAGCCGAGCCTGGGGGTTCCCGTCCCCGGATTCCGACTACGACTGCCGGTTCTTCTACGTGCGACGCCACGACGACTATCTGTCGCCGTGGCGTCCGCGGGATGTCATCGAGACCCCCTTGGACGGCGTGCTCGATGTCAACGGCTGGGACCTGATCAAGGCAGTCCGGCTCGCCGCGCGCAGCAACGCAACCGTCCTGGAGTGGCTGCGTTCACCGTTGGTCTACCGCGGACAGCCCGCGTTCGCCGAGGAGCTGCTGGACGTGTGCCGCGATGTGGTGGACCACAATGCCATCCGACGGCACTACTTCCACGCCGGCCGCGCCCACTGGAACCGTTCGGGCGCTGCGGAGGGCGAAAAGGTCTCCCTGAAGAAATTGTTCTACGCCATCCGCCCCGCGGCGGCCCTGCACTGGACGCGCACGCTGGGTTCCCCGGTTCCCCCGATGAACCTGTCGGCGCTGCTCGAGGAAGCACCCCCGGCCGAGGACGTCATCGACGCGATCACCGCCTTGGTCCGGGCCAAGGCGGTCACCCGCGAACTCGGGGAGGGCGTCGTCCCGGAACCCATCCGCAGGTTCGTCCTGCACGAGTTCGGGCTGGTCGCAAAAACCGACGTTCCGCACCTGGGACCCGAGATCCGGGAGAGGGCGTCTGCGGCCTTCACCGATCTGCTCAGGCGATTCGCACCGGTATGTGTATAGAGGCTCCAGACCCAAGTCGATAAATACCTTTGTCACGAATAGAACATTCGACAATTGGGAAGAAAGTTCAAATGGAGCCCGATATCACCGGGAGCGGGTAGTGTTGGTTTGTGCCTAGATTCCTAGCTGCCAAGCCAGATGCAGCGTTGATCCGGCTGCCTTGGAACACGCCACTGGAGGCGTGGCCGACGCAGCACTTGGTGGCGCTGCCCAGAGGCATCTCCCGGCACGTGGTCCGTTTCATCCAGGTGGGTGACGAGATCCTTGCTGCCAAGGAGATCCTGGAGGAGGTGGCGGTACATGAATACCGCCAGTTGACCGAGCTGAGACGCTTGGGCGTACCGTCCGTTGAACCCGTGGGGGTGGTTCTCGGGCGGCAGACCAACGACCAGGAGCCTTTGGATCCGATCCTTCTGACCCGGCACCTGCCGTTCTCCCTGCCCTACCGGGCGTTGTTCTACTCGGGTGTGAAACTGGACACGGTCAACCGGCTGTTGGACGCCATGGTGGCGTTGTTCGCCCGGCTGCACCTGACCGGTTTCTACTGGGGAGACGTGTCCCTGTCGAACATCCTGTTCCGGCGTGACGCCGGCGAGTTCGCCGCCTACCTGGTGGACGCCGAGACCGGTGAGGTGCATCCCTCCCTGACCGCCGGGCAGCGCGCCCACGACCTGGAAATCGCACGAACGAACCTGTTCGGCGAGTTCTGCGACCTGGAGGCAGGCGGAATGCTGGATCCCTCCTTGGATCCGCAGTGGCTGGTGGACACCATCGAGGAGCGCTATCAGAGCCTGTGGGCGGAGTTGACGGGTGTCGAGGAGTTCAGCGACTCCGAGATATATCGCCTCGAGGGCCGGGTGCGTCGCCTGAACGCGCTCGGGTTCGACGTCGCCGAGATCGACGTGCAGACCTCCCCCGACGGCCGCACCATCCGCATGCAACCGAAGGTGGTCGAGGCCGGACACCACGCACGGCGCCTGATGCGCCTGACCGGCCTGGATGCGGAGGAGCACCAAGCGCGTCGGCTGCTCAACGACATGGACACCTTCCGGGCGAAGCTGCCCGGGAACATGAGCGAATCGGTGATGGCCCACAAGTGGCTGACGGAGGTCTTCGAACCCGCCGTCACCCGCATCCCGGCCCATCTGGAGGGCAAACGCGAACCGGCGCAGTTCTTCCACGAGCTGCTGGACTACCGCTGGTACCAGTCGCAGCGGGAGAACCGGGAGGTCTCCATCGAGGAGGCAGCCGCTGGCTACATCGCGGACGTGCTGGCAACGCTGCCCGACGAGCACATGAGCAACGTGGAACCCGTCGGACAGGAACTGGCCAACAAGTACGACCCGTCACAGGGATTCGTGGACGACCAGTACGAGAAGCCCTACGATCCGTGGGAGGACGAGGCCAACGATCCGGCCATCCCCGTCACCTTCGGTTTCGACATCGATGCCCTGCGCGCCAAGGCGGCCCGGGATTCCTGACCATCCCCGTTTCCGGCGGGCTGCACCAGCGGTTCACCGTGCTTCGCGTGAGGCGTGAAGCCTCTCGATGATGCCGTGGTGCAGCCTGTCGGTTTCGACGATGGGGAGCCCGAGGGCTTTGACGTGCCGCTTGGGACGCCGGGTCCAGTGCTCCCCCTCAGTCGGGATGGTGTTCAGGGCCCCGGAAGTCCCAACGGAACGACGGCCACCTTGTCCCGGCGCCGACAGTCATGCTCGCCGGTTGTCGAGGCCACAGGATCCGCGATCCGCTCCGGAACCATTCCCGGGGAAAGGACTCGCGTCAGGTACGACTCGAACTGCGCTCGCCCGGCCCGGTCACAGGGTGAACGGATGCCCGGAAAACCGGAGGATTCGATCTCCCTGACATAGTCGGCGAATCTCAAATCACAAGCGCCCGGTATACCTTTCCGTCGTTCCAAACTGTACCTATCCGGCACCGGTTACTGTACTTTTCCGCCATCAGGGAGCGCGTGGTTTCGGGTCGTCCGCTGACGCCGGCGCCGGGCGGCACTAGACTCCGCAGGGTGAATCTGCGCCTGTACAACACCGCCACCCGAGCCGTCGAGGAGTTCGTTCCCCTGGTTCCCGGGAAGGTGTCGGTCTACCACTGTGGATTGACGGTGCAGGCCTCCCCGCATCTCGGGCACATCCGCAAGGAAGTGGTCTTCGACGTGCTGCGCCGCTGGCTGACGCGTCAGGGCCTCGACGTCACCGTCGTCGCGAACATCACCGACATCGACGACAAGATCCTCGCCAAGTCCGCGGAGGCCGGTATCGAGTGGTGGGCGCACGCCTACCGTTTCGAACGGGAGCTGCACGACGCCTACGCCGCACTCGGGTGCCTGCCCCCCACCTACGAGCCACGCGCCACCGGTCACGTCCCGGAGATGATCGAGCTGGTGGAGGAGCTGCTGGAACGCGGCCACGCCTACGTCGCCGACGATGGTTCCGGGGATGTCTACTTCGATGTGCGTTCCTGGCCGCGTTACGGGGAGTTGTCGGGCCAGAAGGTCGACGAGATGGCCGCCGCGGAGGACGCCGATCCGCGCGGCAAACGCGACCCCCGCGACTTCGCGCTCTGGAAGGGACACAAACCCGAGGAACCCGAGACCGCGTCCTGGCCCACCCCCTGGGGCAGGGGACGTCCCGGCTGGCACCTGGAGTGCTCTGCCATGGCCGGGAAATACCTCGGCGACACCTTCGACATCCACGGCGGCGGCATCGACCTGCGTTTCCCGCACCACGAGAACGAACTGGCCCAGTCCGCCGGGGCCGGGCGCGGTTTCGCCCGGGTGTGGATGCACAACGCCTGGGTGACGATGGCGGGCGAGAAGATGAGCAAGTCGCTGGGCAACACGGCGCTGATATCGGAGGTCACGAAGGCCTTCGATCCGCGCGCGGTGCGGTTCTTCCTGCTGGCCCCCCACTACCGCAGCCAGATCGAGTTCTCCCCCGCCGACGAGCAGACCCGAGGATCTTTGGCGGAAGCGGAGAAGGGCATCGAACGCATCGACTCCTTCCTGGCCTCCGCCGGTGAACGCGGTTTGACGCGGGGCAGGGTCGGTGGGCCGTTCTGGGATGCGTTCGAGGCCGCGATGAACGACGACCTGGCCACCCCGACCGCAGTGGCCACGCTCTTCGAGGCCGTGCGAGCAGGAAACAAGGCCCTGAGCGACGGCGACCCGGGGGCCGCCGACCTGTACGCCACGGTCTCCGAAATGACCAGCATCCTGGGAATCAACCCTGGCGACGCCCCGTGGGCGAGCGCCACCGGGGGCGATGACCTGACCCCCGTCGTGGATCGGCTGGTTTCCAAGCTGCTGGAGCAGCGCGCCGAGGCCAGGGCCGCCAAGGACTGGGGACGCGCTGACGCCATTCGCGACACCCTGACCGAGGCTGGATTGAACATCACCGACACCCCGGAAGGGGCCCGTTGGAGTCTGGAGAAGAAATAGATGGCAGGCAACTCGAGACACCCCGGGGCCGGTAACCGCGGCAAGGGCAACACCGCGGGTTCTGGCGGGCGGATCCGCCGTTCGCTTCGGGGCAAGGGCCCCACCCCGAAGGCCGAGGACCGCGTCTACCACAAGGCGTACAAGGCCAAACAGGAGGCGCTGAAACGTCAGGCGAACCGCCCGAGGGCGAAAACAACTGGCCACGCCCCGGTGGGGGCGGACTGGGTGGTGGGCCGCAACCCGGTGTTGGAGGCCCTCACAGCCGGGCTGCCCGTGAAACAGGCCTACGTCGCCGAGGGCGCGGAGCGCGACGACCGGCTCCGTGACATCCTCAAGTTCGCGGCCGAGCATTCGCTTCCGCTGCTGCAGGTGACCCGGGCCGAGCTGGACCGGGTGACCGGCGGTCTCGTCCACCAGGGGGTGGCCCTGCAGCTTCCCGCCTTCGATTACACGGATGTCGAGGACATCTTCGACGCGGCCTTCGAGGTTCCCTCGCGGGGTCTCGTGGTGGCCCTCGACCAGGTGACGGACCCCCGCAACCTGGGCGCGATCATCCGATCGGCGGCCGCCTTCGGCGCACAGGGCGTGGTGATCCCGGCCCGCCGGTCGGCCTCCATGACGGCCGCAGCGTGGAAGACCTCCGCGGGAGCGGCGGCGCGCATTCCCGTCGCGAAGGTCACGAACCTGAACCAGATGCTGCGCCGCGCCTCCGGTGCCGGATTCACAGTCGTCGGTCTGGCCGGTGAGGGCGAAACCCCCTTGTCGGGTATCCCGGGGCTCGACGGCCCCGTCCTGGTGGTGGTCGGCTCCGAAGGGGAGGGCCTGGCGCGTCTGGTGCGGGAGAACTGCGACGCCCTGGTCTCGATCCCCATCGCCTCCGCGGTGGAGTCGCTCAATGCGTCGGTGGCGGCTTCCGTCGCGCTCTACGAGATCAGTCAGCAGCGGGCCTCGTAGGCCGCGATCTCACCGACTCTGGGACCGTAGCTGCCCGCCGGGTCGTGACGCAGGTCGAGCCAGATGTCCACCAGCGCCCAGGCCGCCGGTGCCGCTATGACGTTCTGACCCATGCACAGGATCTGGGCGTCGTAATTCTCCACCGATCCCCGGACGGTCAGCAGGTCGTGGGCGGTCGCGGCCCGTATTCCCGGTACCTTGTTGGCGGCGATGGCGGTGCCGATGCCGGTGCCGCACACGAGGATGCCCCGGTCGGCTCTTCCCTCCGCGATGGCCCGGCCCGCCTGGAAGGAGAGCTCCGGGTAGGTGATGTCCGGCGTGGACAGGTCCACCAGGGCACTCACCCGCTCGTCTCCCGCCAGTTTCTCCTTGAGCGCTTCCTTCAGCACGGCTCCGTTGCCCGGAGCGCCAATGATGATTCGCATGTCCGAAGCCTTTCATGTCGGGACGCGGAACGCTCGGCGACGGGCGCCTCATTCCTGTTCCTCCTCGATGTGCATCAGGAGCGCGTCGCGGACGAACTCGGCGCCGGCCCGTCCCCCGAATGCGTGCCGCATCGCGGGGTCCTGCACGTACATGCGGGCAAGTCCGCGGATCATGGCCGATGAGCGTTCCCCGTCGCCGGTGTGCGTCGGGGTTCCCGGGATCTCACCGAGCCGGGCCACGTGCCGGTCCACGAGCCGGCGCACCTCCGGGGAGTCCAGTGCGGCCCCGGCCCGCTGGGCGCGAACCCAGTCGGCGACGAGCCGTTCCGAGCGCTTCTTCCACGCCTGCTGCTGGGCGAGGGTCTTGCCGTGCCACCAGTCATGGCCCGCCCGGTAGGCCTCGCGACCCCAGCGCGCGACCACCTCTTCCTCATAACGGTCGTTGAACCCGTCGAGCAGCACGTCCGGTCTCGGTGCCCTCCCGCGACTCGCCTGCCCTCCCGCCATTCGCCTGCCCTCCCGGCAAGAACGCTTGTCTTGTGGGCGTCTGCTTGCGCTGTAGCGCAAGCAGACGCCCACAAGACAAGCGTTTCAAGAAGAGTCGACAGCCCGGGGAAAGGCGGCGGCCCGAGGAGAGTCGGCGGCCCGGGGAAGCTGGCGGCCCGGGGGAAGTCGGCGGGGAGCTGCCCTCGTCGAGGCACATTCTCGGAAAGCCCCACCCCTTGTAGGGGTATACCCCCAGAATGCTAGTTTAGGCATGCCTGCCTTCTATCTGGAAGAGACCTCATGTCAACGCAATCTTCTGTACCCGACACCATTCCCGCGAATGCCCCGAGGTCCGTGTGGGACCTGGTCCGCAGCGCACGCGGCTCGATGTACCTGGGGTTCAGCCTCGCCGCCATGGGAGCGGTGTTCAAGGTGGTGCCCTACATAGCGATCGTCGAGATCACCCGTTCCCTGCTGGCGGGGAACCCGGATCCCGCGTACCTGTGGGGGTGGGTGATCGCCGCGGTGGTGTGCATGGTGGTCCATTCGCTCTCCTACACCTACGCGCTGGGGAACAACCACACCACGGAGGCGAGGCTCCGCCACGAGCTCCGGCAGCGGCTCATCAGCAAACTGGGGGTCGTGAACCTCGGCTGGTTCTCGGCCCGGAGTTCAGGTCGCATCCGGCAGGCCGTCTCGAACGACACCGCCGATATCCACTCCCTGGTGGCGCACCTGGCCGGCGACTTCGCCAATTCCCTCATCAGCCTGCTGGTCAGCCTCGGCTACCTGTTCTGGCTGGACTGGCGCTTCGCCGGTCTGCTGACCGGCTGCTACCTGCTGCTCTCGGTCGTGGTGTACGCGACCGGCATGACGGGGATCAGGAAGGTGTTCGATGACTACGCCGAGGCCGAACGACAGCTCTCGGACCGGACGGTGGAATTGGTGGACGGCATCAAGGAGGTCAAGAACTTCGGCATGACCGCGGATGTCTTCGGGCGTTTCGACGAGGCCCAGAAGAGGTTCTCCAGGGTTTCCCTGACATGGATGCAGAAGCAGAGCATCGGACTGAGCCTGATCGCTTCGCTGCTGCAACCCGGACCGGTGTTCGCCGCAACGATGGGGCTGGGGCTGGTGTTCACGCTCCAGGGGTGGTTGTCCCCGGTGACGGTGGTGGCCTTCGCCCTGGTGTGGGTCGGGCTGCCCGAGGGACTGCTGACCCTGATGGAGATGTCACAGAACCTGTACGCGGCGAAGCAGGCCGCGAACAGCACCCTGCACATCCTGCAGGCCCCCGAGCTGTCCGAACCGGACACCGAGATCGCCCCGGCGGAGGACGCCCCCGCAGTGGAGTTCCGCGACGTCAGTTTCTCCTACGACCCCGGGGAACCGGTCATCCAGGAACTCTCCCTGAAATGCCCACCGGGTACGGTCACGGCGCTGGTCGGCCCCTCCGGCGGCGGGAAATCCACGCTGGCCAGGCTAATCGCAAGGTTCTGGGACATCGATTCCGGGACGGTGCTCGTCAACGGCCGCGACGTGCGGGACCAACCCACGCGGGAACTGCTGTCATCGATGTCGCTGGTCTTCCAGGACATCATGCTCAGCACCGACACCGTCCGCGCGAACATCGCCCTCGGAAACGCGGAGGCGACCGAGGCCGAGATCGAGGAGGCGGCCAGGGCCGCCTGCATCCACGACCGCATCATGCAGCTTCCCGACGGCTACGACACGATCATTGGTGAGGGAGCCCATTTCTCCGGGGGTGAGGCGCAGCGCCTGACGATCGCGCGGGCCTTCCTGGCCGCATCCCCCATCCTGATCCTCGACGAGGCGACGGCGCAGGCCGACAGCCATTCCGAACGCCTGATCCAGCAGGCCATCAGCAACCTGGCCCAGAAACGCACGGTGATCGTGATCGCCCACCGGCTCTCCACGATCCAAGGTGTGGACCAGATAGCCGTGATCGACGCGGGCCGGCTCGTCGAGCTGGGAACCCACGACGAACTGCTGGCCCAGGACGGCCCCTACGCCCGGTTGTGGCGGAACCAGACCGACATCGCCCAGGCCCTTGAAGGGATCGAGGAAAAGGAACCGGCATGCTGAAGCATTTCCGTCGCTATCTCGACAAACCGGGGGTCGTGAACGCCCTGATCGTCGGTTACGCGGTCTCCGCGTTGCTGCAGGGCCTGGCATTCGTGGCCCTGATCCCCTTCCTGCGGGCCTTCCTGAGCCCGGACCCGGCATCCGCCCTGCCGTGGTTGTGGGTCCTGATCGGCCTCGGGGCCGCAGCCTTCCTGGTGAACTGGATCAGCATGGTCATGGCCATGCGCATCAGCGTCATCGATGTCTGCGGCAACCTGATCTCGAAGATCGGACGCCGGGTCTCGGCTCTCCCACTGGGTTGGTTCCGGGCCAGGAGCGCCGGGGACGTGGCCGCCGCTGTATCCAGCGAGGTGGACATCCTCTCCCACCTCGCATCGGTGGTGCTGCCCAACCTGGTCTCGGCAATCGTGATTCCCGGCACCGTGCTGGTGGCCACCTTCTTCTTCGACTGGCGGTTGGCCCTGGTGATGACGGTCAGCCTGCCCTTCACCTATCTGGTGTGGCGTTGGGGTCTGCGCAGCTTGAAACAAGAACAAGCCCTGGAACCCGTGCTCAGCTCGGCCAGCGCGGGAAGGCTGATCGAGTACGCCCAGCTACAGCCCGTCCTCAGGGCCCGTGGCCTGGCCGGCATGCAGTGGTCCCCCATCCGGGGCGCCCTGGAAGCGGAGAACCGGGGCGTTCATCAACTGCTCAAACTCCAGGGCCCACCCATGGGGGCCCTGCTGGTGGTCACCCACGCCCTCTTCGCAGGGGTCCTGGCCTTCGGGCTGGGGTTCGCCCTGAACGGATCGCTGGACCTGGCCACCTTCGTGGCCGTCGTGGTGATGACCACCCGGCTCGTGACCCCCATGTCCCACGCGTTGCTGTACCAGGGGGAGATCCAGAAGTGCGAGATCTCGCTGGAGGCCATCGGGAAGATCCTCGACACCCCCGTGATGCCCGAGCCCGAGAAACCACAAATTCCCGGGAACCACGACATCGGGTTCCAGGACATCACCTTCTCCTACGACCAGGATGCCCCCCTGTTCCGGGACTTCTCCCTGGAGGCGCCGCAGGGCCGGATCACCGCGATCGTCGGGCCTTCGGGCTGTGGCAAGTCGACGCTGACGAAACTGGCAGCGAGGTTCTGGGACGTGTCCGCCGGGCGGGTCACCATCGGTGGGGTCGACGTCAGGGACATCGCCACGGAGCAGTTGATGTCGATGATCTCGATGGTCTTCCAGGACGTGTACCTGTTCAACACAACCATCCGCGAGAACGTCCGCATCGCCAAACCCGGGGCCACCGACGAGGAGGTGGACGAGGCCATCCGCCGGTCCCGCCTGGAGGGGGCCCTGACGCGGTTGCCGCAGGGACTCGACACCCCCGTCGGCGAGGGCGGGCAGCGCCTGTCCGGCGGTGAACGGCAGCGCGTCTCGATCGCCCGCGCCTTCCTGAAGGACGCCCCGATCCTGCTGCTCGACGAGGTCACCTCGGCGCTGGACGCCGAGAACGAGGCGGTCCTGACCACGACCCTCGAGGAACTCTCCCGGGGTCGCACGGTGGTGGTGATCGCCCACCGGTTGAGCACCATCATGAAAGCCCACTCGGTGGCGGTGCTGAGCGGCCGCGAGGCCGGTCAGGTCACCCGGGTCGTTCAGCAGGGCTCCCCCGCCGAGCTGGCGAAAACCGAGGGGCTGTTCGCGGAACTGCTCGAGGACTCGCGGGCCATCAGCAGGTGGCGGCTGGCCTGATGCGCGTCGAACAGGTCCTTGGTCAGGTCTTTCCCCGGGGTTCGGCCCTCACGACCGCTCCCCGGGGACTAGATTTGGTCCCACCACCAATTCCCCAGAGGAGTAGATGTGACTGATGCAGCGGCGCTTTCAGGCGCTTACAGGACCCTGCTGGACGTGATTGGGAAGGTCGAGCCCCGGATCTGCCAGGCGATCCGCGACGAGCTGACCGACCAGCGCGCCTCCCTGAAACTGATCGCTTCCGAGAATTACGCCAGCCTTCCGGTGCTCGCGACTATGGGCACCTGGCTGAGCGACAAGTACGCGGAGGGCACCATCGGCCACCGGTTCTACGCGGGCTGCCAGAACGTCGACGTGGTGGAGTCCGTGGCCGCCGAGCACGCGCGTGAACTGTTCGGCGCCGAATACGCCTACGCACAACCCCATTCCGGGATCGACGCGAACCTGACCGCCTACTGGGCGATCCTGGCCCACCACATCGAGACCCCGGCGCTGACGGAGTTCGGTTCGAAGAACGTCTCCGAGCTGTCCGAGGCCGACTGGGAGACGCTGCGGGCCCGGTTCGGCAGCCAGCGGCTGCTGGGCATGAGCCTGGATGCGGGCGGGCACCTGACCCACGGGTTCCGGCCGAACGTGTCGGGCAAGATGTTCCACCAGCGTTCCTACGGCACGAACCCCACCACCGGGCTGCTGGACTACGACGCCCTCGCCGCGCAGGCCGCCGAGTTCAAACCGCTGGTGATCGTCGCCGGCTACTCCGCCTACCCGCGCCGCATCGATTTCGCGAAGATGCGGGAGATCGCGGATTCCGTCGGCGCGGTGCTGATGGTCGACATGGCCCACTTCGCCGGCCTGGTGGCGGGCAAGGTGTTCACGGGCAACGAGGACCCGGTGCCGTTCGCCCAAGTGCTGACCACCACCACCCACAAGTCGCTGCGCGGCCCGCGCGGCGGCCTGGTGCTGGCGACCAAGGACTACGCGGGTGACGTCGACCGCGGCTGCCCGATGGTGCTGGGCGGTCCCCTGTCGCACATCATGGCGGCCAAGGCCGTCGCCCTGGCGGAGGCCCGCACCGAGGAGTTCCGGGACTACGCGCACCGGGTGGTCGACAACGCCCGCGCCCTGGCAGAGGGGCTGCTGAAACGCGGCAGCACCCTGGTGACCGGAGGCACCGACAACCACATCGTGCTGCTGGACGTCTCCTCCTTCGGCCTGACCGGGCGGCAGGCGGAGTCGGCGCTGCTGGATTCCGGCATCGTCACCAACCGCAACTCGGTGCCCAACGACCCCAACGGCGCCTGGTACACCTCGGGCATCAGGCTCGGCACCCCGGCCCTGACGTCGCGGGGCTTCACCACCTCCGACATGGACGAGGTCGCGGCCATGATCACCGACGTGCTGAAGAAGACCACACCGACCACCACGAAGGACGGCAAACCGGGCAAGGCGAAGTACGAACTGGCCCCGGAGGTCGCGGATGGATCGAAGGATCGCGCGGCGAAGCTCCTGGATCTGCACCCGCTCTACCCGGGTCTGACGTTGTGATGACGACGTTTTCGATCTGATTCCGCTGCTGGCCTCTCTGCCGGGGTGTTCCTTCCGCTGTTCGTCTGACTCAGCCTGAGGAAACCCCGGCAGAAAGGGGCCGGCACACCCCGCAGTCGGGTGTTGCTCGCACTCGGTGGTTTCGCTGCGCTGGTGTTGCCCTGCGCGACCTTCCTGCCCCCCGCAAGATCCCGTGTGCGTTACTTCTGCGCCCCGTCCGGTTCGTACCGCCGGGTGGGACGGCACTCCGGCTGATTCGCCGAACGAATCAGTCCGCCAGGGCATGGCTCATTTCGTCGGCGACGCCTTCGCCATCAGTTCTGCGATGCTTCGTCTCAGTGCGCGCGGGTGCAGGTTGCGGGCTGTCACCAGGGACAGCAGTAGGCACAGGACCCCGGAGAGGATGAAGACCGATCGGACTCCGAGCAATTCCGCGGCGACTCCGCCCAGCAGCGCACCACCGGGCATCGCGATTCCCATGGCCATGAACGCCTGGACGCTCGCCACCCTGCCCGCAAGCTCGCGCGGAGCGATCTTTTGCCGCAGAGATGCGACCAGGACGCTGACCATGATGCCGAAGAACGAGTTGAAGAACAGGCAGCCGGCAAGCAGCACAAGATTGCTTGAAACGGTCATCAGGAGCAGCAACGGTCCCGCCAGAGCCACCCCCACCGGCAGAACGTAGCTGAAGCCCAGTTTCCGATCGGCCACCGGCGCCAGGGCCCCTCCAAGCACACCTCCTGCGCCGGAGATGCTCAACACGACGCCGAACGCCGTCGCTGATGCGCCCAGGTCGTTCGTGACGTAGATCACCATGATCGCCAGCACCCCGCTCTGGGCGAAGTTGACGACACCCATCACCGACAACAGGGCGACCACCACAGGCTTGCCCCGGCACCAAGCGACGCCCTCCCGCACGGCCTGCCACATCCCCACCTCGCCGCTGGCGGGCGCCTGGCCTCCGCCTGCGATGCGCGCCACCAGCGCTGAGGCCAGCAGGAAAGAGACCGCGTCGATCAGGAACGGCAGCCAGCGCGCGAAACCGAACAGCAGCCCACCCAGTCCGGGCCCGATGAAGTTCATCGACGCCGCCTGCATCACATAGAAGATGCCGTTGGCCGCAGACAGGTCGTCGGGGTCCTCCACGATCTCCGGGATCATGCCCTGGTTCGCCGCCGAAAAGACCGTCTCGCCGACACCGAGACAGAAGCTGACGACCGCCAGCACCCAGATTCCGGTGAGGTCGAAGAACACAGCCCCCGCGAGCGCCCCCACCAAAACGCACCGCGACAGGTCGACCAGCACCATCAGCGACTTCCGCTTGAACCGATCCGCGACGACCCCGCCTGCCAGGCCGAACAGCAGCCAAGGGAGCCGGTTGGCCACGACGACAAGCGAGATCAACAGCGGATCCGACGTGACCGTCGATGCCAGCAGCGGCGCAGCAACAAGCCGGATCCCATCCCCGACCGACGACACACCCATCGCCGAGGCCAGTTTCAGGTAGCTTCCGTTGCGAATCAGCGCCACTTCCATTCCTCCCGTATGAGTGAACCCGAATCAGCCAGCAGCCACCTTGACGCCCATCCCGCCTGCCCAAACTGCATCGGCCCCACCCGGACTCTATTTTCCAGGAATACCCGCAACACATCCTCTTGGAGCACCCACGCCTTGCCTTGACTGCTTCTCTCGGAGACGAGGATCAGCAACCCTCCCGCCGCTTCTCAATCCCCCATGGCCGGTCGAGCCGATCCGCGAGCGCCAGCGAGCGGATCGTGTCGAAACCACCTCGCGCATGTCCGAGGGCCCTTCCCCGGCTTCCGGCAGTGGTTTCGACACGGGCTGTTCCTCCACTGAGACCCGGTTCAACCAGCTTTGGGTTCCGGGGACGGGGTCAGGGCCGGGCCCGGAGTCCCCGATGGCGGTTGATGGCGGCCAGGATTTCGTGGCGGCGGGGGCGGGCGAGGTGCCCGGGATGACCGCGGTGGGGCGAGAGCCAGTCGAGGCCTTCCTCGTCGATGCGGTGCAGCAGTTCGTCGATCCGCTCGGGCATGCCCGCCCGGTCGTCGAGGAGGTCACCGATGCGGTCCAGCACGTGGGCGATGGCCTGCGTCTGCGCGGCGTCGACCAGCTGCGGGACCGCGGCGAGGTCGATGTCGTCGCGGCCGTACTGGATCCTGGTGCGGCTCCGTGCCTTGGCGGGTTTGCCGGTGCCGGATGGCGGCAGGGACACAGCCCCGGGCCGTCCCGCCCGCATGCCGGTGAAGACCTCCGTCGCCTCGGTGGGCGACAGGGCAGCCGCTATTTCGTGTGCCCTTTCGGTGACGTCGACGGGCACGTAGCGGTTGATGGCGATGACGTGGTCGGCGACCTCGAAGAACGCCCCGGAGCCCCCGGCGACGAGGATCGTCGATGTCCCGAGCTCGCTGTAAAGGGGCCGGACGCGGTCCACGAACGGGGTGATGGGTTCCTGGGCGGCGGGGATGAGAGCGCGCATGCGTTCGTCGCGGATCATGAAGTTCGTGGCCGAGGTGTCCTCGTCGATCAGCAGCGTCGACGCTCCGGCCTCGATGGCCTCGACGAGGTTGGCGGCCTGGGACGTGGAGCCGCTGGCGTTGGTCGTGCTGAAACAGCGCGTGTCGGTTCCAGAAGGCAGGTTGGTGATGAACGGGGAGATGTCCACGCCGGTGACCGCCCGGCCGTCCTCCGCGCGGATGGTGACCGCGTCCGGGCGGGTGATGACCCATTCGCGGCCGTCACCGCCGATGTGGGGATAAACGCCCCGTTCGATCGCGCGCAGCAGCGTCGATTTCCCGTGATACCCGCCGCCGACGATCACGGTCACGCCCTCGGGGACGCCCATGCCGGTGACCCGGCGGCCGCTGGGCAGGTCGAAGGCGACCCGCAGGTTTCCCGGGCTCTCGAAGGGCACTGCGGCATCACCTGCGAGGGGCAGGTCGGAATCGCCGGAGCGGCGGGGCAGGATCGCGCCGTCACCCACGAACGCGACCAGTCCACGCCCCGGCAGGAGACCACGGAGGTGTTCCTGGTCGCGCAGCAGGGTGACGTGTTCGCGCAGGGCACGCCGGTCGAGGTTCCGGTGCAGCAGGGAGGCCTCGGCGACGCGCGGCAGGACATCGATCAGGAGCCTGGCCGCCTGGTGTCCGCGGGCCCTGCGCCCGGATGCGGGCAGGCCGACGTC
This sequence comes from Arachnia sp., assembly GCF_057238465.1. Taxonomy (NCBI): domain Bacteria; kingdom Bacillati; phylum Actinomycetota; class Actinomycetes; order Propionibacteriales; family Propionibacteriaceae; genus Arachnia; species Arachnia sp. The sequence continues at coordinate 37,941 of NZ_DBHHFZ010000019.1, forward strand.
GATGCGGGCCTCGACCCGGTCTACCAGGACGGCGACGCTGGTGCGTTCCAGCACCTCCTGTCCGGGCCGGCCGATGCCCACGAACCCGCCATTTCCCGTCCCCTCCGGCCTCGGAACCATCCGATGCGCGGCGTCCGCGAACCGGCGTGTGAGGAAGTCGGCGACCGCGATCCTGCCCGCGGCGTCGTCGGTCAGGTCGGAGGGCAGATCCGCGACCTCCCGGTCGACGATGATGCGCATCCGTGACGGCGGGGCGTAGGGGTCGACCTGCACGTGGTCGACGACGAGCCGGACAGTACCGATCCGGTAGCTGCCGGTCAGTTGTTTGTACGAGGCGTATCCCCGCCCGTCGAGTTGAGCGAGGACACGCCTCAGCGTTTCTGCATCACGCATGAACGTCCTTCCTGCTCCCCCAGTGCACGAAACCTTCCCCTTCGCACGAAACCTTCCCCTTCGCACGAAACCTCCCCCTGTGCACGAAACGCGGAAGAAAAACGGTTCGACGTCACGTGACGACGTTGAACCGTCGAACTCCCGCGTTTCCTGAGCGGGGAAAGGCTTCCACTCATGCCATGGGCGGTACCTGCGCACGTGCAGCACGACCCTGGTCATGCCAGGAGGCTACCGCCTTCCAGCAGAGCGTGGGCGAAAACCTGTGGTGCGGCCCCGGTCACGCCGTGAGAGAGCTACCTGCTGGTGAAGACCGGGATGACGCCGTCGAAACTCAGCTGGACCCCGAGTCCGTGGGCGACGATCGTCGCGATTCCCGCGAGAACGGCCAGCAGCACCACGGCGAAACACAGCCCCGCTATCACCTTTCCCAGCAGGGTTGGTTTCCGGTTGGGATCATCCCCGGTGCCCATCGACAGGGAACGCACCCCCAGCGCGAACAGCGTCGGGAGCCCTGCCCCCAGGATCAAACCGGCCAGCAGAACGTGCCAGGTACCCTCAAAAGCGAGCCAGAGGATGTTCATGCTCGGCTGCCCTCGGGCTGTTCGATCTCGATCAGGTCACCCATTTCAGCGGTTGCGGCCAGCGGGCGCGGGGCGGTGACGTTTTCCACCCATTCGTCATTGACGTTGCTGTGGTCAATTGCGGACTTCTTGGAGTGCAGGTACATCCACAATGCCGATGCCAGCAGGATCACGGTTATCGCCAGGGCCCCGAACAGCCCGCCGAGCAGGTTCCCGACCAGCCACATGGCTGCCCCGGCGAGCGCCGCGGCGGGCAGGGTGATCGCCCACGAGATCAGCATCCTCCCGGCCACACGCCAGTTGACCTTGGCACCGGAACGCCCGAGACCGCTTCCCAGGATCGAACCGGTGGCGACGTGCGTGGTGGACAGGGCGAAGCCCATGTGGCTGGAGGCCAGGACCACCGCTGCCGACGACGCATCAGCGGCCATGCCCTGAGGGGAGCTGATCTCGACGAGTCCTTTGCCCAGGGTGCGGATGATCCGCCAGCCCCCGAGGTAGGTGCCGAGCGCGATGGCAACGGCGCAGGCCACCTTCACCCAGAACGGCACCGCGTGCAGCTGGGTCCAGCTTCCGGTGGCGATCAGCGCCAGGGTGATGACCCCCATGGTCTTCTGGGCGTCGTTGGTGCCGTGCGCCAGGGAAATCAGCGAGGCGGACCCGACCTGTCCCCACCTGAAACCCCGTTCCCGGCGTTTCTCATCCATTCCACGGGTGATCGCGAACACCAGCCAGGTGCCGACCGCAGAAACGATGCTCGCCACGACCGGTGAGACGAGGGCGGGCAGGATCACCTTCCCGACCACCCCGTCGAGCTTGGTGCCATCGCCGACCCAATTGACCCCGCCGAAACCCAGGCCCGCGATGGTCGCGCCGACGAGACCGCCGAAAAGGGCGTGTGAGGAGCTCGAGGGCAGGCTCCACAACCAGGTCAGGAGGTTCCACAGGATGGCGCCCACCAGGCCGGACAGCACGATCAGCAGCAGTCCCTCACCGCCGTCCATGAGCAGTTCGGGACGCGGTGCCCCGACCTCGTCCTGAAGGTTCACCACGGCGTTGGTGACGGTGAGCGCCACCTCCACGGAGAGGAAGGCTCCCACGAGGTTCAGCAGCGCCGAGAGCATGACGGCGGTCTTCGGTCTCAGTGCACCCGTGGCGATGGAGGTGGCCATGGCGTTGCCGGTGTCGTGGAAACCATTGGTGAAATCGAAGACCAAGGCTGTAGCGATCACCAGCAGCAGCACGACTAACAGTTCTAGCGGCACAGCACTAGTTTGCAGCTTCCAGCCGGGATTCGCGCAATTGGCATCTCAAACCTCAGACATGTCGCAAAATTTCTGAGCGGATCCGGCCCTCCCCCGGCGACGCGCCGACCCCACCAGCCGGGGATGAAACACACGGCGACCATACGCTGGTGACCCATCCCGAGCGCACAGGGACGGCGCGTCGGCGCCCCGGGGTCCACCCCGGGGCGCCTCCCATCCCGAGCGCACGGGGACGGTGCGGTTCGGTCACGAGTCCGCACAACCACGACCCGAAAGCCGCGAACGACCGTCAGCGGCTGAACAGCTGCCCCTGGACGGTGTTGACGAACTGCGTCAGGGAGGCGGGCAGGTCACGCAGGTGCCAGGTCTCCGGGGCGTGGTACCAGGCGACCTCCGTCGGGTCCGGGGTGTCGTCGGCGTCGGCCGCCGCCATCGCCTCCAGCCATCGCTGACGTCCGCCCAGGACGATGGTGTAGGGCAGCAGACGGGAGATCTCCGCCAGTTCCCTGCCCTTCGGCATCTGGTCGGTCGGATGGGTGTTCAGGAGCGCCGAGAGCGCCCCGAGGGCCGTCACGAGCCGGGTGCCGTCCGGTGTGCGGCGGGGCATGCGCGGCGCCATCCAGAGCAGGGAGATGGCCAGGGCCAACAGCACCAGCGCCACCAGGCCGAACCGGGTGAAGGCGATCAGGACGGCACCCGCGGCCAGCGCCACACCGAGCCCGACCCAACCGCGCACGGCCCAGGAGCTGCGGGTGGAATCGGGGCGGGTCTCGAACCAGCCGCGTTCGACCACCTCGTCGTAGAGGGCGTCCTGCACCTGTCCGAGGGCGGGCGCCAGCACCTCGGGCAGCTGTGAGGCGAGGGATTGTTCGCCGTTGGGCACCACGGCGTCCAAGAGCCGGGATTCGTAGGCAAGCAGTTCGTCGCCCGGATTCTCCAGGCGGCTGAACTGCCAGTCCACCAGGCCGTGCTGGGTGTGTTGGAGTTCGGTGATGCGCAGGTGTCCGCGAACTGCGAGGTCGATCAAGGTGGCCGTGATGTCGACGGGATCGACGCGCTCATCGGCGACGGTACCCACCAGGCCGGGGCGCATGCCCTCAGCGGGTTCGAACACCGACTCCCCGTCGCCGACGGGGCGGAACGACCCGACGGCCGAGACCTCACCGGAGAAGACGAGATCCGCACCGGTGCGGCGATGCAGCCACCACAGCAGCAATGCACCAACCACCAGGGTGGCCAGCGCCGCGCCCGTCGTGGCCAGGTCCATCGTGAACGCCCGGTCGAGGTTCCACTGCTCGTGGATCTGGGCGGTCACCGCGATCTGTTCGGGGCTGAAACCAACGGTGAAGGTCACCTGTTCGCCGGCTCCCCGCGTCGCCGACTCGAACCTGGGGGTGGGTGAGTTGTGGGCGCCGGCCGTGTAGAGCTGGCACTTGTCGAGAGTTCCGGGCGGGCCGGCGGTGCAGTCCACCAGCTGCGCCAGGTCGTCCGCCTGAAGGCTTCCGGAAACCTTCTCGACCCCGACCGACAGCCCTTGGAGCGCACGCCAGGTGAACACGCTGCTCTCGCCGTAGGACCCCGGTTCGGAGCGGGTGGTTCCGGTCACCTTGTAGGTGATCTTCACCTCTGCGGAGGGCTTCATGGAGAGCACCGTGTAGTCCTGCTCCACCTTGGAGGTGAAGTTCTCGGCGCCCGTCGCGCTCACGTCGGAGATGTCGTAGAGGTAGTAGCGGTCTCGGTCTAGGGGGGCACGATTCGCGATCCGCTGGGTGAGTTCCGCGGGTGGGGTGTCGAACTTGATGGTCTCGGTAACCGTCAACACTCCGTTCGCATCGAGCTGCCCCTCGAAAAGGTATGACTTGGCGATCGGCTCATCGGCATGGGCCTGCGGCACACCGATCAGACCGAGCAGCAGCACGAACGGGACCAGCAACAGGCGGACTGTACGCACCTCGGGCTCCTTGGGTTGAAATTCTCGCTGCTGACGGTACCGCATGACCCGAGCAAGTCAGTTCCTCAGGTGCGCGCATTCATTCACCGTGTGACGACCCCCGATACGGCTACCCTGAAAGCTGTGGAGAACTCGATGCAACCGCAGTACCCGGGCCGGCCCAATCAGCAGGGCCCTGGAGGGAATCCCTCCCCGGGGCAGCGTCCTGCTCCTTGGCAACAGCCGGCTCCTTGGCAACAGCCGGCTCCCCCGCAGGACCAGCAAGCCCCGCAGCAGGGGTTTCCCACCGGCCAGCAGCCTCCCCGGCCGCCGATGCCACCTTCCCCCTATCAGCCGCCGACCGCCCCGCGCAGGATGACACCACAGCCGACCACCCCTCACAGGGCGATGCCGCAGCAGCCGCCCCAGCAGTTTCCCGCCCCCCAGCCCGCGGTGACCTACCCGGCCCCGGTCGCGACGCAGATGTCCACAACCCCGGGTCCTGCTTTTCTTCCCAACGCCCCCACGGGTTTCCGGCCCGCCCCTCAGGGTTTCCCTGCGATGCAGCAGCCCACCCCGACCTTCATCCCCGGCGGCTATGCCTCACCGGTGACACCCAGGCGCCCCCCGACGGGGTTGCTGGTCGCCCTGTTCAGTGCCCTCGTCCTGCTGACCGGAATGGTCGCCATCTCCATCTTCAACCAGTCGGGTTCCTCGACCGTGGCCTCCGATTACAAGAACGAGGATTGGAAGGTCCCGCCCGTCAACGACACACCCCCGCCGCTCGTGGTACCGGAGAACGGAGAGGAGGGGAAGAAGCTGATGGAAGAAAACCTCCTGTACGACACGTCGCTGGAATCGCCCGTGCGGTGTGATCTCGAGCTTCCTCCCGGTGACAGGCAGAGTGACAAGGAGTTGGAAACCCATCTGCAGGCATACCTCGGTTGCCTGACCCGGGTTTGGGGCCCCACCTTGGAAAAAGCCGGCTACAAGGCCTTCCAACCGAGGATCACGGTCTTCCCGGAGGGCGGGAAGGTCACCACGGGATGCGGAACCCAGGAGTCCCAGAACGCCTTCTATTGCGCGGCGGACCAGCGGATATACATCGCCCAGGACATGCTCGATGTCCTCTCCACCGATCTGTCCAAGGCTCGTGCCATCTTCAACCTGATCATCGCCCACGAGTACGGGCACACCATACAGGGGCAGTCCGGAATACTGGTCAGCGGAAACGCCTTGGCCAAGCGCGGCAGCGATTCCAAGGCCATGGAGATAAGCCGACGTCTCGAGACCCAGGCCGACTGCTTCGCCGGAGCCGCCATGAGCTCCCTCTGGCAGGGGCTCAAGCTCACCGACGCGGATCGCCAGGACATTCTGAACATCATCATGGACCTGGGTGACGACAAGCTGAGGGAGCGCAACAACGGCGACCCGAACGAGGAGGGCGACCACGGCAAGGGCAGAAACCGTCATATGTGGTTGGAGCGTGGGCTGAACTCCGGGGGATCACTGGGCCAGTGCAACACCTTCAAGGCGCCGTCCAGTGAGGTCGAGTAGAAAACCGCCGGGAAGCGCTGATTGATAGTTGTTCCCCGCGGGGTCTGCTCAGTCGGCGCTTCCCCCGGGTCGCGGGCTGGGTCGTCGGGACGATTCAGCCCGCGATCGTCATTGCAACCGCTATCGCCGCGACTCCCTCTCCGCGGCCCGTGAGACCCAGTCCGTCGGTGGTGGTGGCGGAAACCGACACGGGCGCCCCGATGGCCTCGGAGAGCACCCGCTCCGCCTCACCGCGGCGCGCGGCCATGCGTGGCCGGTTGCCGATCACCTGGACGCTGACGTTGCAGATCCCGAAGCCCGCGGCCCGGAGCAGCCTGGCCGTCTCGGTCAGGAAAGCGATCCCCGATGCGCCTTTCCACTCTGGACGGTCCGTGCCGAAGTTCGATCCGATGTCCCCCAGCCCGGCCGAGGCCAGCAGCGCATCGACGATGGCGTGGGCCGCCACGTCGCCGTCGGAGTGCCCGGACAGGCCGAACGGTTCGTCCGGGAAGTGCAGCCCGGCCACCCACATCGGCACCCCGGCCTCCAGCCTGTGGACGTCGGTTCCAATACCGACCCTCATGTCCGGCTCCTGCCGTCCAGGATTCCCTGCGCCAGGGCCAGGTCGAGTTGTTCGGTGACCTTCAGCGCGTCATGATGCCCGGGCACGAGCACCACCCGGTACCCGAGCGCCTCGATCGCGGATGCGTCGTCGGTGATGGCCATACCGTGCCGGGCCACGTGGTCGTGGGCCTCACGGAGCAGCCCCAGCCGGGCCCCCTGCGGGGTCTGGATGGCTCGGAGGGTGGATCTGTCGACGATCCGGGATCCGTCGTCACCGACCTGTCGGATCGAGTCGTGGACCGCGACCACCGGTATGGCCGCCTCCGCGCCGTCCGCAACCGCGCGCAGTACGGCGGTGACGACCTGCGGGGGCACCAGGGGACGGGCCGCGTCGTGGATCAGCACGATGGTCTCGGGGCCGAAGCGTTCCGACAGCACGTCGAGCCCGAGCCTGACCGAATCCTGGCGTTCGGTCCCACCCACGGTGCAGGTGATGCCGTCCAGTCCGGACAGGGCCGCTTCGAAGATCGACAGGCATCCCTCGGGTGTGGTGACCACCACGTGTCCCACGCCTCCGTCACGCATCGCCAGGACGCTGCGGCGCACCAGGGACATCCCGCCGAGTTCCACCAGCGCCTTCGGCACGGATGCGCCGAGCCGAGACCCGGAACCGGCCGCCGCCACGATGGCGACGACCGGTTCGTTCGTGTTGTTGTTCAACGGCTCACGAGGCCAGGACCTCGTCGAGCATCACCTCGGCGCGGTCCTCGGCGACGTCCTCCGCGAGGGCCAGTTCGGCCACGAGAATGGCGCGGGCCTTGGCGAGCATGCGCTTCTCGCCGGCGGACAGCCCCTTGTCACGGTCGCGACGCCACAGGTCACGGACCACTTCGGAAACCTTGATGACATTCCCGGAGTGCAGTTTCTCCAGGTTCGCCTTGTAACGGCGGGACCAGTTGGTGGGTTCCTCCGTGTGCTCGGCACGCAGCACCTGGAACACGCGCTCCAGGCCATCGGCGTCGACCACGTCGCGCACACCGACGAGGTCCAGGTTGCAGGCGGGAACACGCACCACGAGGTCGTTTTGACCTATGATGCGCAGTACGAGGTAGAGCTTGTCCTCTCCCTTGATTTGTCGGGTCTCTATGTCTTCGATGACAGCCGCCCCGTGATTCGGGTAGACCACCGTCTCTCCGACTGTAAAAGTCATGTCTTGTAGGCCCCTTTCCGGAGGCCATCCTACCACGGCACTACGAACCGGCCCCGTGAATGATCCCGGCCCCCGCCACCGGGACCTGACAGGTACCCGGGCGCTCCCGGTTCGTGGCCGGGGCCACCGCTCATCCCCGGAACTTGTACCCCAAGCCCCTGACCGTGATCACCCGGGAGGGGTTGGAGGGGTCGCGTTCGATCTTGTTGCGGAGGCGTTTGACGTGGACGTCAAGGGTTTTGGTGTCGCCGACGTAGTCGCTGCCCCAGATGCGGTCGATGATCTGGCCGCGGGTCATGACACGTCCCGCGTTGCGCAGCAGCAGTTCCAGCAGCTCGAATTCGCGAAGCGCCAGCCTCACCTCCTGGCCGTCGACCAGGACCTGGTGGCGTTCCACGTCGATGCGCACCCCGTCCATCTCGACGATCTCCGAGATCAGGGTGGAGTCGTGGCCGCGCCTCAGGATGGCGCGGATCCGCGCCACGAGTTCGCGGTGGGAGAACGGTTTCGTGACGTAGTCGTCGGCGCCGATCTCCAACCCCACCACCTTGTCCGTCTCGGAGTCCCTAGCCGAGACCATGATGATCGCGACGTCGCCGCGGGTCCGTAGCCTGCGGCACACCTCGGTCCCCGGCATGCCGGGCAGCATCAGGTCCAGCAGCACCAGATCAGCGCCGTTGCGTTCGTACTCGGCCAGGCCGCTCTCCCCGTCCGCCGCGGCGGCGACGTCGAATCCCTCCTTGCCGAGCATGAAGGTGAGCGCCTCACGATAGGAGCCCTCGTCCTCGATGATCAGGATCCTGGCCATCCCTCATTCCTCCCGGGTCTCCCCATCGACGACCCCACCCTGGTGGGCCGGAAGCCGCAGCGTGAAGGTGGACCCCCGACGGGGCCGCGACCACACTTTAACGCTTCCCTTGTGGGCCAGGGCGATGTGGCGGACGATCGACAGCCCCAGTCCCGTGCCCCCGCTTTCCCGGGAACGCCCGTAGTCGACCCGGTAGAAGCGTTCGAAGATGCGTTCCTGGTCCTCCTGGGAAATGCCGATGCCGTTGTCGGTCACCGTGATCTCGACGTGTTCGCCGTCCTCGTCGGGCACCCGCACGGCCGCCACCACGACCCGGGCGTTGTCGTCGGAGTAGTTGATGGCGTTCTGCACGAGGTTGACCAGGGCATCGATCAGTTGCCAACGGTCCCCCAGCACCCGGGCGCGGGGCACGGCGGCGCGCACGAGGTTGATGCTGCGGGCCTCGGCGGCCTCCCGGGTCCGTCCAACCGCCTCGTCGACGATCTCCTCCACATCAACCACCTCACGGTTCAGCATCGGGTCCGAGGACTGGAGCCGGGAAAGTTCGATGATCTGGCTGACGAGTTCGGCCAGCCGGGCCGATTCGCGCTGGAGACGCCTGGCGAAGTGGGTCACCTGTTCGGGGGCCTCGGCGGCGGCCTCGATGGTTTCCGCGAGAATCCCGATCGCTCCGATCGGGGTTTTCAGTTCGTGCGAGACGTTCGCCACGAAATCCCTCCGCACCGCATCCATGCGTCGGGTCGCGGCCTCGTCCTCGGCCATGACCAGGACGAGACCTTGGCGAAGTGGAACCACTCGGGTGGACAACTCGACGTTCTCCACGCCCGGGGGACGGTCCTGGATGACGCTTCCCAGGTATTCCGCGTTCGTCCTGCGCACCTGCCGCACCCGGTCCAGCAACCCCGGGAACCCGACCCGTGTTCCCCGCACCAGGCCCATGGAAGTTCCGGAGACGTTCACCTTCAACACCTCGTCGTGGGGGCCGACCAGCAGTCCCCCGACGGGAAGCGCCTCGACGGCGGCGGCCAGGTCGTCGTGGACGGGCATCGTTTCCCGGGGCGCGGGCTGCGGCTTCCCCGGTCGGGTGCGGGGCCCGAGGAAGCCCGCGACGCGCGCCACCGCCAGCGCGAGCAGGGCACCCATCAGGAAGGCGACAACGACGGCCATGCACCAGATCCTATTGTCGGATCCGATGGTCGGCGACGACCACTAGACTGCCGTTCCTAGGGTTCCCATCCCGAAGGACGGAGACGAAATGCGCGCCAGCTACCACGAAGAACTCAATGGCCTGCTCGACAGCCTCCAGCACATGGCGGTCCTGGTGGAGGTCGCCGTGAGCGAGGCGTCCGCCTCCCTGCTGGAACCCGACCTGGCCCGCGCGGAAGCCGTCATCTCCAATGATTCCCAGCTCGACGCCATGCACGAGGAACTCGAGTACCGCTGCCTGTCCCTCCTGGCCCTCCAGGCCCCGGTGGCGGGTGAGTTGCGCACCATCGTCTCCGCGATCCGGGTGGTCTTCGAGCTGGCGCGCATGGGTGATCTGGCGGCGCACGTGGCCAAGATCGCCCGGTTGCGTTTCCCGGAGTCGGCGGTGCCTGATTCGCTGCGCGAGAACTTCTCCCGCATGTCGGAGGTGTGTCTGGCGATGATTCGTCTGGCCAACCAGTCGTTGAAGGACCGCGACGCCGTGGCCGCTCTGCGCATGGCGGAGATCGACCACGAGATTGATCACCTGCGTCGCGACCACTTCGGAGTGCTGTTGGGCGAGAGCTGGTCGGGGTCGGTGGAGCAGGCCATCGACGTCGCCTTGCTGGGACGCTATTTCGAACGCTTCGCGGACCACGCCGTCGCGGTGGCGCGCCGCGTCATCTACATCATCACGGGGCAGTTCCCGGAGGGCGAGGAGTGGCCGAACGCCTGAGCGTGATCGGAATTTGAATGGCCGAAGGTCTACACTGCTCGCGTAGTTGGATTTTGTCTTTACGAGGGGATTTCAATGACGCCGTTCAATCGCCGTTGCCTGTTGACGGGCACCGTGGCCGCCATGGCGGTCGGGCTGGGGGCCTGTGGGCCCTCCCCGGAAGCCACGCAGTCGGCATCCGCCCCGGCATCTTCGGAACAACCCAAGGAGTCCACCGCCGAGGCGAGCCCCACCCCCGAGCCGTCCCCGGCGCCTTCTCCGTCGCCCTCCTCGAACGCGTCCCCCGAGGCCTTGAAGCCGAACACCAGTCACAACCACGCGGCCGCCGAGTACGCCTACCCCTCTGAGAAGGTCCAGGCGTGGATGAAGGATCCCAGTTCGGCCCCCGAGAAAATCGTCTTCCTCACCTTCGACGACGGCCCGAACCACACCAATTCGGTGCAGATCCTGGATGCCCTGAAGGCGGGCGGGGTGCACGGCACGTTCTTCGTGGTCGGGAATCTCGTGAGCAGCGCACCCGAGACGCTCAAGCGTGAGATCGCGGAGGGACACTCCGTGGCCATGCACAGCTACACCCACAACTACAACAAGCTCTACCCCGGTCGCGTCGGAAGCCTGGAGGCCATCAAGGGCGAGTACGAGAAAACCAAGGCCGCCCTCGAGGAAGTCCTCGGCCCCGATTTCAAGACCAACACCTGGCGCTACCCCGGCGGCCACATGAGCTGGAAGAAGCTGGAGGCCGCCGACGAGGCCCTGGCCGCCGAGGGGGTGCACTGGCTCGACTGGAACTGCCTCACCGGTGACGCCGAGCCGCCGAACCGTCAACCCAAGGATGTCGCGGGCATGGTGAAGATGGCGACCTCCGCGATCGGCGAGGGTTTGAAGGTCGCGGTGATGCTCGCCCACGACTCCGAGGGCAAGGACTTGACCGTCAAGTCGATGCCCCAGATCATCAGCGCCTACAAGAGTGCGGGGTACAAGTTCGGGGTCATCGCCTGAGCCCCGGTGGGTTTCGTTGCGGCGGCCCCTGTGCCCGGGGTCGTCCGCCTTGTAGGCTGACGCCATGACCGGAAAGCTGATCCTGCTCCGTCACGGCGAGAGCGAATGGAATGCGAAGAACCTGTTCACCGGTTGGGTGGACGTCGACATCAATGACAAGGGTGAGGCCGAGGCCCGGAAAGCAGCGGAGCTGCTGGCCTCGGAGGGGCTGCTGCCGACGGTGCTGCACACCTCATTGCTGCGTCGCGCCATCCACACCGCCTACCTGGCCCTCGACGGCTGCGACCGCCACTGGATTCCGGTGCGCCGCAGCTGGCGTCTGAACGAGCGCCACTACGGCGCGCTGCAGGGGCTGGACAAGACCGCCACCCGTGACAAGTACGGCGACGAGCAGTTCATGTTGTGGCGCCGCAGCTACGACACCCCGCCGCCGGTGCAGGACACCGACGCGGAGTACTCGCAGTTCAACGATCCCCGCTACGCCGACATCCCCGCGGATGAGCGTCCCCGCACCGAGTGCCTCAAGGATGTCGTGGCGCGCATGCTGCCGTACTGGGAGGAGGCCATCATCCCGGATCTGGATGCCGGTCACACCGTCCTGGTCACCGCGCACGGCAACTCCCTGCGTGCGCTGGTCAAACACCTGGACGACATTTCCGACGAGGACATCGCGGGGCTGAACATCCCCACCGGGGTTCCCCTGCTGTACGAACTCGACGAGAACCACAGGCCCCTCGTCAAGGGCGGCCGTTACCTCGACCCGGAGGCTGCCGCCGCCTCCATCGAGGCCGTCAAGAACCAGGGCAAGAAGTAGTCCCGGAAGGTTCAGTTCGTCTCTTCAACGGGTCCTGTCGCGAGAGCGACGGGACCCGTTTGCGCATCGTCGTTGTTCTCGCCGTGTTCCTTTCCGCGGTTCCGCCACCAGGATGCGACCGCCGTGGCTCCCGCGATCGCCAGGGCCGTCGGCACCAGGACCGTCGCGCCGGAGTGCGTCAGCTCCAGCACCAGCACGAACCCGGTCAGGGGGGCCTTGATGGTGGCCCCGAGGAAGGCCGCGGCCCCGATGAAAACGCAGGCGACGAGGCTGGTTCCCGGCCAGATCAGCGACCACGCGAACCCGGTCAGTCCCCCCAGGGCCGCGCCCAGCGCGATTCCGGGATTCAGCGTGCCACCCCAGGCACCCACCCGCACCGTGATCAGCGTGGTGACCGCCTTGGCAGCCAGCAGCAGGGCGATCAACCCGAGCGCCTGCGGCCCGACCTCCGACACCTGGTTCGTGACCGTCTGCGTGACCAGGTGTCCGTTGCCCAGCACCCACGGCACCCAGATGGAGACCGCCCCGACCACGGCGAACCCCAGGGGCATGACCCACAGCAGCCGGGTGGTGGTCGGGCGTTTCTGCTCGGCGCGTTTGACCGCTTCACCGAAGAGCGCGCCGGCCAAGCCGATCACGGGACCGAACAGCACGGCCCACGCCACCAGCGCGGGTGAGGAAACCAGTTCCGGCATCCTGTGGTAGGCCTCCGGCCTGGCCCAGCCATTGGCGACGAGAACGGCGATGCCGGAGACGGCGAAAGCCGAGGCCAGGGAGCGTTTCGAGAAGGTGACGAGGAGGACCTCGAGGGCGAAGAAGACACCGGACAGGGGGATACCGTAGACGGCTGCCAGACCTGCCCCGGCCCCGCAGGCCACCAGGATCCGCCGGTCCGCCGGGGCCAGGCCGAACCGGTCGCTGATCCACCCGGACAGCGCGGCACCGGCCTCCCGCGGCGCGACCTCACGGCCGAGCGAGGCACCCATGGCGATGATCATGATCTGTGTTGCGGCATGCCAGATGGTGCGCAGCACCGGCATGCGCCTGCCCGCCACGGCCTGTTCCGTTGACACCGGTCCGGTTCCGGTGCGGTGCAGCAGCACCCACGAGGTCGCGCCGATCACACCGGCCACCGCGAGGGTGAGGATCCGACGCCACCACGGGATGGTCTCCAGGGCCGTGATCAGGTGCCCCTCGGAGGCGCCCCAGACGAGGTGCTCCACGGTGTGCAGCAGGTGTGCACAGACCCATCCGGTGACACCCGCTGCGATTCCCGCCAGGACTACGGCGGCAACGAAACGCCGGAGCCCCGTGACTCCGGCGGTGGTGTGCGATGCGGACGGACGGAAACTCACGTTCTCCTACTCTAGGACTTCTTCCCCCTCGAACCGCACCCGTCCGAACCCCGCTGAACCCCATGCCGGAGCTCCATCCCACCGAATTCCACTATCTGGGGCCGGGCGCGACGATGGTCGCTGGTCCTCAAGGCCCCGACGGACCTGCCGAGGGACCGGACCACGCCGACCGGGCGGCCTCTGGCCTCGTGCGTCGCGGTGAAGGCGGGTGGCACGAACCGGTTTGGTCCCATTTGCCCGAGGCCCGAGTCGAAACCACCCTCCCCAAGCAGACCGACCCGAACCGCGACATCCCCTCCCCATCCCCCTCCCCCTCCCCC
>NZ_DBHHFZ010000020.1:0-50695 GCF_057238465.1 Arachnia sp.
TTGAAGCTGGTTGAGCCAGCACGTGAGCGCCAGCGAACGGCTGAGTCGAAACCACCCGGCAGCCGAGAAGCAGACCCGACCCCAAGTCACCATGGTTTCGACACGACCGGCTCGCAGAACGAGCAGGTCGGCTCAACCAACTTCACCACTCCCAAGCCGGTTGAGCCGGACTGCGACGAAGGAGCAGCCCGAGTCGAAACCACCCGGTATTTCCTCGTATCCCCACCCCCGGTGAGCGGTTCTGACCGATAATTGACCATGGCCTCACGCATCGGTTTCGACCTTCTCCTTGACGACGACGATCCCCGCGCCGAGGCGAGGAAACCCGTCCCGGAGGCCACCCTCCGACTCGTGCCGCTGCTCCGGAGAACACGGGCGGCGGGGTTGTTCGTCCTGCTGGTCGCCGTCGGGTTGTGGTTTCCGTTGCAGGGGGATTTCGGGGTGCCGCAGGGCCCGCTCGTCTGGTGTTTCGTCCTGCTGGGGGCCGTCGTCGCCATCTGGTTCCTCGCCTCCCGTCCCGGGGAGGGAAGCAGGATCGTCCCGGCCTGCCTGGTGGCGGCGGGGTGCGCTGTCATGGCCGGTTTCCTGGTGAATCTGTGGTGGGCGACGTTCTCGCGGTCCTCGTTCAGCATGGGGATGCTGCTGGCCCAGGCCATGGCGGTGCTCGGCCTGGGCGCGATGACCGCCACCGACCTGACGTTGCGAGGCATACGTCACAGCCTGGATTCCTTTCCCGGTGATTTCGACGACCCGGCCCGCATCCGTCCGCTCTCCCCCGGCAAGCAGGACTCCGACCCGCCCTGGCCCGGGCCCGCGGGAAACGGGCGACGAACAGGCCGGATCGTCCTGACCCTGGCGCCCACCGTCGTCCTGGCGTTGCTGGTCGCGGCGTTCCATTTCGTGGCACCCGCGGTCCCGGTCTCCCACACCACGGTCCCCGCCCCCGATGGCGACCCGCCGGCCCGGCCGACCAGCATCGGCGCCGGAGTCGCCTGGAGCCGGGACATCCCCGGTCTGCTCGAGGTGGCCGCGGGGGCCGCGGGACCGGTGATCCTCACCAAAGAGGGCATCGCGGCCCTCGATCCCGGCGACGGCTCCACCCTGTGGAGCTATCGCCGTCCCGGCGCCAGGTACACCCGCATCGCGCAGAGCTACGGCGACAACGGCCCGGTGAACTCGTACCTGATCACCAGCCCCAACCGACGTCACGTCGCCCTGGCGATCACGGGTCCGCAGGAGAAGGAAAAAGACTCCTACAGCTCCGAAAACAACAACCACCTGGTCATCGTCCTGGACACCCTCACCGGTCGGATCACGGGCGAACACCCGTCCACTGGGCTCCGCATCCAGCTCACCGACTCTGTCATCCTGACCGGGAACACGGGCCACTCCCTGATCGACGGGCGGCGCCTGTGGAGCATCGAGGGTTCCGGCCGCGTCACATCCCAGTACGACTGCCGGGCCTACTGCGGTCCCGCGGGACACAAATCCTTGGTGCTCCGCCGCGATGGGAGAAACCTGACCCTGATTCCCGACACCGATCCCACCGCGACCACCGTCGCGACCAACATCACCCTCGACCGTTACAGCGCCGACGAGGAACCCTTGGTGATCACAAACGGCTGGACCGTCCGGTACACCGAGGCACTACCAGAGGACGAAGGCGACTTAGAGTTCACTCCGGTCAGCGGCTGGCACGCGCAGGCCGTCACGCTCGATTCCCTGGCAGGCCTGGAGGACGAGCCACCGGTCGACCTGGGGCGCACGGCGGGCCTGAACTCCGTGGCCTCCCGCGCCACGGGCACCCTGGCTCTCCGCCCCGCCGACGACGAGAACAGCTTCCATAAGATCGAGAGAGCGGGAGGTCCCTGGGTGGGCGCCGTCTTCGATCCCGCGACCCGCACCGTGACCCCCGCCTCCGAGTATGCAGGGCCGGCCGCGGCGAAGGTCGGGCTCGTGGCAGGCAGGGATGGTGGCGCGATCGCCCTGCAACCCGGCGACGGATCCGCCGGGGCGACGATCCCCATCGCGCCGGGCTCCACCTACCGTTCCCCGGATGCGCTCCTCCGGGACCGGAGTAACGGGTACTCCCCCGTCCAGCTCTACCCGAGGAGCAGCTTCCCAA
Source organism: Arachnia sp. (assembly GCF_057238465.1). Lineage (NCBI taxonomy): Bacteria > Bacillati > Actinomycetota > Actinomycetes > Propionibacteriales > Propionibacteriaceae > Arachnia > Arachnia sp. The sequence continues at coordinate 2,126 of NZ_DBHHFZ010000020.1, forward strand.
GGGCGACGACGACCTTCGTGACCACCCCCGGACTCACCCTGGTCATCCTCGATCCCACGACCGGGCTGTACGACAGACCCGAAGAACCCCGCAGCCCGCACCGGCTGTACGGCGTAGCAGGAGGTCCCCGATGAAACTCACCCACCTGCTCCTGGGGGCGCTCCTCACCCTGCCCCTGAGCGCATCCACGCAACCCCCGAGTGGAGCGGAACTACCCGTGAGCATCGCCGAGGCGAACCCGTCCGCCCTCGTCGAGGCTCCCACACCGACCCGCAACGGCTGGGAGGTCGTTGTCCTGGGCCATCGCCGCCTATCCAGCGACACCGTCAGCAAAATACTGGCGGCGACGGCCAGCGGCCCCGTCCTGTCCATCGACACCTCCCCGAGAGGGAACAATGACTCCAAGGACCGCAAGACGCACCCGGCGACGATGCTGGTGGCCCTGAAACCGGAGGACGGGTCGGTGAGGTGGGCCCGCATCATCGAACCGGCCACCAAGGACTTCTCGGGAAGCGAACTACCGCTGACCCCTCAGGTCGCCTACGAGCAGGGACGCAGATCAGTCGGCAACAGCATCGTCGCCAGCCCGGACGGCACCCGCCTGGCGGTTCCTCTGCTGTCCCACATGAGGCCGGTGGATTCCACGAAAATCAGCGACCAGCGCACGAAGGTCATCGTGCTGGATGCGGCCACCGGGAACGAGGTCCGCACCGTCGAGGTGACGGGCATGGTCCTCGGCCACGCCCTGACCGGCGACTGTCTGGTGGTGGAGACCGCCGAAAACTACTACCCGGCGGGCACCGGGATCCTCAACGTCTTTCCCCTGGGCGAACCCGCAGCCGAACCGGTCACCTTCCGAACCGATCTGTGGCTGGCAGGAGCCACCACCAATTCCCTGCTCATGTCACCGCAGTTCGACAGGGAAAAGACCTCCTTCCACCCAACGGGACGTTCCCGCACCTTCACCAGGATCAGCACCTCCGGTGAGGAGCTGGGAGCGGTGACGGGCGTGTCCGATCTGCACCCCGGGGGTTGGCTGGAACGCTTCAAGGACCCGGACGCCGCCCAAGCCCTCATCGCCCAGAACCTCGACGAGCTCTCGCTCGCCGAGCAGTTGGAAAAGCTTCCCCGGGAACTGGTGAATGCCGATTCGGGTTCGGTCGTCGACTTGACCGGCGCGTCCCCCAGGGACGTGGTCACCTCCAGCGGGTGGGGGATCTTCCTGAAACCGGCCATACAACCCATCGAAAGGGAAGCAGCCCTCTGGCTGAACACGACCGCAGGCGACCAGACACCCCGCAAGGAGTTCCTGAACTACTTCAAGGAAGAGGGATACGCCGTCCACTACGCACCCATCTGACCCAACCGGATTGTCCCGGTTACGCAACACTCCCCTCCCGCGCACAAAACACCTCCAGAAACTGTTGTTGCGCACGCCCTCTGAACCCGCCCCCTCTGAACCCGCCCCCTCTGAGCCCGCCCACCTCCCCCATGCACGAATCGCGGAAGCTCGACGGTTCAACGTCGCCACCCGACGTTGAACCGTCCCCCACCAGCGTTTCATGAACAAAAGAGACCGAGCCGGCTCAACCAGCTGTGCAAGAGGTTTTGACACGACCCACTCGCTGACGCTCGCAGGCCGGCTCAACCAACTTCGGGGGCTGGGTTCGTCATTTTCCGGTAACCACTCCCACGCTCCCCGTTGATGGTCGACAATTAGGCATGGCCCCGACACCCGACGACGCCGTCACCACCGCAGATCCCCCACCGCGTTTCGTTCCTGGTCTCAGAAATCTGAGACTGGCCGGGCTGGGGGTCATCACCGCCGCTGCCCTCCTGGCCATCCCGTTCTGGGACGACGGCGTCCTGCTCCTGTCCACTGTCACGCCTCATCTTCTGGTACTGGCCGCGATCCCGGTTTTCTGGTTGCTGGCCGTCTGGTTAGGCTTCCGGAGAATCATTCCGGCCGTGATCGTTGCGGTGGGTTCGATCACGGCGGCCGGTTTCCACTGCCGCCGCTGGTGGGTGGTTTACGAGCAGTCGTCGATCCGGTTGGGGTTGCTGCTGGTCATGGCCGTGGTTTCCCTGGGGCTCGGGTTGTTCGCCGTCTCCGACCTGCTGCTGCGGGGCATCCGCGACAGCATGGATCCGTTCCCCGAGGCCCCCGACAACCCCGCCCGCTTCCGTCCCCTGCCGCGCGTCCCTGTTCCCCCGGACACCGAGGTTCGCCGGATCGCCCGCATTCTTTCCCCCTCTCTCGCGCTGGGGATCGCGGTGCTGCTGGTGCACGTGTTCGCGAATCCGGTCTCCCAGGTCACCGCGTCCCCACCTCCGGGTGATCTGCCTGCGCGACCCACCCGCATCGGCACCACACTCGCCTGGGAGAAGGATGTCCCGGGGCTGCTGGGGATAATCGCCGGGGCGGCAGGACCGGTGCTCTTCACCGACGAGGGATTGACCGCCTTGAATCCCACCGACGGCTCCGTCCTGTGGAGCTACCGCCGCGACAAGGCCTCCTACTTTCCCATTCCACATCTCAGGAGCTACGGGGGACCCGACACCCCCGATTTCACAACCAGCCCGACCGGCCGCCACATCGCCTTCCGGATCAGGAGCGCGAAAGACCTGACGGATAAACCCCGGAAAATTACTGACCAAACCTTGGTGTACGACGCCGTGACCATCATCATCGACACCCTCACCGGGAAGGTCACCGGGGAACATCCCTCCAACACAACCTGGCGCATCCAGCTCAGCGATTCCGCCCTTCTGGACGGCGACACCGCCTACAACCTGGCCGACGGCCAGCAGCGCTGGACCCTAGCTGAAACCCAACGATCAGCCACCCGCGATCTATACAGCGAATCCTGGGACTATTCCGGTCCGGCGGGACACAATTCCTTCATCCTCAGCTACACCAGGAACGGGCTCTTGGGACTATACTATTACGATGCTCTCGACGGCGTTCTGAGAGTCGCCCCCGACACCGATCCCACGAAAATCTCCGAGGTGGTGAGCATCGCGGTCGACGGCAAGTATTCCACCCCGGTTGTCGCAGGCGGATGGGTCGCGCACTTCACGGAACCAATCGATGTTCAAGACAGCGAACCCAACGAAGACGGAGAAACCCACAAGATCATCGCCAAGGGCATCGAGACGGAGGCCGTCACCCTCGATTCCCTCGCCGGTCTGGAACCGAAATCCCCGGTTGCCCTGGGCAGGACAACGGGCATCAATTCCTTCGTGTCCGGGATGACGGGAACCCTCGCCGCCTACCCGGACTATTCACCCGATACTCTTCCCATCCGGGACCTCAACGACAGGAGTGACAAACCGAAGGTGGGTGCCGTGTTCGATCCGGTCACCCGCACCGCCACTCAGGCTTCCCAATACCCCGGGCTCGCAGCAGCCAAGGCGGGAATCGCCGTGACCGCCGACGACGGGTCGGGGACCGGGGCGATCATCATGCAGCCCGGCGACGGTTCACAGGCGACCACGATCCCCATCACCCCGGGAACCACGACCATGTCTCCCGAAGCGCTGGGTGCCAGATCCCCCGACGCCCTGCCTCAGCTCACAACCCCGATCGTGGCAGCATACAACTCAACCATTTTCATGACGGTCCCGGGTCTCACCCTCGTGGCCTTCGATCCCGAAGCCGGGGTCGGGTACGAGTCACACGTCAAGGAAAAAGAGGTCGGTTACGTCCACCGGCACGTTCATCGCCTGTACGGCCTGACGGGAGAATCCTGATGAAAACCTGGAACACGGTGCTCCGGTTGTCCGCGGCGCTGTTTCTCGTCCTTCTTCCGCTCGGGTCGTGCACCCCGGCCGGGAACCGCGACAGCTCCCCCACCCCGCCTTTCTCCCTGAACCTGAAGGACGCGGGCAACAGCTACTCCCCGTTCATCACCCCCTCCCGCAAGGGCTCCGGCTGGAAACTGAGCGCCAGTGTGCCCATCGACAACAGCCGTTCGGTGCACTCCACGCCCTTCGGCATCATCATCGTCCTCAACACCTACCACCCCTTGGATACCTCCTCGAAGAACGACGACTCCCAGGCGACCAAGATCCTCTGCCTCGACCCGGCCAATGGTTCCCTGAGGTGGACCCGAATCTTGGAACCGGCGTCCTCGGAGATTGACTGGAGCGTCACCGGGACAGCCCAGGACCTGTTCAAAAGGACAGCCCAGGACCTGTTCAAAAGGGATAGCTCGCCCAGCAAACCGGCCCCCGTCGTCACCAGCCCGAACGGGCACCACCTGGCGATCATGGTCAAGCCGTACCTGGTTTCGGGGAGTTCCAGCGACATGAGCGACCAGCGCATGCACATCGTCGTCATCGACACCGAGACCGGCAATGCGACCCGCACCGTCGAGGTCTCCGGGCTGGTCCTGGGGCAGGCCCTCACCAACGATTCCCTGGTGGTTGAAACCTCCCAACACTTCTATCCGGCGGGCACCGGAACCCTCAACGTCTTCTCCCTCACCGAGGCGCAGGCCGAGCCCACCAGCTTCCGCACCGATCGGTGGCTCGCCGGAGCCACCTCGGATTCCCTGCTCGTGTCGCCCCAGAACCTGCGGGAGTACGGTCACCTGCCGACCACCCTCACCCGGATCAGCACCTCGGGCGAGGAGCTGGGCACCGTTGCGGGTGTCACCGCCGTCAGTGACGGGAGCTGGGTCTTCCGCTACCAGGACCCGGAGGCCGCGACCGCCGCCATCAAGGCGGGTTCCAAGGACGTACTGCCCAAGGAATTGTTCAACATCGAGTCCGGGGCCGCCTTCGACATCACGGATCTGGACGTTGTTTCCGCGGGCCTGTCCACGGGCCCCGGTTTCCTGTTGCGACGCCTCGTACCCGGCGACAACGATGAACAGAAACCCTTCTACGTCCCCGTATCTTGGCTGCCCGCCACCCCGGACAGCAAGGAACTGCGCACCGACGATGTGGCCTGGTTCAGCGAAGGAGATTCCAAGAAGCAGGAGGGCCGCTACATCATGCGCACCGTCCGCATGGGCGAGAAACCGGACTGAGTTTCTTCCTTGTCCGTGCAGCGCTCAATGCGCCCGGGCCACCAGGACCCTTGACGCATTGAGCACTGCACGGGCGCGATGCCGTCTCACCTGCTGCGAACCTCCCAGCGGAAGGTGCGGATCGCCGCCAGCATGACGAGCGCCGCCAAAGCGATGGTGATTCCGCTGGTCAGCCACGGATCGTGCCGCTGGAGCGGGCTGTTCGACGCCCAGAAGATGGGGTCGACGGACAGGGCCGGCGGCAGCCAGCTGATGACCTGCTGGGCAGTCTCGGGCAGCAGCCACATTGGGATTCCGGCGCCGCTGATAAACAGGAACCCGACCTGCAGGAAGGCGCTGACGCTGCTGGTGGCCTGGGAGCTGGTCATCACGCCACCCAGCCAGTACCCGATGGCCAGGAACAGCAGCAGGGCGGGAAGGGAGGCGGCGGTGAGGGCCGGGATCGCGGCCCAGTCGGCCAGCCCGATTGCCGCCCCGAGGAGGTAGAGCGCCGCGCAGAGCACCATCGCGAAGACGACCCGCAGGAACAGGTGGGTGAGCAGGAAACGGGTCCGGCTGAGCGGGGTGGTGCCGAGTACCCGGAAGGTGCCCTGTTCCCGGTACTGCACCAGGGGTCCGGCGGTCAGGTTGAGGGCGACCCCGGAAAGCGCCAGGTAGCCGCTCATGGGCAGGATCATGGCGCCGAAGTTGGCTGCGGTGCTGGAGGGCATCACCGTCGAGATCAGGAAGAACATTCCACCCATGAACAGGGGAAACACCATGGCGAAGATGAACTGGGCGCGGTTGCGGGTGAGTTCCAGCCAGTGGAGTTTGAACAATTTGCGGGTGACGGAAGCGGTGGGCATTGCGATCTCCTGGTTTGCTGCGGTCAGTGGGCGGGTGATGGAAAGGGTTGACATGACGACCTCCTTGCGGGTCACTTGTTCTGCTGGTGGAAGGAACGGCCTGCGGCCTGGAAGAAGACGTCGGTGAGGCCGCGGAAACGATCCGGTCCCTGGTGGCGTCGTTCGGCGTCGGTGATCAGCTCCGACGGGCTGCCCTCGGCGACGACTGCGCCGGCGTCGATGATGGACAGGCAGTCGCAGAGGACCTCGGCCTCCTCCATGTCGTGGGTGGACAGGATGATGGTCATGCCTTCCTGCTTGAGGTGACGCAGCGCGTCCCACAGGTCGGCGCGGGCCATCGGGTCGAGTCCGGTGGAGGGTTCGTCGAGGACGGTCACGTTCACTCCGCCGATCAGCGCCAGGGCCAGGTTGACCCGCTGCCGCTGCCCGCCGGAGAGGCGTCGCAGCTGCCGGTCGATGTAGCCGCTCATGTCGAGCAGGCGGATCAGTTCCTCCGCGGGTCGGGGGTTGGGGTAGAGGGCACTCCAGATGTCGAGGAGTTCCTCGCCGGTCAGCAGGTCGAATCCGGTGGCGTTCTGCGGCTGGATGCTGATCCGGTTCCTGACCTCGGCATTGTCCCTGACCGGGTCCAGTCCCATGGTCCGGGCGAGTCCCCCGGTGGCCTCACGCAGCCCGACGGCGATTTCGAGGGCGGTGGTCTTGCCCGCCCCGTTGGGGCCGAGAAGCCCGTAGATCACGCCCTGCGGGATCTCGAGGTCCAGGCCTCGGAGGGCTCGGACGATGCCCTTGGAGGTCGCGTAGTCCTTGGTTACGTTCTGGAAGCTGATGGCGGTGGTCATGTCGGTTCCTCCTGCGGTCCGTCGTTGAGCCCTACGGTAACAACAACTTTCCAGATGCGCAAGTACTTGCTCAAAAAAAGTCTAGTTTCTGTTCCAAGAGCACTTGCGGGGCGCATCCAGGGGGTCGCACGGTTGCGCAGCGCCCAGCCCCAATTCGCTGGCCTTGAACCTGTTTCACTGGCCTTGATCCCGGTTTGCTGGCCTTGAACCTGGTTTGCTGGCCTTGAACCTGGTTTGCTGGCCTTGTTCATGTTTGCCTGCGCTGTGAGGCCAGCAAACATCAACAAGCCCAGCGAACCGTGGGTAAGGCCAGCAAACTGTGGGTAAGGCCAGCGAACCGACGACGACAGCAGGCGGCAGCGGGCGACGGCTGGGCGGGCAGTGGTACGAGACGGCGACGACCAGACGGTCGATACCCGACCGCCGACGGTGACGGGTGGACGACCGATACCCAACCGCCGCCGACGGTGACGGGCGGACGACCGATACCCAACCGACGACGGCGGCGCTGGGTCAGTCCCTCAGGAAGCGACCCGGCACCGGTACCTCCCGACCCCGGTCCCACGACCGTTCCCAGCCCGCTACCCGCAGGGTGACGTCGAGGAGGTGGGCGGTCATGCCCCAGATGAACAGGTCACCGAGTTGGAATCCGGGACCGCGGTAGCCGCCCGGGATGGTGGCCGTAACACGGTTCACTGGGTCGCTGAGCTGCGATATCCGCAGTTGGAGCACGTTCGCGACCTCCCTGGGGTCGACGGGCGCCAGCGGCAGCGGCTCCGACCACAGCGCGACGACGGGGGTGACCTCGTAGCCGCTGGCCGGCACCCAGGCCGTCGGGAGCTGCCCGAGGACGGTGACGAGCCCCGCATCCAGGCCGACCTCCTCGCGGGCCTCCCGCAGCGCCGTGGCGACGGGGGTTTCACCGGTTTCCGCGCCGCCGCCGGGGAAGGAGATCTGTCCGGCGTGCGCCCGCAGTCCCCCGGCTCGTTCGGTGAACAGCACGGCCGGGTCGGGCTCGTCGGTGAGCAGGATCAGGACGGCGGCCGGGCGCGCGTCGCCGGGGGCGCGACCGAACTGGCCGAGCGGCCCTGCCACGCCGTCGCGCAGCGCCGCCGTCAGGCCTGAGAGCTGGGACACAGATCCTCCACGGGACAAACGGTGCAGGCGGGTTTGCGGGCGCGGCAGCAGCGGCGACCGTGCCAGATTATCCGGTGGCAGAGCATCACCCACTCGCTGGGCGGAAACAGCGCCCCGACGGCGTGTTCCACGTCGTCGGGTTCGCTGGAGTGCACCCAGCCGAGCCGGTTCGAGACGCGGATGACGTGGGTGTCGGGGGTGATCCCGGGGATACCGAAAGCGTTTCCGAGCACGACATTGGCGGTTTTGCGCCCCACCCCGGGTAGCTTCACCAGTTCGTCGAGGCTGTCCGGTACCCGGCCGTCGTGGTCGGCAACGAGTGCGCGGGCCAGCCCGGTCAGCGATCTCGCCTTGGACCGGTACAGCCCGAGACTGCTGATGATTTCCTCGACGTCGTCCTGTTCCGCCTCCGCGAGGCGTTCCGCGTCGGGATAGCGGGTGAACAGCTCCGGGGTGACCTGGTTGACGCGGGCGTCGGTGGTCTGGGCGGACAGGACGACGGCGACGAGCAGCTCGAAGGGTGATCGGTGGTCCAGGTCGCAGCGGGCATCCGGGTAGGCGGCTGCGAGCCTGGATCCGATCAGGGCCGCCGTCACCTGGCGGCGAGTTCGGCCACCAGCTCCACCTCGACGGGAGCGTCGATGGGCAGGACCGCCACCCCGACGGCGCTGCGCACGTGCGGGGTGCCGAAGACCTCGCCGAGCAGTTCGGAGGCGCCGTTGGCGACCTGCGGCTGGGCGGTGAAGTCGGTGGTGGAGGCGACGAACACCACGGCCTTGAGAATGCGGGCCACGTTGTCGAGGCCCCCGGCCTGATCGGCGACTGCGGCCAGGGCGTTCAGGGCCGCGACCTTCGCGGCCTCCGCACCTTCGGCCGGCTCGACGGCGTCACCGAGGCGGCCCGTGGCGATGAGTTTCCCGTCGCGCAGGGGCAGCTGTCCCGAGACCCACACCTGGTTTCCCACCGTGATGGCGGGGGTGTAGGCGGCGAGGGGTTTGGCGACGGGCGGCAGGGTCAGCCCGAGTTCGGCGAGTCGCTGGGTGGGGGTGCTCATCGTCCCTCCTCCAGCGGTCTCTTGAAGTACCCGACCATCGTTTCAGGGGTCGGGCCGGGTGCGACGGTGACGAGTTCCCAGCCGTCGGCCCCGAAGTTGTTCAGGATCTGCTGCGACACATGGCTGAGGATAGGTGCGGTCAGGTACTCCCATTTGGTCATGCCCCAAGCCTGCCATCAAATGCTCCACCCGGGCCAGACCGCCCACGACTCCCCGGGCACGCGCAAGAGGTTTCGACACGACCCACTCGCTGACGCTCGCGAGGCTCGGCTCAACCAACTCCCCCTCTCCAAGCTGGTTGAGCCGGACCGTGAGCACCTCCTTCCTCGAAGCTGGTTGAGCCGGATCGCGAGCTTCCTTCCCTGAAGTTGGTTGAGCCGGATCGCGGACTCCCTTCCCTGAAGCTGGTTGAGTCGGATCGCGGACTCCCCTCCTCGAAGCTGGTTGAGTCGGATCGCGAGCTTCCTTCCCTGAAGCTGGTTGAGCCAGGTCGCGAGGAACGAGCGACCCGAGTCGAAACCACCCCGCACCCGAACAGCAGACCCAACCACCCCCGCCAAGGTTCCGACACGACCCGCTCGCTGACCCTCGCCGACCGGCTCAACCGACTTCAAGAGGGACGCGGGCAACTCTCAGCTGGCTTCTTCCAAGCGACCATAGGTGAGCAAGACCTCCCGCCAGGACGTGATGTCGGGCCGGGAACGCAGCAGTCGGCGGCGTTCGCGCTCGGTCATGCCACCCCAAACCCCCCACTGGACGCGATTGTCGAGTGCCTCGGCCAGACATTCCATTCGCACTGGACAGCTCATGCATATGTTCCGGACCCGTCGTTGATCCTTTGACTCGGGGAACAAGACATCCTCCATGTCACGACATTTGGCCCGTAATGTCCATTCGCCGAGCTCACCCAGAGACATCCACACCCTCCCTCGCGTGTTGATTTTCAAAATTCAGCTATGACGCTAGCGCATCCCTCCCGAAAGCAAAAGCGCTAGAAATCGGCCACTTGACCCCCTCCGGCCCGCCGAGATCCTCCCAAGACCACGATTTTCCGCGCCCTACGGGCACTGGACGCTGTCAGTTTCCGTGAAACGCCAGCCAATCGGATGACAAATCCCGACCCGCGCACCTTAACTTTCGTTATCTAACCACTTACACAAACCGCGGAAACACCCTCGTGGCGACGCACCACCACCGCCGGGCGACGGGGGCCTGCTCCCACGAACATCTGCCCGAGCGACGCACAGCCCGGGCCCTGCGCACCCCACCCTGTAGCGATGTCACGGCCACCCCACGCCCATCCCCATCACCGACGAGTCAGTGGACAAATCACAGGATTGCACCCGAAGCACCCGGGTGCAATCCAAAGCAAAAACACCCAATCGCACCCGACCAACGGACCCGACAGCACACCCAACATTCCACAAGTCGATTTCGACGCACCCCACCCAACCAAACCCACAAATCGATTCAACAACCCCAGTTGCGGAAGACGCTAATGACAGCATGAACACCCCCATTGGCACCCATTCCCATTCAAATCCGCCCCAAGGTCCGCGGTGGTTTCAGACCGCAGCAGGCCCACGCTACGACGAGACGTTACGTTTCAATCCGCTTTGAGGTTCGCGGTGGTTTCAGACCTGTACAAGCCACTGTCTGTACTCCCCGAGTGTTTCAATCCGCTTTGAGGTTCGCGGTGGTTTCAGACGCAACGACCTCGACCCCTGCGTGGGAGTGAGAAACTGGTTTCAATCCGCTTTGAGGTTCGCGGTGGTTTCAGACTTCGCACACGCCGGGTGTCCCGGCTGTGAGTACGTTTCAATCCGCTTTGAGGTTCGCGGTGGTTTCAGACCCGTAATTATGCTGGTTGCAGCGATAGGAATATTTTGTTTCAATCCGCTTTGAGGTTCGCGGTGGTTTCAGACATGTAGCTATCTGGCTCACCGTAGTCACCATTTTTATCAGTTTCAATCCGCTTTGAGGTTCGCGGTGGTTTCAGACCGGCCTCCCCGTATGCCAACAACAACGCCGGCTTCAGTTTCAATCCGCTTTGAGGTTCGCGGTGGTTTCAGACCATCGTCTATTTTGTGGTGCTCACGCTCAACATCGGTTTCAATCCGCTTTGAGGTTCGCGGTGGTTTCAGACAACTGCACCCAAAATGATGGGTGCTTTGCAACATGGTTTCAATCCGCTTTGAGGTTCGCGGTGGTTTCATACGAGTACCGTGCATACGGTCCCTGGATAAAAATCGTTTCAATCCGCTTTGAGGTTCGCGGTGGTTTCATACGTAACATTAAAAAACGACACCTAAAGCAACTTCGAGTTTCAATCCGCTTTGAGGTTCGCGGTGGTTTCATACAGGAGGCCGTTATGGCCAAGAAGAGCGCTTTTCGTTTCAATCCGCTTTGAGGTTCGCGGTGGTTTCATACGCCAGCGCAGTTGGCCGTGAAAGCGGCACGTAAGAGCGTTTCAATCCGCTTTGAGGTTCGCGGTGGTTTCAGACCGAGGCAAAGGCCAAGGCCGAAGCTGAGGCCGCTAGGTTTCAATCCGCTTTGAGGTTCGCGGTGGTTTCAGACCAGGAGCTGGAGGCCATGTGGGCTGGCCGTCGTGGTCTGGTTTCAATCCGCTTTGAGGTTCGCGGTGGTTTCAGACCCTCCTCTTTACAGAGGAGAATCTCAGGATGGCTGAAGTTTCAATCCGCTTTGAGGTTCGCGGTGGTTTCAGACCCCCGACACCGACGCCAGATCCGACGCCGTCCCGTTTCAATCCGCTTTGAGGTTCGCGGTGGTTTCAGACTCCAAGCCCTCCGCTCGCGCGAAGGGGAGAAGGTCAGAGTTTCAATCCGCTTTGAGGTTCGCGGTGGTTTCAGACATGGACGCTTGGTTCAACCTATAGGTGGGAGGAAGGGGTTTCAATCCGCTTTGAGGTTCGCGGTGGTTTCAGACTCATCTCCGTTATTGGTGTTGTGGGGGGCAGTGTTTCAATCCGCTTTGAGGTTCGCGGTGGTTTCAGACCCTACCCCTTGGCACGCCGTCCTGACAAGCCCTGTTGCGGCGGTTTTACACACCACCCCTCCTCACCCCCTCCAACAAGCGGACAGAACCTGTCCTAAATGGGGTAAAACCCCTAGTCAAGTGGCATACACACCTGAGGCTGTTTTTGGCCGTTCTCCAACCACCCCTGTCCGAGGGTGTCTCCAAAACCCCCGGCTGCGGGCAGCCGGGATTGCCGGCTTCCTTCAACCCTACCCTCATGCCGCCTCCCGGCCCGTCCTGTCAGGCGTCGGCGGATCCGGCAGGATTCTTCACATCACCGTGTAGTGCAGCACCCGGGCCGGTGGATGGGCCTGACCCAGGGTTCGGGCCTCCTCCCAGCAGGCCGCGCACTGTCTCACGATCCACAGCGAGTCCGTGTTCTCGTCGATGATGCCGGCTGCCCGGCTCTGGATCTCCACCAGCTCCTCCGGGGTGATGCCGAGCAGGAACACGGAGTACTGGATGCGGTCCCCGTAGGCCTGGAGGAGCGCGGAGAGCTGGGCGCGTCGCTGGTCCTCGTGCACGTCGTAGGCGGCCAGGTGCATCATCGCCATGCCAGTCCCGTCCATTTCTGTTCGGGGTCCATGATGGCTGCGCGCAGCCGCTGGGCCTGTTGGTACAGGTGTCCTCGTCTGGTGGAGCGGAAGTCGTCCAGTGCCCCGGCCACGCATGTGAGCATTCTGCGTTCGTAGGCGTCCAGCATCAGTTCCCGTCCCGCCGCGGTGAGGAAGATCCCTCCCTTGTCCGCCACCTCCCGGCCGTGCGACGCGGTGAGGACGTGTTTGCGGGCCGCCGTCACCACGACGTGGTCCACCACGAGTGGGCGGAACTCCTCCATCAGGTCGAGGGCCAGGCTGGGGCGGGTGTCGTGGTCGGCGTGCAGGACACCCATGTCCGGGTCCAGTCCGGTGGCCCGCAGAGCGGTCACGCATTCGCCGAGGAGGATCGTGTACAGGAACGACAGGGCGGCGTTCAGCACATCCCTCGGGGGTTGTTTCGATCGCACGGTGAAAGCCACCTCCTCGGGGACGAGGGAACCGAGCCGCGGCCAGTACACCCTCGCCGCCGCCCCTTCCAGGCCCATGATTTCGTCGCGATTGTTCGCGTCGGGCAGCATCCGCATCAGCTGCCGGATGTGGTGGGTCACCTCCCGGGTCTCGTCCGCATCGGATCGTTTCGTGAACTTGCCCAGCAGGGTCACTTGATGGCCGAGTTTCGCCCGGATGATTTCCCGGCCGATTTCCACTTCGCGGGGTGTCCCGTCGAGCAGCAGTTGGGCCAGTACCCTGCTGCGGCGTGCGGGCCACGAGTCGTTGACCATCGCCCCCAGGTATTTTCCGCGACGCGACGCCAGTAGCACGTCGACCCCGTTCTGCAGCGCCCAGTTGCGGGCGCCGGCCGTCACCCCGACCGAGCCAAAACAAACCATTCTGGATATGTCGCTGACAGGCACGGAAAGCAGTTCGTGGTCGTCCTGGATCACCTGCACCCGTCCTTTTCTCACCTGGATGCGGCTGCCCTGTTTCGCCACGTAGAGGATTTTCTTGTCCGGTTCCCGGATGCGGCCCTCGCCTTCCGCCGGCGGGTAGCGGGGACCGAAGTCCTCCCCCAGGAAGGCGAATCCCTCAAAGAACGATGCGACTGCCGTTTTCTCCGCTCCAAGTTCCATTCCCAGCTCCTTCAACACCTTTGTTGCTGTTCTCAGGGCCTCGGGTGCGTCCCCGGGTTCTTCGAGGGCGATCACGAGGTCGTCGGCGTATCTCACCACCGGAAATCCCGCATCCACCAGCGCCTCGTCCAGGGGAATCAGCGCCAGGTTCGCGAGCAGCGGTGAAAGTGGGCTGCCCTGCGGCAGCCCGGGAAAGACACCCCGCCCCTTCCCGGGGAACCGGGTGCAGCGGTCGAGCAGCAGGTCAACCACGGCCAGGATCTCGGGTTCGGCTATCAGGAACTCCAGCTGGCGACGCAACAGGGCCACGGGAAGCGACGGGAAACAGTCGTGCACGTCCGTTCGCAGGACGTGGGTGTAGCCCTCCTCGCGGAGTCGCACCACCTCCTGGGCGGCGTCCGCCACCCCCAGTCCGGGGCGGTAACCGAACGCGGTGGCCCCGAGGAGCGGGTCGATGGTCGGGTTGATGTGTTCCAGGATCGCCCGTTCCACTATCCGGTCCCGCACCGAGGGGATGTCGAGGAAACGTTCCCCGTTCTTCTTCGGGATCACCACCCGGGTCAGGTCCGAGGGCCGGTACGTCCCCGCCCGGAGCTCCTCGGCGAGCTCCTCCAGTCTTTCCTGAACCCCCTCGGCGAACCGCTCCACCGAATCGGAGATGTCGCCGTCCTGGGCGTCCTTCTTCAACACCCTCTCCCAGGCGCAACGAAGCGCGGGCAGGGTGAAGCACTCCACGACCTTCTCCTCATCGAGAAGAAGGTTGTCAGTAATCACTATTTCCCCCTCCACGTCATGCACTAAATCCCCAACTCGCCCTGCGCAAGAGGGGATCAAGCACGAAGAAATCAGCCCATCGGGGTTCCCGAAGATTCCTCATCGGGAACAGCTCCCCGAACTGACTCAATCCGGTTTTTCAATCCGCTTCAGGGTTCGCGGTGGTTCCAGACAGACGGCTGATAAGCTCGTTGATGAGGTCCTCAAGTTTCAATCCGCTTTAAGGTTCACGGTGGTCTCAAACCAAGTGCTGACCTAGTGAACTACTTCAGCCAGCTAGTTTCAATCCGCTTCAGGGTTCGCGGTGGCTCCAGACATGAGCTTGTCAAGGAAGCCGTCGCTTCAGGGAAGGTTTCAATCCGCTTTGAGGTTCGCGGTGGATCCAGACTCCTGGAACTGCCATTCTTGCGGAAAGGAGAATAAGTTTCAATCCGCTTTGAGGTTCGCGGTGGTTCCAGACGATGACAGGTGGCACAAGGCGTTTCACGCCTTCTTGTTTCAATCCGCTTTGAGGTTCGCGGTGGTTCCAGACATCCGCCTTCGATCGAAGGGCGGAAACACCTTGTTTCAATCCGCTTTGAGGTTCGCGGTGGTTCCAGACGGGTAGCACTTCTCGCAGCGGTGACGCTCCTAATGTTTCAATCCGCTTTGAGGTTCGCGGTGGTTCCAGACCAGGCAGGCCGCCATTGATAAGGCGGATCGTGGGGAAAGTTTCAATCCGCTTTGAGGTTCGCGGTGGTTCCAGACATGAGCTGGATGAGCGGTACGCCTATTCCGCTTGGTTTCAATCCGCTTTGAGGTTCGCGGTGGTTCCAGACAGCACCCTGGCTAAGTGCCTTCTGACGACATTGTTTCAATCCGCTTTGAGGTTCGCGGTGGTTCCAGACGACAGAAAGGAATTAAATATGTTTACGAAAAAGTTTCAATCCGCTTTGAGGTTCGCGGTGGTTCCAGACGGCTGCGGTCTCTGTGGCCCCGGCTGGGCCTGCCCGGTTTCAATCCGCTTTGAGGTTCGCGGTGGTTCCAGACGCGGAGGCTATCAAGGTGTTCTACCTGGACGCCTTGGGTTTCAATCCGCTTTGAGGTTCGCGGTGGTTCCAGACAAGAAAGAATCAACATGATCGCGTTTGTGACAGCCTGGCTGGTTTCAATCCGCTTTGAGGTTCGCGGTGGTTCCAGACCTCCTCCTTGTGGGGGCGACCATCGCGGCAACGGTTTCAATCCGCTTTGAGGTTCGCGGTGGTTCCAGACATCGGCAAGTCAAGAAAGCTCTTGGACTAACGTCGTTTCAATCCGCTTTGAGGTTCGCGGTGGTTCCAGACCCTACCCCCTGGCACGCCGTCCTGACAAGCCCTGTTGTGGTGGTTTTACACACCACCCCTCCTCACCCCCTCCAACAAGCGGACAGAACCTGTCCTCAATGGGGTAAAACCCCTAGTCAAGTGCCATACACACCTGAGGCTGTTTTGGGTCGTTCTCCAACCACCCCTGTCCGAGGGTGTCTCCAAGATGCCTGGTCGCGGGGAGCTGGGCGTCTTCGTCGGAGTCTACCTCGGGCCGGGTCCCGTCCCGAGGCGCGGGATCCGACCCAGGGCGCGGTCGGGTTTGCTGTTCGGCCGCCGGTAGTGGTTTCGACACAGCCGTTCGCTAGCGCTCACGAGCTGGCTCAACCAGCTTCAAAAACTTTCACCACGAGCTGGCTCAACCAGCTTTGAGGAACCTTCATCACGGGGCGGGTCGGCCTGCTTCAGGAAGAGTGGTTTCGACACGGGCTGCTCCTTCGTCGCAGCCCGGTTCAATCGACTTTAAAAAAGCTTCGTCGCAGCCCGGTTCAACCGGGTTTAGGAAGGATTTTCTTCTTTTATGAATGTCACCGGGTTTTCTCCCAGGACCTCCACCGATTGCATTTTTTCGGGCCAGTTTGCTTTTTCTCCTGCGAAGTTGATCTTCAGGCGTTCGTTGTCGGGTTTCCAGGTGATGACCTGCCGGGTCACCGTGGGCACCTCCTTTTCCTTCTCCCCGCCGCCCGGGGTTTTCCGTAGCCATCCCGCCATCACCCTGCCCGCGTCGATCCGGCCGCGCAGCAGCACCTCACCGTCGCGACTCCAACCCCAGATGTGGCTGTACGGGGGCGCCTCGTCGGGGCAGGGGCCGATGTGGAAGCCCTCGTAGTCGGCCCAGGCGCAGGTGAGGCCGCCCGCTTCCTCCCGCAGCCGGGACCACTCCACCTCGCCCTGCCCGGAAAGGTAGCGGGTCTCGGTGGTTCGTTTCTGCTCAGGCATGCTGCATCTCCTCCTTCTCCTCCAGCTCCCCCAGCGACCGGTGGGTTCTTTCCAGTTCGATTTCCGCCTCGGTGATGCCCTCGACGTCCTCCGGGGTGGTCGCGGCCATCCCGAAACGCTGGAACTCCTCACCGAGCCTCAACTTCTCGAAGCGCACCGAACCGAGCCCCGTCGAGGTCCGGCCCCCGATTCCGAGGTATCCCTCCTGCAGGTCCCGAAGCGCCAGTAGAAGGGCCTTCAGCACCCAGGCGTGGTGCGTCTCGACGCCGCGCAGCTGCCCGATCACCAGCCGCGCCCGGGAGGTCACCGTCTTTTCGGGGAAGAGTTTCTTCTCCGCCACCCCTCCGGTGAAACGGTCGATAGCGTTGCGGGTCCGTCCCGCCGGGTGGTCGGGTTTCAGCGGGGTGAAGTGGAAACTCCACCTGCCCACCCCGGTTTCCCCGGACCCGAAGACCTCGCAGACGGCGCACCTCCCGCAGCCGCGCCACTGCTGGTCCTCCGCGCCGCAGACATCCAGGCCGAGGCTGCGTCCGATGTATTCCACCCGGCCCCGGAGGATCCCCTTCCACCGGGTGCCGTGGAACCAGTGGTCCTCCGGCCTCAGCTGATCCGCCAGGTTCTGGGTGGGAAGGTTCAATCCCTCGATGCGGATCGTCGCCTCCAGGAGGGTGGGTGATTCCCCGGCGGTCACCGCATGGTCGGCGCCGCCCTGCAGCAGCTCGTCGAGGGCGTCCGGCCCGGCGTCCCGCAGCGAGACCCGGGCCAGCAGGTCGGCGGGTTGCGACAGATCCAGGGTGCGGTACGAGATGGCCACAACCTCGGCGCACCCGAGGCCCGTGCTGATCCCGCCTCCGATGGTGACCCGCCACTGCCCGAGCAGCCGAAGCGCCTCGGCGGGATCACCCTCGTGCCGCAGGTAGAGCTGGATGGTTTCGGTGTCGTAAACCTCCTCGACGTCGTGCGACCCGTGGTTGCGGGCCGCGCGACGGTTCCGGTCGACGGCGGTGGCGGTGCGGCGCCTGATCTCCGGCTGTCCGTCCTCGCCGCTGGTGAGCCGGGTACCGAGGAACCACAGCGCGGAGGCCTCAGGTTTTCCGTCCTTCGTTTTCTCCTGGCCCATCAGGAGTTCCCGGGCCGCCTCGTCGATCCCGGCCCGGAAGGAACCGGCCAAGCTCGACGGCGGCACTGCCGGTTTCCCGGCGGCGTCGCGCAGCGTTTCGAGCGTGGACTGGTCCTCCCCAACCGCCCCCACACGCCACGGCCCCAAAGGGCGGATCGTCACTCGAACGTAGGTGAGATTCATGTCAGTTCCGTCCCTCTCTCAGCCTCGATGCCCACACGTTGCGCTGCGCCTGTGGGGTGTCGCGGATCACGCGCCGGACCCCCTTCCGCCGACCCTCGGTCAGGTTCAGCCAGGCGCGCCTGCCCTCCAGGGACTCGGTGCCGTCACCCTCCCGCAGTTCCTGCAGCCAGTCCGCCACCGCCCTGCGGTCCTCCACCGGCCAGCCGAGCATGGCGTCGAGATCCGGGGTCGCGACCCCCCGGCCCGTTCCTCGCCGGGTTTCCCACCGGGTGGCCGCCAGGGTTTCGTCACCTGTTCGAGCCATCCGAAGCCCTCGGCCCTGCGGGTCCCGAGACCGCGTTCCAGCAGCTCCAGCACCTTGTCCCGGCCGGGTTCCCGCAGCTTCACGACGGCCCCGGGCGCGACGGCGATGTCCCCGGGTTTCGGGGTGCCGGAGGCCATGTGCCAGCCGCTGATCCCCTCACCCGCGAGCCTGCCACCCCAGGCGCCCACGACATCGAAGCCCTCGAAGGCCTTCGCCCCCTCCCAGTCGAGGCTGGGTCCGCCCGCATCGTCCAGGAGGATCGTCGGCGACAGGGTGCGCAGCACCACATCCCCCGATTCGGGCAGCTCGGGTGGTTGTGCCGGTTCGATCCGGATCCGGGCGCGTCCCATGACGCTCCTGCGACCCCCGATGCTGGCGGATTCCAGCTCCGCCAACCTCCCGACCAGGTTCTCGTCGCCGTGGATCAGGCCGTGGTAGGTCTGCCGGCGACGGTGGGCCTCGCGGGAGAACAGGTTCCCGTCGAGCGCGGTGCGCTTCTCGGGGTCGATGGCGGTGGTGGTCACCACCTTCAATGCGTCCTTGTCGCCCCAGATCACGTCGCCCTTGAGGTGCTCCCCCACGGCGTCGCCCGCATCCTCGAAGGCACAGTCGACGTATTCATCGTCGCCGGAGGTGTACTTGCGGCGCAGCACGGACTGGCTGGCGACGTCCCCCGTCACGGCCAGCAGGGGCCCGAACCGCACCGAGTGGTCGAAGGTTTCCCGGAAGGCGGAATCCGGGTCTCCGTACCGGATCCGCCAGGCGGCGGCCAGCGCCCCGCGCAGCGTGGAACCGGGAATGTATCCGAGGCTCGGGGTGTGGAAGGCCCGGGTGGCCCCGGTGCCGACGACGATCGCCTGTTCGCTTCTCACCGTTACCCGCCACCAGCTCATGATCCGCTCCTGACCTGCTCGTTCCCGGCCCGCTCATCCCTGGCCCGCTCGATCCTGTTGACCATCGCCTCGATGTCGTCGGTGTCGGTGGTGATGCTCACCCACCCCAGGCCGCGACGCCGGTCGGCGCCGATCCCGTCAACCAGCCGCGCGGCGACGTGCAGCAGCGCGACGTGTTCTTCCAGCTCCTCCGGAGCCAAGGGCTGGGTCAGGGAGATCGTCGCGGTGGCCCGGTCCGCGTGCAGCTCCTCCGCGAAGAACAACGCCCCGGCCCGGGCGCGGCGCCGCTCGTCGATGGCCACCCGGGAGCGCACCCGGATTCGCTCCCGGGGATCATCCGTGTGGTCGAGTTTCCCGTCCGAGAAGTTCCACGGGGAGCTGCCGCTGCCGCGTTTCCCGAAGACGGCATCCACCAGGTGATGGTCGACGTATTTGTCGCCTTGTCGTCTCCCCGGCAGGACCAAGCGGGCGGCGTCCCTCATGACGCCTTTCAGCGACGTGGCCGGCAGCGGGTTCTCCACGTCGATCACGTCGTCGACCTCCCCCTGCCCGTATCCCTGGGAGATGCGGAAGGCGGTGTTGAAACGGATTTTCAACTCGATCGCGGTCTTGGTCGTCGTCATGCGTACCACCTCATGATGTTCAGTACCGTCAGGAGTTCCTCGGTTCCCTGGTTCGTCGCCCGCTGCCAGTTCCTCCCGAACGCCGCGTTCAGGAGGTCCGCGGCCCCGGGCAGCCTGCCGGCCCGGTGTCTCAGGTGCAGGGTGCGGTCCCTCTCGTCCCTGATCCACAGTTCCTGGCGCAGGGTGGCGCGCGCCGCATTGCCGCGTTCGTCGTCGCCGAGCCGGCGCGCCAGGTCCCGCAGTTCCTCGATCCGCTCCCAGTCATCGAGGGTGCGGAATCGTCTCGGCGGTTTGGGGCCCTCATTGGTGACGTCCAGCCAGGCGAAGGACCAGTCCTCGCCCCTCACCGCTTCCTTGGCGGTGCGCAGCAGGGTGGTGGCCAGCTCCACCTGGTCGCCGATGGGGTAGGCGAGTTTGCAGATCACCATGCCCGCGGAGAAGCTGACCTTCTCAGTCCCAAGCCCGAAGGCGCCGCTGCCCGATTCCTGTTTCAGGTGTTTCAGGAATGCGATGAGGAAGGGCCAGGCCCTGGTGGCGGGCACGGTCACCAGCACGTCGTCGCCGCCGAGGACATGCGGGACGGCGGGCATTCGGTTCGCTGCGGCGACCCGGTCGTCCGTGATCTCCTCGATGCCTTTTTGCAGCGCCCGTTTGGTGGCGTCCTTGACGGCCTTGGAAACCCTCCGCAGCTCCTGCAGGCCGTTTTCCGATTCCGCCGCGGCCGCCCGCAGCTCCCGGAACAGCTTTCCGAAACCGTTGCCGTCGGCGAAGATGGTGGCGACGTGGTTGCCGGTGTGGGTGCGCGACCCCTCGGAGCCGAGGTCACCGAGCTGCGCCAGTTCCTTGAAGTGCTCCACCTGTTTGAGATTCCCGAATTTCTCCTGCTTCCGGAGCTCGCGGAGCATGACCTGTTCCACCATGAACCCCTGCTGGACGCTACCCAGCCGGGACCAGTTCAGGAGCCTGTTGCGGCCCTCCCGCGGAGCGCGGGAGGCGCAGTCGCCGCACAGCCGCGTCGTCTCGTCACCTACCGAGGTTTCCTCCGAGGCCATGCCCGAGGAGCATTCGTCGCAGTGGTGGGCCAGGGGGAACTCGATCATCGACGGCGGATACTGCCTGGTCTCCGCGGCCATGTCCCGGTCCTCGGCGCGGATGACGTCGCCGTACCCGGTGGTCTCTCGGAGGCTGGTGTGGACGTGCGCGGCGGGCAGGTGCAGTTTGATGTTGAGCGCGAGGGCCTCGGTGGCCTTGCGGACCTCGCCGGGATCCTCGCCCCGGATGTTCAGCACCGAGTCGACGTCGATGGCCTCGTCGTTGACCGTCACCCCGGGGAAACCCTGCAGGATCTCCCCCGCGGTATCGAAACTGCGTTCCTCGATGCGGTCGGCGGCCCCAGTGGTGTCGGTGAGGTAGGCCAGCATGTCGGAGGCGCCGCGGCGGCCCCACAGGCGACGGGACCGGGCGAGATAACCCTGGATCTGTTTGACCCCGATGGATGAGAAACAAGTCATCTCCGGTCCTTTCAGTTCTCGTTACTCATGTACTGGATCGGGTCGTCGATCCTGGGGAGGGTTCGCATCCGGGTTTCCTTGTTCTTGCCTCCGGAGAACTTGGCGTAGTACTCGAAACTCTTGTCGAACCTCTGCTGCTGCGCGTAGCTGCCCCGCTGTGTGAAGTTGCCCATGGTCGGGTACCAGATGCGGTCGGCGGGGACGCTTTCGGTGCCGAGGGCCTTGACCAGCCCGGTGATCCACGGCGCCTCTGGGTCGATGACCTGCATGGCGGCACCGCACGGATCCACCTCCACCTTCCCCGCGCCTGCCCGGTACCTGCCCGCGGCGTCCTGGATGCAGGTTGCGGTGATGCGGCCGACGGCGGTGCCGAAGCCCAGGCCCTTGCCGCCACCGAGGTGGGTGGCAAGTTCACCGTTGACGGTGATACCGGCGCGTTTCGCGAGTTCCCGGGGTTCCAGCGCGAGCATGAGGAGCCCTAGCTGGCGGGCGTCGATGTTCTCGAAGTGGATCCGTCCCCGCAGGACGGGAGGTTTCTCGGTGATCCAGCGCCTGACCTCCCGGCAGTTGGGGGCGCCTTCCGCCGGGTAGTGAGCGCGGCGCACCTGGCGGGGTGTGGGGGTCGTGTCCTCGGGTTCCTGGCCGTGCCAGTAGAACTTGCGGCCGGCGATCCGGCGCATCCGGGGGCTGTCCAGCCGCCCGCCCCACCGCGACGCCGGTTTCCCGAACTCGGCCACACCCGCCTCCCGGTTCTCGCCCTCCACTTTGAGGTGTTCCAGGTAGAACGCCCCGGCGCTCGGGCGCGGGGAGCGGGTCGGTGGGGGCAGCACCAGCCGCAGCGGCACCGGAGCGTCGGTTTCGAAGGCCCCGAACCGCAGGTGGGAGGCGTAGGCGTTGTGTTCCGCCTGGTCGCGTCGCTGACCCTCGGCGCGGGCCTCGATGAAACCGAAGGTGGCGCAGGCGGGGCACAGCTCATCCGGGTCGCGGCACGGCAGCAGGGACTCGTCGGGAAGCCGATCGCGGATCGGGCCCTTCCCGAGCTCCCGCCAGCTCGACGACATCGTGAGCCCGGCGACCACGCGCTCGCCGCCCTCGCTCCCGGTGGTGATCCACACCGAATCGCCCGGGGCCAGGGCGCCGTCGCTCTTGCGTCGCTTCCCGATCGTGGTGCCGCTCCTGTGCCTGACCAGCACAGCCACTCCCGCCCATTCCTCGGCATCCCACGCGGGCGCCGAGGGGGCGAGCTTTCCGCCGGTCACGTCCACCGAGTACCTGCACAGCTCCCGGTAGTTCTCCCAGGTCATCTCGCCCAGCCGGATCGGGGTGGTTTCGAGTTTGCCCACGGCCACATAGATGTGATCGGCGGGGTGGTCGCCCTTCGTCCCGGCATCGGCGACATGCACCACCCAGTCGCCGCCCTCCGTGAGCGTGGCCTCCCCCTCCGGTTTGAGCTGTTCGCGTTTCACGGGTTTGCCCTTGTTGCCGCCGAAACTCCGTTCGTAGATGGCACTCTCGTCGAGGGAGATCCGCACCCCGGAACGCAGCCCCGCCGCCCCATCGAACAGGCGCCACAGCGCCTCGGCCCGGATCCACACCACCCGGTTGGTGGGCAGCACCGAGATCACTTTCCCGTCGGAATCGACCTCGTCAACCACTGCCAGCCGCTTGTCGGGGCGCATCTCCAGCGACGCCCGGTGGGCGGGCCGGTAGTCGGGGTCGAGTATGGACAGGCAGCTGCTGCTTATCACCTCGAACAGCGACCGGACGGCACCCCGCACGGAGGATCCCGGCACCGTGACACGCTCCTCGATCCGGGTGCCGGTGACGGTTGTCTCCTCGGGGATGTTCCAGTCCACCGGCATCATGAGCGGGGAACGGAAGGCGAACTCCACGTCGAGATATCCGGTGAGCCCGCCCTCGACGGCCCTCGCGTGGCCGTGGGGTTTGTCCCGTTTTACCTTGTCGGGCAGCGGAACGAAGGTGTAGGGATTGATGAAAGCATTCCCGCCGTCGTGGAACTCTTTCAGTTTCTCTCGGGTTTCACCGGCCTTCTTGCGTGCGGCTTTTCGCTCAACTTCCTCCTTGGCCGTCTCAATCCACCTGCCAAGACCTTCACCACCCCAGCACAACCGTTTAGGTTCGACTTCCAGGAGATCGAAGTCATGGCTGTAGGCTTTGTCACGGAGAGCACCTTCCAGCCCGCCACTTCCTTCGGGAATCCACAGTTCTTTTCTCCAAGTTTTGCTTCTCTTGGAACCGACCGAAGTTCCGGAAATGGGAGATTCCAACATGCACACTTCAGGTAGCTCATCGGTTTCCACCAAGTAGTATCCCGGGTTCCCTTTCTCATACCCGAGGCACATTTCGATTTCGAGAGTGAAGCCGTCCTTTCGCGTCAGGACTTTTTCTCCATTCCACGTGAGTTCCGAATCGGTCAGCGGCCACACCCGGACTTGGTCCTCGCCGATCTCCTCGACGTAGGCGTATTCATTCACTGCCAAACCTCCTGTCCCGCGACCCGCCCGGCCGCTCATCGTCGAACCCCCATTCCCCCGGTTCCCCCACAACCCGGGGGGACGGGGTTCTCCCGGTTCCACCAATCCCTGACGGACGGGACGGGCCGCGCCGGGAACGGCGTTTGTCTCCCGCGACGCCCGCTCGCATCGGAACCCGGTCCGCGATCTCCAGCACACCGGCTCCCCAGGCCGTTCTCGCCCCGACGCCGGTCAGTTCCCCCACCTGGAGGAGCCGGTCGATCAGGCTCGACGTGGCCGCGTCGCCGGTGCAGAGCCAGTCGACCTCCCCGAGCGCGACGCGGACGTCGCGGAGACTGGCCCGGCGAGGATCCCCCTCGGCCCATCGCACGGACTGGAGCTCAACCTGCGTGGGAAACACCGACGCCACCACCTCCCGCGGCAGGCGCTGCTCGTCCCGGCCCTGGCCGCAGATCAGCGCGAGCCGCCGCTGGATGCTGCCCAGCAGCAGGTAAGGATCGGGCCAGGGCATGAAAACGTCGCCGCGTTTGAAGGTGACACCCTCGGGGAATCGCAGCCGCCACCCCTTCGACGGCCTGCCCGTGATCTCGGCGAGGTTCACCGAGGCGACCTCCTGGATCCCCTCGACCCGCAGCGTCACCATGCCGAGCCGCTCCCGGTTGCCGAAGGCGACACGGCCCACCAGCAGCGGAGCCAGGAAGTCGTCGAACAGTCGCAGCTCCACGAGCACGGCGAACTCGCTGACCTGCCGCCACCGCACCGCGTACCGGTGTTCCCCGGTGTGCGACTCCCCGCCGCCGCTGCCCGGCGACCGGTGCAGCCACGACGAAACCATCGCGTGGATTCCCGAGGGTGTGGGGGTCAGGTGATGTTCCCCCGTCTCCACGCGCAGCAGAACCTGCCAGGTCCTGACCCGCACCGCGGGCAGGGATCTCAACGCACCCACGTTCAGTCCTGCGGAACGGGATCGAGGAATTCGAGATAGGGCAGCACCTTGTCCGAGACCGCCTCGAAACATCCGAGTCTCCGGCATCCGATGATGCCGCCACCCTGGCCGCGGACCTCGCCGTGCGGGAAGAAGAAATCGGACCTGCGGGCCGTCTCGGCGCTGATCCGCGGCACGATGTATCCGACCCCCGGCATCAGATCCGGCTTCGGGGTGATGCCTCCCTGCCGGATCCTCGTCACCGGGATCTCGCATCCCTGAACCCGGAGCGAGGGCAACTCCTCGGACTGCTCCTGGCGCCGCACCCACTGGTCGGGGCCCTCGGGGGCCGCCCAAGTGAACGGTTCCCCCACCTCGGGAAAGTAGGTGACGTCGTGCGGGGTGAGGTTGATGAGTTTCCTCACCTCGTCCATCTGGGGCACACCCTGGGGGAAGACCCCCGTGATGGGGGATTTGTTCCCGGATTCGGTGCGCAACACCCGGATGTATCCACGGGTGTCCGTTCCGGTGTTGCCGAGCTCGTAGAAATCGATCGTCAGGGTGTTGCACCAGCGGGCCGTCAGGGCCGCCATGGCCGCGGGGGCGCTGACCGCGAGGTGCAGTTTGGCGAGGTCCCCGAGCCTCCGGAGGATTTCACCGACGCGCCTGGCCAGCCCGGCCCCCTCGGTGTGGCCGATCCATTTCTTGGCGCCGTCGGCGGAGGGGGTGTGGAGGTTGATGACCAGCACCGCCGGGTCCTCCAGCTTCTCGGCCAGGGCGAGCAGGGGCGGGTGGCGCAGGTCGTCAGAGGCCAGCAGCACGACGACGTTCTTCGCGGGCGCATCCCCCCAGAGGGCCCGCCGCAGCTCGGCACCGGAGGGCATCTCGTCGCGGGGGAACCCGAGGGTGCGTCTGCTCCCGTCGGGACCCAGGGTTTCCAGGTGGATGCCGGTGCTGCGTTCCGCGGGTTCGTCCGTGGAGGCCCAGTCCTTGCCGTAGGTGTCGCGCCAGGTGAAGTGTTCGATCTCGCGGGCGTGCGGCAGCGCCGCGCCGAGCGCCCACGCCAGGCTCGGGTGGCAGCCGCCCCGGAAGAGGACACGCCTGATCCGGGCCGCGTGGAGCTCGTCGATTAGCACCGGCAGCGCCTGCTGCAGGCAGCGGTAGTCGAGTTCCTCCGGGATCTGCGTGGCGGAATCCTGCCGGAGCCGGATGTGGAGGTCGGCCTCCGGGACGGTGCGGCTGTCCGCGGGCAGGTGGTTGGGTTCGGGCCGGGTCTGGACCCCGATCTCGATCTCCCCGTCGTCGAGCTGCGGCCGGCGCACCTTGAGGCGGTTGCGCAGCAGGTCACGAAGGACCAGGTTCACTTCGCTGACCGGTTTGCCGCCCTTGTCGTCGGAGTGCAGCAGCCGCCGCTGGAGATGGTCATTGAGCTGTTCCGCCTCCAGGTATTTCGCACTCAGCTGTTTGCCGGGCGCTTTGAAGTCGCATTCGTCCGGGGAACCGGGTTTCCGGAAGGTGTTGACGATGTGCAGCTGGAAGCCGTCCGGGTCGGCCTTGTGGGCCCCGACCAGCAGCGGCACCTCGGTCTCGGGGACGAAACTGCTCTCGGAGATGCCGTCGGAGAGCAGCAGCACCCCGCCGCTCAGCCCTTCCTCGAAGGCCTGGGTGATGTTGCGTTCGACCGTTCCGGCCTCGAGGTCGCGGATGTCGCGCCAGGGCACGATCCCCCCGGAACGCAGATAGGTTTCGATGAACTCGGCGTCGGCGGCCCCGCTTTTCTGGTGGTAGGAGATGAAAACGGGGCCGTTGCCCCGCCCCGGGGGTCGTGATGACGTCATCGCAGGTCTCCTTTCGTGGCCTCACCGGTCCCTGACGGACAGGACGGCCGCTGATCCCCCACCGACGAAGCATTCTCCCGGGTCGGGGAGCCCAACCGGAAAGCGGCCCACCCTTGGGGCTGGATCCGTATGTGCAGCGAAGGGGTTTCCCCCCGAGGTCCACGAAAGGAGGCGCGACATGCTTTGGCGTTGGTGACATGAAGAGCAGCTGAGGCTGCGAACCGCAATCTCATCACACGTGGGGCGAACCGCAGGGTTCGCCCCACGATCGCGTTCCCGGGTGCTGCTGGATCCGAAAGTCGGGTGGCGGGAAAGCCCCGTCCCCAGGATTCAGGAGGTGAACACCCATGTTGTGGAGCTGGTGACCCACCGGGCGGCCCGGGCCGCGAGGTGAAAAAACGCGGGGGGCGCGACGCGCACCCCGCCTTCACGTTCTCACGACCTCGGGTGGAGCAGCCACCGTTCGGCGACGGTGAGGCCCACCCAGTCCTTCCACTCGCCCGAGTCCGCCTTCCGCAGCAGACCACGACAGGCCTCGGCGTCGCGTTTCCGTCCGGCCGCATCCCAGCACGAAACCGCCTCCGTCAGGGCCGCCACCGTTCCGGCACGCAGTCCCCGGTCATCGGCGGCGGTCAGGAGCCTCAGCGCGCTCACCCCCCGCACCGACCAGCGACGCGCGGCCGCCACCGGTTCCGGGATTTCCCGCCGGGTGTCATCGCAGTGCACCCGAACCGACATCCCGGCGCCCTCCTCGCGGCCCTGTCGCAGCCGGGCCGTCTGCTCCGCCGTCCCGGTCACCGACCCGACCCAGCCGCGGGCCCGTGAATCGTAGCCGAGCTCCCCGCTCAGCACCGGTTCGGGAACAGATCCGGAGAACAGGTCGAAACCGAGCCGGTCACCCTCACCCGGTTGCCTCCCCCAGGGCACCCCACCGAACCAGCGCACCTCCTGCGGTCCGTCCACCGCGACGGCGCAGTGAACCTTCCCCTCGACGTCGAGGTCCAGCACCCACCGGGCGTTGTTCTCGCCCGTCGCCACCCAGCCGCGCGGCAGCTGTTCCCAGTCGATGGTCATGGATTCGACGAGCGTTCCCCACCTCTCCGCGCCCGCCGCCAGGGCCAGTTCGGGCCTGAACCGGTCGATGAGTTCGGCGTCCAGCCATCCGGGCGGAATGGTTTCCTCCCCGGCGGGCCAGGTGGCCAGCAGCTGACGCGCCCAGTCACCCGACTCCCCGGACAGCGGGGACCGGTTCGCGACCTGCTCCAACGCGTCCCCGAGCAACCCGACCAAGGGCGTGAACTCCTCCTCGTCGAGGTGGTCGTGGAAGTACCGGCACAGCTCCACCAGCTCGGGCAGCCGGTCGGGTTCGTCCGCGAGACGCCCGGCGAGCGAGGTCACCAGGGTCAGTTCCTCCAGCCGCAGCAGCCGCCAGTCGAGCGGTAACGGCGACCATTCCTGCAGCCACCGCACCACCCCGAGCCGCGCCACCGCCTCGGCCATGTTCTCGTCGTCGGGCGCGAGGGGCAGCTTCCCGACCCGCCCCGACCCGTCCCATCCGGCGGCCTGAGCCGCGATCCCGGCCGTGGCGCTGCCGTAGAGGTCGGCCAGCTCCTCCCGGGACTCGTCGACATCGGCCACCAGGCAGCAGGGCGCCTCCTCGGGCTCGGCGGGATTCACCACGACGACGACGGTTTCCAGGGACAGCGTGACGTTCCCCGCCGGCGCCGGTCCCCCCGTCCCCACCTGCACCGGGCCACCGCCCAGCGCCTCAATGATGATCTGTTTGTCGGTTCCACTCATTTTTTCCAGTCCTGGTCCATGTGATGGCACACCTCGTCAATGGTCGGGAGCCCCAGTTCGGCTGCGGCGCGCTCGTACTCGGCGGTCGCGTCCTCGTCGCCGCGGACAACCGCCCGGGCGCGTTCCTCGTCGGCGCGCAACCATTCGATGGCGCGCCCGAACACCGTCAGCCGATCGGGTTCCACCGTCCCACCCGTTTCCTCCGGTGGGATCTCATCCTCGTGGACACCCGTCAACCGACGGGGATCCCTGCGCTGCTTCTGGCCACTCGGGATGCCCCCGTAGATGGCCTGCTTGACGATTTTCGACGCCTTCGCCTCCGTGACGGGCTTCCCGGCCATGTCCAGCCGGAAACACTCGTGCCAGGCGCGGCGCATGGCGTCCTGGTGGGCCTCCTCCATCCTCTCGGCCCATTTCAGGTACTGCCCCTGAAGGGTTCGGCCGGTGAAGGTGGCGATCATCGCCTGGGCCAGCGCAGCCAGCCCGGCGTGGATCCCCTTCCAATCCAGGGCGGGGTCGCCCTGCGGGTCGGTCTCCTCCCCGAGCGGCAGGAGATCGTCGTTCCAGTCGCGTTTCCCGGGTGTGGCGCCCGGGGGTTTCCACCCGGGACCGGAAGGTCCGGTCAGCAAACCGGCGTACAGGCTTCTCAGCGTGATCCGGGCCGATTCGTCGACCAGTCCGAGCCTGGAGCAGGCCCGGGAAACCTCACGTCGCGCAATCTCATCGGCGCTCCCCTTCACATACGGTTCTCGCGCCGCGAGCGAAAACCGGGAGAAAACCGAACGCTGCAGACCGAGGAAGACGTTCTCCCTCTCCGCGACCACCAGCGGCGGCCGTTCGTTCTCGCCCAGCCCGTAGCGCCCGTAGGGTTCGGCCTCCAGGCTGGCACGTCCCTGCTCCTCCCAGAGCAGGTCGTAGAGCCCCTGGTATTCGGCGAACTCGCGCCTGTCCATCCGTCTGCCCAGCGGGACGCTGTTGCACAGGAAGGTCCCCCACACCGACTCGACCTCCAGGTCGGTGAGCACCACGTCCTGTTTCCACTTCGACCCGATGGCGACGGCGATTGCCTCGGCGACCCTGCTGACGGTGACGTCCAGTCCCTGCTGCCGCGCCCGGGCCATGGCATCGTCGACACCGGTCCGCAGCAGGGTCAGCAGTTTCTCCACGATGTCGCGCCGGCAGTCGAGCCAGGCCAACAGTTCCCGGCCGCGTTCGTCCCCGATTTTCTCCCCTCGGCCCACGCCCACCCATTCGGGCCCGGCGGTGACACAGGGATGCAACAGGCGTTTGACAACGAGGTTCACGGTCACGCCAAACCCCCTGGGGGCGTACCGTTCCCATTTCGGCAGCCGTTCCAGCCACTGCCCGCACAACTGCGCAAAGGACTTGGACATCAGTCTCCTTCCGTCGCCATCCAATGACGGACATTACCCTCGGTGCGGCTGCGACAAGGAATACCGACCCTGTGAGTTCAGAAGTCAGATGACCAAAGCTAGTATCTCGCCATGGACGGCTCACGGAAAAACGAGGCTGCCTCCCCGGAATGTCAGGAGGCCGCTTCCAGTGAGTTGCTCGACGCCATCAAGAAACTCCGCTCCGACGGAATCCAGAACCCCGATCTCCACCTGCCCGAACCCCTGCTGAAGGTGTTGGGACTCAACCCGGGTTCCCCCTTCGCCCGGCACCAGGTGTCAAAGGCGCTGCTGTCCTGCGCGGCACGCCTGGAGGAGGACACCCGGAACGCCTTCCTGTTCTCCGCCGGGTTCCGCAAGGACATCACCGGCTCCCCCGGGGAACGGGTGAATCGCTCCGCCGCCGTTTTGGTGATGGGACGCCGCACCCTGTACCGCCACATCGAGAAGGCCGCCCACGAGATCACCCACCTGCTGCTCGCCGGCGACCACGCCCCCGCGCTGGAGAACATCGACTTCCTCACGACGAGAACCCACTGCCGGCTGGATCTTCGCGACGACTCACCCACCGTCCTGGTGAACCGCACCGTGATGGCCCTCCGCGAAGGTTTCAACGCCCTCGACGAGCACCTGTTCCTGCCCCTGATGCGCGACCGCGAGCTGAAGTACCACACCCTCGAGGGGTGCAGACTGGCGGGGGTTCAGGACAACGGCGGCTCGTGGACCGTCCAGCTGCGGCTTCCCCGCTGCCTGAACGTCGGGGAGTCCCACACCTTCTCGGTGTCCGTGCGCCTGCCCGACCACGACTGCCTGGAACCGGTCTTCGGGTTCGCCCCCGTCACATCCATGCACGCCGCGAGGATCGAGCTGCACTTCGAGGCGCGCCTCCCGAGCCTCGTCGAGCGCGTCGACCGCGCCTGGCCCTCCCAGATGATGTCCCCCACCGCTTCCGGTCATCCCGTCGAGGTGATGGACAAGAGGGCCGTCGCCAACTTCAGAAACATGCAGCCCGGGTGGGGCTACGGGGTCCGCTGGGCGTGGTGAGCACCCGCTCTTCCGTGGGGGGATTCCCTGAGTACCCATACCATCCCGGTGATTCAGCCCCCGGTATCCGAGCGTTCCCCGGTATCGCCCCTGACTGGGCACTTCAACCGAAAGTATGACAGCCTGCTCACAGACTGCCTAGTCAAAGGGGATTTGCCGGAAAAACTTGCCTGAGTACGGATACTCAGGGGCGGGTAAGTCGGATACCCAGGCAAATCGGGTAATTCCCCCTACCAAAAACGCTTATCAGCTTCGCGGGAATCCGACACTCTGGTGTAGCAGGTAATGCGAAGCCCTGAAGACCAGGGGCAAGGAGGACCCAAACCGTGACCATCGCGCTCGACAACGCCACCCTTTGCGTCAAGTTCGCCTCGCTCTTCCAGAACCCCCTGCTGGAGGACGAGAGCAGCGTCGAGACCACCGCCGAAGCCCGCACCCGGACAGCGTTGGCGGCCCGCGCCGCGAAACTCTGTGCGGACTGCCCACTGCGCTCCCAGTGCCTCACCGACGCCGTCGTCCTCCACGACGTCGCGGGTTTCGTGGCCGGCACCACCGAATCCCAGCGCCGCGAGATCCGCGCCCGTCTCGGGATCACCGTGGAACCCGAGGACCTGGACAGCTTCGCCGGGGTCTCCTCGGGTCGCAACTTCGACCACGCGGAGATCCACCGGCTACGGCAGGCCAACCCCACCCAGTCGCTGTCCGCAATAGCCGCCCGCGTCGGCTGCTCCGTCTCGACGGTGAAACGTCACCTCAGGCGCGCCGAGGCCCAGGGCGGGGTGGTGAAGTCCATCGGCAGGAAGAACCTGCCCGGCAAGCGCGAGGTGATGAAGGCCGCCGCCGAGGTGCTGAGCCCGGCCTCCTCGGTGGCCTGAGCCCCTTATCCGGCAGCTGGTTGAGGCGGGATTCCCGCCTCAACCAGCTTTGCTTTCCGCGGGGAACCAGCGTGCCAGTTCCTGGATGGCCCCGCCGGAGCCGAAGTCGCCGGTGACGTGATCCGCCGCGGCCCTCACGTCGTGGGGGGCATCGCCCATCGCAACCCCCCGACCGGCCCACCGGATCATCTCGATGTCGTTGTAGCCGTCGCCGAGGACCAGCACGTCGGCGGCGGTGACACCGAATTGCCCACACACCTGCTCCAGGCCCCGGGCCTTGTCGACGCCCTCGGGAACGATGTCCACCCACGACGACCAGCCGATGTAGTACGAAACCTCCCGCAGCCCCAGGGCCTCGACCATCTCGTTGAACACGTCGTCGTCGCTTTCCGGGTCGCGCACCACGATGCGGGAAACCGGGCGCGAGGCCAGCTCCCCCAGGGATTCGACGATGATCTCACCCTTCAGTTCCCCGTCGGGAAAAGGTTTCGAAACCCGCCATTTCATGCCGTCGGTGACGGCGATGGCCGCGTTCGGGGCCAGCCTGGCCACCCGGTTGATGGAGTCGGCGGGGTCGAAACGGATCTCGTGGACCACATCGATGGGCGGGTAGTTCACGATCATCGCGCCGTTCGCGCACACCGACGGGCCGGGTGGCAGACCGAGGGCGTCGAAAACCACCTGGGTTCCCGCCCATGCCCTGCCGGTGGTCAGCACCACCGGCACCCCGGCGGCGACGACACGCCGCACCGCGTCGCGCACCTCGCCGGGTAGCTCGCCGCCGGCGCTGACGATGGTGCCATCGATGTCGAGGGCAACCAGCGCGGGTTTGAAGGTCATTGTTTCTCCTGGGTTCGTGGGCTCGCCGACCGGACCAGCGTGGGGAGCACCGGAACCGCTGGTCGGGTGGGTGAGAACCGCTGGTCGGTGGGGATCAACCCGCCGTGAGCACCTCCAGGCCACCGAGGTGGGGGCGCAGCGCCTCGGGGACGCGCACCGACCCGTCGGCCTGCTGGTGGTTCTCGAGCAGCATGATGATGATCCGGGTCATGGCGCACAGTGTGCCGTTGAGGGTGGCGACGTGCTCGGTGCCCTTCTCGGTGCGATACCGGATCCCGAGGCGGCGGGCCTGGAACTGGGTGCAGTTGGAGGTGGAGGTCACCTCGCGGTAGCGCTGCTGGGTGGGCAGCCAGGCGTAGCAGTCGTACTTGCGGGCGGCGCTGAGGCCGAGATCCCCGGATGCGACGTCGAGAACCTGGAAGGGGATCTCCAGCGCCTGGAGGAACTCCTTCTCGAAACCGAGGAGTCGCTGGTGCCAGTCCTCGGCGTCCTCGGGCAGGCAGTGGATGAACATCTCGACCTTGTCGAACCAGTGGACGCGGAAGATGCCACGGGTGTCCTTGCCGTAGGAACCGGCCTCGCGGCGGAAGCAGGGGCTGAACGCGGCGTACTGGCGTGGCAGGGAGTCGGCGTCGAGGATCTCGTCGCTGTGGAAGGCCGCCAAGGCCACCTCGGAGGTGCCGACGAGGTAGAGGTCGTCGGTGGAGAGATGGTAGACGTCCTTGGCGGCCTGGCCGAGGAAACCGGTGCCGGCCATCGCCTCGGGTTTCACCAGCGCGGGGGGGATCATGGCGGTGAATCCCCACTCGACGGCCTTGGTCATGGCCAGGTTCAGCAACGCGAACTCCAGGCGTGCACCGATGCCGGTGAGCACGTAGAACCGCGACCCGGAGATCTTCGTGCCGCGTTCCATGTCGATGGCGCCCAGCGCCTCACCGAGCTCCAGGTGGTCCTTGGGCTCGAAACCCTCGGCGGCGAAGTCGCGGGGAACACCGACGGTCTCGATCACGACGCCGTCGTCCTCACCGCCGCGCGGCACACCGTCGATGACGATGTTGCCGAGCTGCATGATCAGCTCGTTGAAACGTTCCCCCGCGGCCTCCGACTGTTCCTGCGCGGCCTTCACCTCGGCGGCGAGCTGTTTGGTGCGGGCCAGCAGCTCGGTCTTCTCGTCGCCCTGCGCCTTGGGGATGAGCCTGCCGAGTTCCTTCTGTTCGGCACGCAGCCTGTCGTGGGTCGCGATCCCCGAGCGGCGCGCCTCATCGGCCGAGACCAGTTCGTCGACGAGCTCGACGGAGTCCCCGCGGGCCTCCTGTGAACGTCGGACGAGGTCGGGGTCGGTGCGCAACAGCTTGGGATCGATCATGGAGTGAACTCTACGCGGCTGCCGTGCGCAACCGGTCGCAGGACCATGATTCCCGGCCCTGCCCTTCCCGAAACCGGCTGGGCCGGGACGCTTGCCTTGTGGTCGTGCGCTTGCGCTATAGCGCAGGCATTCGACGATAAGACAAGCGTTCCCGTCGGAAAGGCTGGCGAACGACAAGAAGGCAAGCAGGCGTCCGGAAAGCTGGCGAACGACGAGAAGGCAAGCGTCGGAGCTGTGCGGGGCCGACCCGACTAGCCACGCCTGCCTTGCGGTCAAACGCTTGCGCTATAGCGCAGGCATTCGACGATAAGACAAGCGTTCCCGTCGGAAAGGCTGGCGAACGACAAGAAGGCAAGCAGGCGTCCGGAAAGCTGGCGAACGACGAGAAGGCAAGCGTCGGAGCTGTGCGGGGCCGACCCGACTAGCCACGCCTGCCTTGCGGTCAAACGCTTGCGCTATAGCGCAGGCATTCGACGATAAGACAAGCGTTCCCGTCGGAAAGGCTGGCGAACGACAAGAAGGCAAGCAGGCGTCCGGAAAGCTGGCGAACGACGAGAAGGCAAGCGTCGGAGCTGTGCGGGGCCGACCCGACTAGCCACGCCTGCCTTGCGGTCAAACGCTTGCGCTATAGCGCAGGCATTCGACGATAAGACAAGCGTTCCCGTCGGAAAGGCTGGCGAACGACAAGAAGGCAAGCGTTGGGTGGCCGGGTCGAAGCTGGTTGAGCCGGATAGTCCGGTTTTTGCCACCCGCGTCCCTCAGTCCGCGCCGAGCGACCGCAACCACTCGGCCGCCTCCTCGAAAGCCTCGTCGTCGAAACCGCGACGCACATCGGCCGGTTGGGCGTCGGCGCGCGGGTAGGAGCCGAGGAAGATCACGTCGCGGCAGATCCGTCTCAACCCGAGGAGGGCCTCGGCGAGGCGACGGTCATCGAGGTGACCCTCCGCGTCGATGGCGAAGCAGTAGCTGCCGAGGATGGTCTTGGTGGGACGCGACTCGATGCGGCACAGGTTCACCCCGCGCACCGCGAACTGCTGCAGGATCTCCAGCAGGGCGCCCGGATGGTCCTGGTGCATGTAGGCCACCAGGGTGGTCTTGTCCGCGCCGGTGCGTTCCGGCACCCGGCCCGGGCGGGAAACCACGACGAACCGGGTCACCGCACCCGGGTTGTCCTCGATGGAATGGGCCAGCTCCTCGAGCCCGTAGAGCCGCCCCGCGACCCGCGCGCAGATGGCGGCGTCGTAACGGGACGCCGGATCCGCGACCTCCTTGGCCGCACCCGCCGTGGAACCGGCCTCCGTCACCTGCGCGTCGGGGATCATCGTGGCCAGCCAGTCGCGGCACTGAGCGGCCGCGTGTCCGTGGGTGAGCACCGAGGTGACGTCGTCGAGGGTGGTGCCGGCACGCACGTAGATCCCGAACTCGACGGGGATCACCACCTCGGCCGTGACCACCAGGGGATCGCCGTCGACGAGCTTGTCTAGGGTGGCGGAGACCCCACCCTCCACGGAGTTCTCGATCGGCACCACGACGCCGTCGACATGCCCCTGCCTGACCGCGTCCAGGGCCTCGCCGACGCTGGCGAAAGGAACGCCGTCGGAGTCGTCGATGGTGAGCAGGGCCTGATGGGTGAAAGTCCCCGCGGGTCCGAAATATCCGAGCACCCGCTCAGGGTAGCGCCGCGCAACTTGCCGTGACCACGACCTCCCCCACGGTGACCCCGCCCGGGCATAGGGTTTTTCGAAAGCACCCGACCGGAAGAGAACACCATGGCCCCCAAACGCGCGGACAACCCCGTGATGGCGCAGGCCGCTGGCCAGGTCGAGACGAAACACCAGCAGATCCACGACCTCCAGATCCGGCTGCAGAAACAGCTTCCCGCGCTCGCATCCCGCTGGGGGGCGAGCGAGTTCAACACGTTCCAGCACGACTACAGCCAGTTCGACTCCGAATTTGAACGGGTGAAACAGGGCCTCGACATGGTGCACGCCAGCCTCACCGGCCAGGCGGAGGTGCCCACCCCTCCCGCGCGCCGCGCACACCCGCAGGCCCGCCGCGCACACCCCCAAAACGACCCACAACCGCAGGCCCGCCGGGCACATCCCGAAACCCCCCAGCACGGATACCCGGCGTCGCTTCCCGAGGGCATCGCGGGCCTGGCCGACGCCAACGCCGAACTGAACGCCCTCCTGGCGGTGCTGTACAGCGAACTGTCGGGCTCGATGATGCACTGGGACGACGCCGCCCGGCACGCCTGGACCACGGCACAGACCTCGTGGGACGAGTCGAGCCGCCGCCAGCAGGACATCGTGGCTGGCCTCCCGGAGGCCATGACCCGCGCCCACGGGTCGGGGGCGTGGTTCCCCACCGCCCCGGCCGCCAGCTAGGACACGCTCCCAAGGTCACCCCCGGGGACACCGGACCGGCGACCGGCACCTCACCCTTGGGTTTTCACCCCGTACCAGCAGCAGACCACCAGGGCCACCAGGACCAGCGGAAGCCAGAACACCGGCATGTAGGCCAGGAACAGAAGAGCGAAGAACACTTCTCCGAGTTTCCTCAGTTGAACCATGAACAGGTATCCGAGGAAACCCGGCCAGGTGCTCCCCGTCGCCAGCGTGACCAGGGCCGGGGGAATCACCAACAGGAATCCGAGAAGCATCGATATCATCATCGTCACCGGGCTCCGGAGGTCGTATCCCAGCTGCACCAGCCCGGAGCAGAAGGCGACGATCACCGTCGCCCACACCGGGCCGAACCGTGCTCGCAGCCGGGGCAGGGCATAACCGAGGAACAGCAGATTGACCGTGAACGTGATCCAGACCGGTTCCACCAGGGCCCTGACCATGAACTCGATGGAGAAGAGATAGAACTCGTCGTCCGGGGCCGGTAGTTTCCTCCTGAGCCAATCAGCCGCGATCAGCCAGGTCCCGAAGAATATGGCGGACATCCCGAGCCCCACCACCAACGCCCACCCCAGGTGCCTGGCCCTGAACCGTCCCACGCAACCCCGAAGAGTCGTGCCCTCGCGCCGCAGCAGCCACCACAACACCACCAAGCCGATCGCCCCGAGAACCGACTTCCCGGTGTCGTACCAGCGGGAGTCGCATCCACTGACCTGCAGCCAGAATCCGAACCCGACGAGCGGAAACGTGAACAACGACAGAACCAACAACGGCCCCCGCAGCGATCCCCGGAGCCTGGCATCAACCACCATGCGAAAAGTGTGCCCGGCGGAAGGTTCAGCGGATCAGGCGTGGGCCGCCAGCAGCTGGTGGGAATCCCAGCGTTCGGCATTCAACCACGTGTTGCGGTGCTCCCCCTCGAGGGCGACGCCCAGCCGGGCCAGGTAGTCGTCGCGGGACAGTTCGATCACCCCGAGGCTGGCCAGGTGCGGGGTGAGCCACTGCACGTCGAGCAGGTCGACGTGGGCCCGGGCGAATTCCGCGACCAGCCTCAGCAACGCCACCTTGGAGGCGTCGCGGCCCAGTTCGGGGTGATGGAACATGGACTCCCCCGCGAACATTCCTCCCTGGTGCACCCCGTAGAGTCCCCCGACCAGCCTGCCGTCGGCGTCCCAGGTCTCGACGCTGTGTGCGTACCCGGCCTGATTGAGGGCGGTGTAGGCGAAGGCGATGCGGTCGTCGATCCAACCGTCGGGGCGTTTCGGGTCGGCGCAGGCGGCCAGCACGTCGGGGAAGGCGTGATCGACGGTGGTGGTGTAGCGGGCAGCGGTTTTGCGCAGCGACCTGGTGATGCGCAGCCTGCCGGGGAGCAGCACGGCGCGTCGCAGCGGCGACCACCACCCCATCCACTGCTCCACCGGCATGGGGAACACCCCACAGCGGTAGGCGACCAGCGCCAGGGCGGGGTCGAATTCGTCGCTGTACCCGATCAGGTCGGAGTCCGGCCAGGCATCGGGTGATCCGAAGACGTTGTCGAGCACGACTCCCAGTCTTGCAGGGTCGCCGGTTCTTTCGTCGTCGCGGGTGCCAGTTGATGATTTCATCGATCGCGGTGAAGATTTTGGTTGGTGTACGCAACAAAACCTTTCACAATGACATAATGCGAGTCGGGGCAGAAGGACGGTGGGAAGATGAGTGACGCCAACGAGGCCAACAACAAAGTGGTCGCGACGGCCGAGGGTCTGACGTCGGATGCCTTCCACCGGCTGCTGGATCTCGCCATCACGGGTCGCGGGAAACTCCCGGGCGCCCGCACCATCGCGAACAACCAGCTCAGGCAGCGCCACAACCACGAGGACGCCATCCGCTGGTTGTCGAACCAACACATCGCGCTGGCGAGCGGCCAGGGATTCGCGACGAACTGGGGTGGTCTGCTCCTGTCGCTGGTCACGATTCCCGCGAACATGGCCGCGGCCGCCTTCATCCAGGCGCGCGCCGTCGCCGTCATCGCGCACCTGCGCGGCTACGAACTGGACGACCCCCGGGTCCGAACCGCGATCCTCATGGTCATGCTCGGCCCGCGCGGATCGGCGGCGCTGATCGCCGCAGGCGACCTGCCCAGCTCCGCGGCCGCCGTCGCCACCGCCCCGGCCTTCGACCCACATCTCGACTCCCGTGTCTCCAGGGCGCTCCTGGAGCAGTCGATGAACCAAGTCGGGGGCAAACGCCTCGGGGTGTTCCTGGCCAAGAAGGTTCCGCTGGTCGGCGGCGGGGTCGGAGCGGTCGTGGACGGCTGGTCCACGCACTCCATCATCCAGTACGCCCAGGAGCAGTTCCTCTCCCGCCGCCCCCGGACCACGGGCTACGCGGTCATCGTGGAGGACTGAGACATCCCGTCAGACCCGACCACCCTCACCATGGTTTCGACACGACCCACTCGCTGACGCTCGCAGGTCGGCTCAACCAACTCCCACCCCCGACGCTGGTTGAGCCGGGGAGCGAGGAACGAGCGACCCGAGTCGAAACCCCCGACACCCGACACCCAAGACCCCGATCACGGTCACCATGGTTTCGACACGACCCACTCGCTGACGCTCGCAGGTCGGCTCAACCAGCTTGACTCAGAATGACCCGACACGACCAGCTCGCCAAACGAGCCGGCCGGCTCAACCAGTCTTCTCCTTCGCGGGTCTCAGACGTAGAGGCGCGGCACCCTGGGGGCGATCAGGCAGGGCACCTCGTAGGTGATGGTGCCCATCAGGTCGGCGAGTTCCTCCATGGTGATCTGCTCGTCGCCCTGGCGGCCGAGCAGCACCACCTCGTCGCCCACCGCGACCTGCGGGTCGCCGGGGCCGAGGTCGATCATCGTCTGATCCATGCACACCCGGCCCGCGATCGGGTAGGAACGCCCCCCCACCAGCATGCGTCCGCGGTTGCTGAACAGCCGTGAGTAGCCGTCGCCGTAGCCGACGGGGACGGTGGCGATCCACGTGTCGCAGGGGGCGGTCCAGGTGCGGCCGTATCCGACGGTCTCCCCCTCGGGGACGCGTTTGAGGAACGAAACCCGCGACGTCCAGGTGGCGGCGGGACTCAGACCCTCCCAGGCGGTGCTGGAATCGGCCCGGTAGCCGTAGGCGATGATCCCGGGACGGATCAGGTTGGTGCCCGTCAGGTCGTGGCCGAGCACCGCCCCGGAGTTCCCGGCGTGGACGTACGGGATCTCCCCAACGGCGTCGCGGATCTCGTCCACGACGGCGAGGAACCGGGCGAGCTGGGCCCTGGTGAACTCCTCCCCCTCGGGGCAGTCGCTGATCGGCAGGTGGGTGAACACACCGTCGAGGACCAGATTGGGGCTGTCCTTGATCTGTTTGGCCAGGGCGACGGCATCGTCGGGATGGACACCGACGCGCCGCATGCCGGTGTCGATCTTCAGGTGCACGGGGTGGCGGACTCCGGCGTGTTCGGCGGCCGCCTGGGCTGCCTCCACCCCTCCGACATCACCGACGGAAATGGTCAGCCGGGCGGCGATGGCGCGCCCCAGTTCCTCGGGGAAACAGGGCGAGAACTTCAGGGTGGGAAGCTCGACGCCCCCCTCGCGGAGCTGCTCCGCCTCGGACACCTCGGCCACGCCGAGCCACTGGGCGGAGCCCACGGATTCGACGTGCCGGGCGACGGGAACTATCCCGTGGCCGTAGGCGTTGGCCTTTACTGGAAAGAGAACCGCACGGCCGGGGTTGCGTTCACTTGCCAAGGCAAGATTCGCGTCGATGGCGGCCAGGTCTACGTTGAGCTGGGAAGGGCACATGCCCCTCATTCTGGCGCACATGCCGAGACCGTGGGGTGGCGGTGTCGGTTTCGAGTGGCAGAATGGCCCCCATGTCGAACAACCAGTGGACCGGCGCCCAGGATTGGAACGCCCAGCCCCAGCAGTCGAACGCCCAGGATTGGAACGCGCAGTCGGCCCAGGATTGGAACGCACCTGCGCAGCAGCCCGCCCAGGATTGGGGGGCACCGTCTCAGGATCAGACCACCGTCCAGCCCGCAGCCCAGGATTGGAACACACCCGCGCAGGAACAGACCTCCGTCACCGCGGCGCAGGACTGGAACGCCCAGCCCCAGCAATCCGTCCCGTCCGCCCCTGAATGGGGCACCCCGGGCCAGGAGAACACCGGCCAGCAGAACATGCAGGACTGGAACCAGCAGGCGACCTGGGGCGCGGCCCAGCAGGCGCAGTCCCAGCAGCAGTGGGGCGGCCAGCAGCAGGCTGCTTCCTACGGTGGCCAGCAGCAGTGGGCCCAGCAGCAGGCCCCGTCCGGCTTCGGTGCGATCTTCGATTTCGGTTTCAGGGGCAGCGCACTCAAGAAAGGCATCGGCTCCGTCTACGTGGTGGTCGTGATCTGCCTCGGCGTCGTTGCGCTCTTCGAGCTGATCGGTGGGCTCGTCTCCGGGTCCTCACTCAGCGGCAGCAACGG
The DNA here is from genome assembly GCF_057238465.1 of Arachnia sp. NCBI lineage: Bacteria > Bacillati > Actinomycetota > Actinomycetes > Propionibacteriales > Propionibacteriaceae > Arachnia > Arachnia sp. The sequence goes on from NZ_DBHHFZ010000020.1 coordinate 42,904, forward strand.
CGCCATGACCATCATCACTTCGCTGTTCATTCCGCCGGCCCGTGTTCTCGCGCTGATAATCCTGTCCCGAGCCTTCCTGGAGGGAATGGCCGCTCTGGTCAAGAAGAACGACGACACCCAGGAGTGACACCCTCCCCAACCACGAACCATCAGGCCGGGCCCACAGCGGGCCCGGCCTTCTCGTTCCCGAGGTCAGAACAGCAACGCCAGGGCGGGTTCAGCGAGGATCTCGGCGACGTCGTGGAGGAAACGGGAACCCTGTTCACCGTCGATGACCCGATGATCGAAGGAAACAGCCAGGGTGGTGACCCAGCGCGGCACGACCCGCTCCTCCGCACCGGTACCCACCACCCAGGGGCGGCGCTGAATGGCACCCATGCACAGGATCGCCGATTCGTCACCGTTGATGATGGGGGTTCCCGCATCAACCCCGAAGACACCGACGTTGGTGATGGTGAAGGTGCCTCCCGCGTAGTCGGGGGGCTGGAGTTTGCCGTCGCGGGAGACTGCGACGAGCTGGTTGAGGGCCCGGCACAGCTCCAGGAGACTGAGGTCCTGCGCGGCCTTGATGTTGGGAACCATCAGTCCCCGCGGGGTGGCGGCCGCGATACCGAGGTTCACGTCCCGGTGGTAGACGATCTCGCGGTTCTCCTCGTCCCAGGACGCGTTGAGGTCGGGGTTGCGACCCAACGCCAGACACACCGCCTTCGCGTGGATCAGCAGCGGCGAGACACGCAGCCCCGCGAACTCCCGTCGCGCCCTGAGCGTCTCGACGAACTCCATCATGCCGGTGACATCGGTGGTCAGCCACTCGGTGACGTGGACGTGGGTGCTGACGGAACGCACCATCGCCTCGGCGGTGACCCTGCGCACCCCCTTGATGGGGACGCGGCGTTCCCCACCACCCTGCGGGCTGCGCGGCGATCCGAATCCGTGGCTCCGCGGCCCCGGGTCCTGGAAGCTGGCGGCGTCGTTGACGACCCTGCCCTGCGCGGCTTCCTCCCGGGGAGCCTCCCCCGCCGACCGGGACCGTTCGAAGATCCACGCGGCCTCGACGTCGGCGCGGGTGATGGTGCCCTCCGGCCCGGTTCCCGCGACCTTCCCGAGATCGACCCCGAGATCGCGGGCGTACTTGCGCACCGGTGGTTTGGCCCGCGCGGACTGCGGATCGGAGGCCAGCACCAGCGTCGACTCGGTGGGTGCATCACCCGTCTCCGGCAACGGATCACCGACGGGAGCGGCGACGACCCGACCCGCGGGATCCACGTCGTCGGGACGCCGCGACGGCTCACGGGAGGCGTAACTCTCCCCCAACCCCTGACGGGCGGCCTCCGCATCCCGGCCTGCGGTGTTCCTGCGGCGGCGCCGCGACCTGGCGGGTTCGTCGCGCGGCCCGTAGCCGACGAGGGTCGGGGGCTCCTCCCCGCCACCCTCGACGCCGTCCTCGATCTCGACGATGGCGGTGCCGACCTCCACCGTGACCCCCTCCGCCACCAGCAACGAAGTCACGGTCCCGGCATGGGGTGAGGGCAGCTCCACCAGCGACTTGGCGGTCTCGATCTCGACGAGCACGTCGTTGACCTCGATCTCCTGTCCGACGGTGACCCGCCAGGCGACGATCTCGGCCTCGGTGAGACCTTCACCGGGATCCGGGAGAAGGAACTGGCGTTTCATCATCACTCCTGTCTGCTTGGGTTCACCACGTCAGGGAACGGTCGAGGGCGTCGAGGATGCGGTCCGCCGATGGCAGGAACTCGTCCTCCAGGCGCGACGGCGGGTAGGGGATGTCGTAGCCGGTGACGCGCAGCACCGGGGATTCCATGTCGTAGAACAGGTCCTCGTGGAGGCGGGCGGCGATCTCCGCGCCCAGCCCGAGGGTGCGGGGGGCCTCGTGGACGACGATGGCGCGGCGGGTGCGGCGCACGGAGGCGATCAAACTCACCCAGTCGATGGGCGCGAGGGATCTGAGATCGACGACCTCCACCGATGTGCCCTCCTCCGCGGCGACGGCGGCGGCGTCCAGGCAGGTGCGCACCATCGGCCCCCACGCGATGAGGGTGGCGTCGGTTCCCTGCCGGAGAATCCCGGCCTGGTGCATTGGGGCGGGTCGCTGCTCGGAGTTCACCTCCCCCTTGACGTGGTAGCGGCGTTTGGGTTCGAGGAAGATCACGGGATCCGGGGATGCGACGGCCTGCTGGATCATCCAGTGGGCGTCGTGCGGGTTGGAGGGGGTGACCACCTTCAATCCGGGGGTGTGGCAGAAGTACGCCTCGGGGGATTCGGAGTGGTGTTCGACGGCCCCGATGCCGCCGCCGTAGGGGATGCGCACCACCATCGGCATCGGTTGGCGCCCGGCGGTGCGGGCGTGCAGTTTCGCGACCTGCGTGACGAGCTGATCGAAGGCGGGGAAGACGAAACCGTCGAACTGGATCTCGGCTACCACACGGTAGCCGCGCATCGTCAGTCCGACGGCGGTGCCGATGATCCCTGATTCCGCCAGCGGCGAGTCGATGACCCGGTTGGTTCCGAACTCCGCCTGGAGGCCTTCCGTGATGCGGAACACGCCGCCGAGTTTCCCGACGTCCTCGCCGGTGATCAGGACCTTCGGGTCGGCCTGGAGGGCGCGGCGCAGGCCCAGGTTGATGGCCTTGGCGATCGTCATGTTGCTCATGCCTGCTCCCCTGCTGCCCATTCAGCGTACTCGCGGCGCTGCGCCTGAAGGGCGACGGTGTTCTCGGCGTAGACGTTGTCGAACAGTTCGTCCATGGTCAGGTCCGTCAGTTTCGGGATGGCGGCGCGGATCTCGGCGCCGAAGTCGCGGGCGTCGGCGTCGAGGGCGGACAGCCAGGCGTCGTCGATGATCCCTTGCCGTTTCAGGTGGGTGGTCAGGCGGGTGATGGGGTCGCGGCCGGCCCACTCGGCGGTTTCCTCGTCGAGGCGGTACTTGGTGGGGTCGTCGGAGGTGGTGTGGGCGCCCATCCGGTAGGTGAACGCCTCGATGAAGGTGGGGCCCTCGCCCTTGTGGGCGCGTTCCAGGGCCCAGCGGGTGACGGCGTGGACGGCCAGCACGTCGTTGCCGTCCACCTGCACCCCGGGGAACCCGAACCCCCGGGCGCGCTGGAACAGCGGGATCCGCGACTGCAATGCGATGGGTTCGGAGATCGCCCACTGGTTGTTCTGGCAGAAGAAGACGACGGGGGCGTTGTAGCTGGCCGCGAACACGTAGGCCTCGTTGACGTCGCCCTGCGAGCTGGCCCCGTCACCGTGGTAGGCGATCACGGCCGCGTTGTCGCCGTCGTCGTTGCCGACGAGGCCGTCCAGCTGCAATCCCATGGCGTAGCCGGTGGCGTGGAGGGTCTGGGAGCCGATGATGATCTGGTAGTTGCGGAACCGGTCGAGCCGGTCCCAGGCCCCGGCGTCGCAGCCCCGGAACAGGGCCAGGATCTGTTGGAAGGGCAGACCGAGGGCGAGGAAGACGGCGTGTTCCCGGTAGGTGGGGAAGACGATGTCGCGGGCGCCGAGGGCGTGGGCGGAGCCCACCTGCGCGGCCTCCTGTCCGAGGGCGGGCGGCCACAAACCAAGTTCCCCGTGTCTTTGAAGGGCGGTGGCCTCGGTGTCGAATCGCCTTGCCAGCACCATGTCCCGCAGGTATTGGGTCAGGTCGTCGGCGGTTCCCCCGAAGGAGAACTCGGGGTTCTCGACACGCTGCCCGTCGGGGGTCAGCAACTGCACCATGTCGTGTTTCATGACCTCTCCTAAAACCTACGCAACCGTAGCCTACGGGGACGTAGGTTTCCTCCGAAGGTCGAGAACCTACAATTCCTTCGACGAGATTTGTTGATTCCACCCACCCCTACCCCCGAAAGCCGACCCGCGCTCTCACACGCGGCACGAGGCGCACGGACGTCGTCTTTTTGGTTGACACGGATCTGATGCATGCCGCGCTCTCGCAGGCGTTGCTCCAAGTCGGGCCGGGGTTGACCCGACTTTCAGCATGGGATGTCTCGACCCCTCGCGCGGCCCCGGGGGTTCTCGCGCGGCCCCGGGGGTTGCGGATGCGCGGGTTCCTTCGGTTGGATTCTATACCCGGGGTTCGGCACGGCGGGCGCGAGTGTCGCCGTTGAAATACAGGAAGGGAACTGCTGATGTCTCAGTGGAAGATCGTACCCGCAGCGGTGAGGGCGTTGTTACTGGAGGTTTCTGAGCAACAGGAGGGCTTGGCCGCCACGTTTTCCGAGGAAGACCTCGAAGCCATCGAGACTGCTTTGTCATGGTGCCCGCAGGTCGCCGGATACATTCCGGCGGCACTGAAGCGGGTGATGGAAACCCAGAAGAAGAACCTGCGCACGGTGGCGTCGCACGTGAATGCCGGCGTCGTGGGTGTGGGAAATGCAACAATTTCTTACAATAAAGCACAGCAGGAGATGGCCGGCAACTTCGAGAGAGAAATGTTTAATTCTGCTGCATCGGGAGATTTCTCGTATTTCGAGAAATACGGCTACAAGGGAAACGAGTAGGACATGCCAGGCGAGAATGCTCCAGTGGACGAAACTGGCCTGATAAACCCAGACGCATTTCCCTGCAAGCCGGAAACCCTGGATCCCGAAACGATCAATTCTGCCGGCGATTCCTTGAGTTCCATGGGCATCGATGTCGTTTCACGAACAACTGCGATCAGGGAATCGTGGTCCAGGTTACCGGACATCTACAAATCCCCGGAACAGGAGCAGGTGTACAGCTTGATGCTGAAAACCACCCTTCCCTCTTTCGACATCAGGGCTGCACTGGTGATATCGGGATCGGCCATCCAGAATTACGCCAACACGATGACCACGATCAAAAAAGACCTTCAAGACTTGGAGAAGGCTGCGAGGGAGTTTCGAGAGGAGGCTCAGGCCGGATACGATGAACAGGTGCCGGATTCGAGCGTCACGATTCCCCGGCCCGCCGGCGTGGGATGGAGTGGTAACGCGCCGTCGTTGAAAACGGAGAAGACCGACTGGCGACGCCATCAACATGCCGTCGACAAGAACAACGAGTTCGTGGCGAAATACAACGCGATCTACGTGAAGATCACCCAGGCCGTCAGCGAGTGCGCGGACAGGATCAACAAAACAGACTCGACGATGTGCATTCCAGCTCCCCCGACCCCCACCCTCGAAGAACTGGAGCAGATGGGCCCCATGCCATGGGGAGCCCCCGGGGAACGCCAGACGAAGAACTGCGCTGATTCCTTCAACACGGGGGCCAGCCGATTCTTCCAGGGAGCCTGGGACAGCGCCACACGCCTCGCGGGTTTCGACGAGCACGGCTGGAGTATCGGGAACACGTGGAACACGATCTGGGGCGGTGCGGTGGGCATCACTGACCTGGGTACCTCGCTGGTCGTATCCGTTATCGCGACTCCCTTCATCGTGTGGGGAGGATACAAGCCCAGCGAATGGGAACGCGAACGCTTAGAAGTCTTCACCCGCGCCGGGACGGACCTGGTGGGCTTCGATCTCGACGCCCACTGGGCCGGAAAGGACGGCTGGCACAAATGGAAGAACGATCCCGTCGCCACCGGAACCGAGCTGGGTCTCGGGCTCTTCGGGAAAGCGGCCGCTTTGAAGACCCTGGGCAAGCTCGGCCTGCTTCCCAAAATTCCACACCCGGTCACGTATCTGCGCAACCAGATCCCGAAATTCACAGCCGGCCTCAGGAACCTCAGCGCATCCCTCAAGGATTGGATGCACAAGGGCAACCAGAAGATCTTCGAAGGAATCGACAAATTCGGTGAAGCGGCCGACAAACTGGCCGAGGAGATCCGCAAGAGACACGGCCGCCAACCCGCCTACGTCGGCGGACCCGGCAATGGGCGCAGGAAAATCACCAACAATTTCGATGTCGTCCACCACACCGCGGATCCCACCCCCGGTACCGGCAAGCGCTCTGAGAACCCAGCCAAACCACGCCGAGCCGCGGAAGCCCCATCGGATCTTCCCCGCAATGGTCACGCCCCGGGCGATCCAGGCCTTTCGGATGGGGACTCACCCACGGTTCCCGGTGAGAGCAGTTCCGCACCTTCGAGGGATTCCCTCCCGGAACGAAAACTCGCACAGCCGACCGATGGCACCAGTCTGACGGCGGGCAGCAAGGGCACCGTCTATGACCCGGACGCTCCGGTTCGTAAAACGATCTCGGCCAAGGACGCGGCCAAGAAGATCGGGCGCTACACCCCGGACGACGTGCAGCGCGCGCTGGATCGTGCGCCACGCAATGCGGACGGCCAACCGGTCGACCACCGCAATGGCCGGCCGCTGAAGCTGACGGACTCATCGGGACATCGGGGTTGGGTCATGCGCTACGACGAGAAAACCGGTTCCTGGCTACCCGAGAACCGCAGCCTCGATGAAACCGGCATGCCAGCCAAAGGAACAGCGAACTCCTACGGCTACGACTCGAACGGGGACCTCCTCCCCTACGCCAACGAACGCCCCAAATACTCCAAGAACCAGATCGAGAAGGTATGGAGACTCTCCCACGCCGAACAACTCGCCGAGATCCGGAAAGGTGAACTCAACCTCCCGAAACCGGGCCGGAATCAGATGTGGGTCAAAACAGTCGATGACATCCCCAACGGACCCGACATCCACATCGACGCAGACGGAAACAGATGGCGCAAAATCACCTGGGACCCCAAGAGCACAACCCGCGACTGGGACATGGGACACATCCAAGATGCCAAATACAGCGACCTCCGAGACGACTACCTCTCAGGAAGAATCACCAAGGAACAATTCTTGAAACGATACCGAGATCCAAAGAACTATCGCGTGGAGGACCCCATGCGCAACCGCTCGCACATCGACGAATAACTGAGCCCAACTCACAGATCACGAACCCGTCATCACCCAGAGGAGAAAATCTATGGATGCATACGACGCCATCGAAGAAGGCACCCTGGAAGAATTCAAGGAAGCACTCGCCGAGAACCCGGACTTCGACTGGAAACACTTCTTTTTCAGTGTTTTCAAAAACGAGGATCTGACCGCCCGGGTGGAGATCGCGAACTGGATGCTCGACCACGGAGCAGATCCAACCCGAGTCAAGCCGAGCGAAAAAATCAACATCCTACACGTCATGTTCGGAAAACGTAAGCATGACTACATCGGAGAGGCGAAGCTGCTGCAACGCTTCCTCGACGGCGGAGCCGACATCAACCTCAAAGCACCCAAATGGAACGTCCCAATCCGCACCATGCTCGACAATTACGGCCTCAGCGACAAAGAACTCGGCCCCTTCTACGACGTCATCTTCTCCTACCCAGGAATCGATTGGGACATCATCGTCGGCAAAGCCTTCGGAAAACCCGTAACACTGAAAGAATACGTCGACCTCGACGCGCAACAACACCCCGACCTCCACCGGCGCATGCACGACTACCTCCAACACGGCCCCTCACCCCGACCCGAATTCAACTGACCCATCAACCAGATCCAGCACCACAAGAACCCCTCAGGACACCGGGGCTGGGTCATGCGCTACGACGAAAAAACCGGTTCCCGGCTACCCGAGAACCGCAGCCTCGATGAAACCGGCATGCCAGCCAAAGGAACAGCGAACTCCTACGGCTACGACTCGAACGGGGACCTCCTCCCCTACGCCAACGAACGCCCCAAATACTCCAAGAACCAGATCGAGAAGGTATGGAGACTCTCCCACGCCGAACAACTCGCCGAGATCCGGAAAGGTGAACTCAACCTCCCGAAACCGGGCCGGAATCAGATGTGGGTCAAAACAGTCGATGACA
>NZ_DBHHFZ010000021.1:0-45515 GCF_057238465.1 Arachnia sp.
AGGGGCGGACGAGCCGACCTGTACGCCGGGTTCTGTTGCCGCCGACCGTTGCCGGTGCGGCGGTGGCGACCATCCATCTTGGCCCGCCGTTGCCGGCGGGCTCACGCGACCTACCCGCAGGCTCGGGCGAGCAGCCCTCGGGCGCCTGCTGCGCGGTCTTGCTCCGGGCGGGGTTTGCCGAGCCGCCGCGGTCGCCCGCGGCGCTGGTGGGCTCTTACCCCACCGTTTCACCCTCACCGGCCGGGGCCGGCGGTCTGTTCTCTGTGGCACTGTCCCGCGGGTCGCCCCGGGTGGCCGTTAGCCACCGCCCTGCTCTGTGGAGCCCGGACGTTCCTCGATCCGCGGGTCGCCCCGCGGTACCGCGGCCGCCCGGTCGGCTCGTCCGCAGGACGCACTCTATCCTCTCCCCCGCCCGAGCGCAGACCGGGCACGGCCCAGGACACCCCCGCGACTCACTCCTCCATGCGCACGAGTATGACGTCGTTGGCCTCGGCGTGGATGACGGCATCCTGCGGTGCGGCTGCGATCCGGGCGTGCTCGGCGGGGCTGATCTCGACGGCGCCCTCGACCCGCCGTCCGTACAGGGCGATCGCGCCGATGCCGCCGGTCGCCGCCCGGGCGGCGTCGTACTCGTCGAGCAGGGCGGCATCGATCGTGCCGGCCAGCTCGGCGCGTCGGGCGCGGAGCCGCTCGATCTCGCCGTCGAGACGAACGAACTCGGCGTCGCGGGTCGCGGTGAGCTCACGGCCGACGGCGCGGATCTCCTGCTCCTCGGCTGCGAGGCGATCGGTCTCCGCCTGAGCGGATTCCATGGCCTCCATGGCGGTGAGCTGGGCGTCCTCCAGGACGCTCTGGCGTCGGCCGAGCTGGTCGATCTCGCCCTGGATGGCGCTGAGGTCACGGGCCGCAGCGGTACCCGAGGAGAGCCGCTCCCGCAGAATCGCGGCGCGGCGCACAACCTGCCCGACCTCGCCCTCGGCACGTGCGGCCTCCGCCTTCGCGTCAGCCAGGGCCCCGGCGACGACAGCGGCGTCGCGCCGGTTGGAGCGCAGACGCCCGACAGTGGCCTCAATGCGGCTCAGGACGGGCAGGTGGGTCCGCTCATGGGTGAGGCGGGCGAGACGGGAGTCGAGACTCTGCAGGTCGATGAGGCGACGCTGCTGGCGGAGGGGGGCACTCGTCACTGCTGTGGTCCTTCACTGGCTGGGTATCGAGCTCTGAGCGGTCCCGGCACCGGCTCGGGAGCCCGTGCTCAGACGCAGGGTCCAAGGGTCGGTGACGATCTCGGACACGTATGTGGTGAGTCTACGTCCACTCGCCGCGGCGGCCCGCTCCAGGCGGGCCGCGAGCGGCGGCAGGCCGACCCACTCGGTCGCCCAGTGGGTGCCGCACAGCAGGTAGGGGCGTCCCGCCTCCAGGTGCTCCGACGCCGGGTGGTGACGCAGGTCGGCGGTGAGGAAGGCGTCGGCGCCGGCGCTGCGTGCGGCAGCGAGCAGGGAGTCCCCGGCACCGCCGGACACGGCGACGGTCTCCACGGTCGCGTCGAGGTCCCCGCCGACGAGCAGGCCGGGTGCCGAGTCGGGAAGAGCGGCGGCGACGGCGACAGCCAGGTCGCGCAGCCGGGTGGGAGTCTGCAGGCCGCCGACTCGGCCAATGCCCTGGGTCGGGTCAAGCGGGTTGGGCTCCAGCGGCGTGGTGGCGAGCAGGCCGACGGCGGCGGCGAGCGCGGCGGCGACGCCCCCGTGGGCGGCGTCAAGGGTCGTGTGGGCGTTGGCCAGGGCGATTCCGGCGCGAATGAGGCGGTGCACGGAGCGGCCCTTGGGGTCGGTGGCGGAAACCTGATCCGTACCGCGCAGGTAAAGAGGATGGTGGGTGATCACCATGTCGGCGCCGCGTTCAATGGCCTCGTCGACGACGGCGGTGACCGGGTCGACGGCCAGAAGGACGGAAGCAACGGGCTCGGCGGGATCGCCGCATATGAGCTGGTTGGAGTCCCAGGGCTCGGCAAGCTCGGGCGGGGCCGCGGCACGCAGCACGGCGACGACGTCGGCCACGCTCAGCGGCGTGGCGGGGGAGATTTCGGACTGGCTCATGAGTGAAGACTAGACTCACCCGGGGCCACTGGGCACGGTTCTAAAATTAACCGACTGCTAACCGCCAAGATTGAGCGAAATATCATGAAAGGGTAACGAAGCCCCCGTTCATCTTCTACTCTGTAGATATGCGTCGAGGACTCAAGTCTCAAAAAGCTGACCTGCGCACGTTCCTCGCCGAACATCGTGCGGTGGTCACCCCGGCGATGGCCGGCTTGCCCGCCAACGGCCTGCCGCGCCGTGTGCCCGGGCTCCGTCGCGATGAGATCGCTCGGCTGCTCGGCGTCGCCACCGACTACTACACGGACCTTGAGAAGGGCCTGCTGCCCTCGGCGCCGGAGACGTCATTGCAGGATCTTCTCAGCGACGTGCTCGCGCTGAGCCCGGCCGACCGCAGGCGCCTCGGCCTTCTGCTCAACGCGGCCTATCCCGACACCAGTGCCGTGACGCAGCAGGCCGCCGTCGCGCCGCCCGTCCAGCAGCCGAGCGCCTCCGGAGCCGGACGGGTCACGGAGCGCAGTGCGGTGTCCGAGCCGACCCGCCGGCTCCTGGACTCCTTCGACATGCCGGCCTACCTGCGCAGCCGGTCGCTCGACCTCGTAGCCGTCAACAGGCCGGCTCGCCTTCTGTATGCGCCCGTGCTGGAGTGGGCCGGCACCCAGAAGAAGACGGTGAACCTGCTCGAGTTCGCCTTCTTCGACCAGGAGTCGGCACAGAGCTTCTGGCCCGACTGGGGAGATGTGATCACGCGCGCGGTGGCGGACCTGCGAGGGGCGCTTCAGGAGTACCCGGACGATCCCGACCTCATCGGCGTCGTCGGTACGTTGAGCGCCCGCAGCCGCCTGTTCTGCCGGCTGTGGATCGACCAGGACCTGCCGCCACGCTCCTCCCAGGGCGAGGAGAGGATCTTCCACTCCCTCATCGGAGATGTCACGGTCCCCTTCCGCATGCTCGCGGAGGACGACGGCGCGCAGGTGGTCGTCGTCACACCGCCCACCGGCTCCCCCGTACACGAGGCCATGCAGCGCCTGCGCGCCTGGGCGGCAGCCGGCTGAGACGTACAGCCCCACGGCCCGGGCCTCCACCGTCTCCGCTGCCGCCCGACCGGGCGGACCGGGGCTGTGCGACTGCTCAGTCCCTGCGGGTGGTTGTGCCGTCGCCGAAGAAATTGTTCCTCGTGTGGTACACGGAGCCGTCCGATCCCCGGGTCGTGTACCCGCCGCCGAAGAGATCCTTGGTCGTGTGGTAGGTGGTCCCGTCCGATCCCCGGGTGGTTGTGCCGTCGCCGAAGAAGTCCTTGGTCGTGTGGTAGGTGGTCCCGTCCGATCCCCGGGTGGTTGTGCCGTCACCGAAGAAGTCCTTGGTCGTGTGGTAGGTGGTCCCGTCCGATCCCCGGGTGGTTGTGCCGTCACCGAAGAAGTCCTTCGTGGTCCGGTAGGTGGTCGACATTCCAAAACCACTGGCCGGCGCGGTACCAGAGGTATTCCCGTGCGACGAGCCTGTCATCGCATATCCTCCGGCGTAATACCCTCCACCGTAATACCCTCCGGCATAGCCCGCGCCTTTGAGGCGGCCGCTCGACCGGGGCGGCTTTTCCTTGCTGAGGACAGTGAGCAGGACGACGACAGCCGGTATCAACCACAGACCTGAGACAATGATCTGTCTTTGGTACTGGAGCCAGTCGATGCCAGCGGCCTCCAGGATCGCAAGTATCAACGAAATCACTGCGGCGAACATTATCGAGCCGAAGAATGTGCCGATGGGGATGGCGACCGCCTTGACAACGCCCAGCCTCCTGCCTCGCTTGCTCTCGCCCGGAAGCAGGCTGATAACGACCCCGGCGATACCGCCCACAGCCCCTCCCGCAATCGCGAGGATATGCGCCATCGCAATAGCCATGTCCGAGGTCACAGACAACTCGCCGGTCGAGAAGTCTATGTCTGAGAAGATCAGGACGAGTATGCCCGTGGATACGCACATAAGGGCGCCGAAAACAGCATATGAGAATCCCAGCTTCAGTGTCGTAGCCATAACGCAAGTGTCAGGATCCCACCGCGGGCCCGTCAAGTATCAGAACTTGTACTGCCGCCAGCCGCCCCGGGACGGCGCGCGATACCGGCGCGAGCGCCTCCGGCGGGGCTGGCACTCGCAGGCTCTCCGGACGACGCCGCGCCGAGGGGCCGGCTACCGGCGGCTGTCAGGAGGCTTCGCACCGGAGCCAGGAGACCGAACGAGCCTGTTGTGAGGACCCGAGGAGCAGCACGAGGCTGAGCAGAAGCATGAGGGCGGACAGCGCCCCCGTCACGTACCGCTCCGCGGGGCTTGAGGTGATGAAGAGGTTGAAGACCGACGCGAGCAGGAGGAACACGGTCATGACGACGAGGCCCGAACGCAGGCGCCCGCGCGAGGCACGATGGGCGACGACGCCGCCGTAGGCCAGGTACGCCCACCCGCACACTCCCCACAGCACCACCAGAAGGGCGTTGACGGGTCTCATGGCGACAGGCATGACCTCGTGCCCGCCGCCGAGCACGAGCGCCCCCAGAGGCATGCCGGCGAGGAGCAGCAGGTGGAGCAGGGCGTTCGCGAACCATCCGAGCGCGCACACGGTGGAGACCGCACGGAGCACGGCGCACATCTCGGCGGCATCTTCCCTGCCGGGGTCTGAGCGAGATCTCATGCCACGATTCTAGGCCGACCGGCAGCGCGTCCCGGAGCAACGCGGCACTGTCTCGGCCCCGACCCGGAGAGCAAGGCCGAGGCGAGCGCGCCCCGGAGCACCGCGGCGCTGTGCGCCTCGCCACCGCAAACACGAACCACTGGTCGACGTTGTTGGCGTTTGGCAGGACGCTTGCATCGCACGGTTCCCGTCAGGGTGGCGATCTGGCCATCGATTCTAGAACTACCAGCCCCAGGAGCGACAGCCTCGGCATGCCTAGTTATGCCGACTGCAGTGTCAAAGGTCCTAGCAGTGTCCTTGGTCATACTGACCCCATCACGTCCGACCACAACAGCGCCAACCGTAACGATCCGGCCAGCGGTGCCAACCAGACGAGCAGCGCTACCGACAACCCTGCCACCGATCCTGCTCGTGCCCATGACGGCAGCGATGCCCCCTCGTCCTCAGGCCTGCCTGGAGGCTCAAACCTTCCGGATGTACTCGAAGACGCAGGTCTCCCAGTCTCACCCGAAGGCTCAGAGTCCCCAGTAGTCTCGCCTGAAGACGTAGATCGTCGACCGACGGGGCCTGTTAATCCCAAGTACCGACCCCTGCCGCCAGCCACGGCTGCGCGGATACAGGAGTTGCTCGGTCAGGGCCTTGGCATCACTGAAATCGCCAGGCGGGTCGGTGTCCACAGAGATGCGGTACGTCGTATCCGCCGTAAACAGCTCTATCCTACAGGGCGGAAGCGTCGCTTCACCGATGAGGATCGTCAGCGAGCCCAGGCGCTTCGGCGTCAGGGAAAAACCTTCACGCAGATTGGCCTTGAACTCGGCTTCACCCGCTGCACCATCAGCAAGCACCTGGCTGAGCATTCTTCATAGCGCTACCTGCGACTGACATCTCAGCGGGTCAGGACCAATTGAGGCTGGGCTTGTGAATAGCCCTCATCGCAAGCCACCCCACTAAAAACCCTCCGCGATGCAGCTTAAAAACTACCTGCCGAGGATCCTTTGGGCGACACGGCGTATGTCTGTGTTGGATAGAGCGGAGTCGGTGGAAGAAGCCAAGGGGATGTAGGATTTTATGCATCAATAAAGAATGAAGTGTTTTGGTTGTATGGCTACGTTGGCTATGACGATCAGACCGTAGCAGCAGGCACTGCCTCTCGCCCACTGACGATGGTAGAGTGGCGTTCCCTGGCCCTAGTTTAAAACCGTACGCAATCTACTCCCGCGCGAGTAAGCGTGTGCTTTCAGGATATTGCTTTGGTCTCACCTGCTCGGCTTAGATTTGTGCCATGAGATATCACGTGGTCGGTTGCTGCACAAGATCTGGGAACTTGGCCTCAACCAGACGCAGCCGCTTGTCGAGGGCCTGGTATTTTTTATCCTGCATTTCATAGACGGCTTCATCTGCTACCTCACGTGACCCCTCCTCAATGAAGAGACCATGTTTTAACTCTGCAATATCTGCACGAATGGTAGCCTGGCCTGTTTCCAGCCTGCTGAACCGTCCGTCGACTCTGGCAAACCGTCTGTCAATACGGAGCCCCATATCTTTCACGACATCTGTGAGGTTCTTATGGTCGGTGCGAATGTCGGCCAACTGGCCTTCGATATGTTCGAAGCGATCGTCCATCTGTTCGAACCGTTTGTCGATTTGCTTGAACTTGGCGTTCATTGTCTCGGCCAGCGTCTTAACAGCGTCTGTAAGGCTCTGAACCTGGACGGTTAGATCTTTTACTTGGATAGCGAGCTTTTCATTTGTCATAGTTCTATTTAAGCACAAATGGGCTGTGTTACCAAAGGGATTTGTTCTTTTACTCCGGAAAGCTTATACTAAGAGAGCGCAGAGTTATCGTCAGCGTCAGGGGGTTCCCAGGAGAGGCTCCAGATTTGTCGCCAATGAGGAACGAGGTCGGCCCGCCTTGCGGCCCAACTAATAGGATCGCGCAGACGTCCCTCAATCTCGTCCCGATCTTTTTCGCTGGCGTCGTCAGGAGACAGAACAACGAGTAAAGCCGCCATACGTAGCAAGACAGCAGCCTCGTTCTTTGGCAGACAGAAGCGATGCCCATGCGCTAGCGCGTTACGCCAGGTTGATACCGGATTACGCAGGCAGCGCAGCCAGTCAATATCAAAATCGACTTTCTCAAGTTCTTCAATATATTTTTCCAATGATGGAAACTTTCCATCACTTTTGCCTGTCTGAATACGATAGAGTGGTTTGCCAAGCAACTTGAGAAGCCCCCGTGCTCCCGCCTCCACCAACGGAAATGAAGCCCGACCAGCATCTGAGTAACGCTTTTCCCAGAACGATACAAGTGCCTTACTAAAGGCCTCTGCCAATGTAGCGTTGCATTGGTATTGTAGCGACAGGTGAGTCGTCACGTCCTTTGTCGACACCTCGCCATATTCTGTGTTGATCGCCTCCAGTTCATGAGCAAGAAGTGTGCCATATATTCTCGCTTTCAGCAGTTCCGCTCGTTCCAGATACAATTCTACCGAATCGACGGGTTCTGTCGTACGTGTGGGGAGCCCCTGGTCATACGTGACGCGAGTAAATAATGCCTGAAGACTGCCTTCCGTCGCACTTTTCGCAATCTCTAGATTACTGTCGTATTTTCCAAGCGGAGAGGGCGTTACCAGCCAGATGTCCAAGGCGGTCCCGAAGTTACGACATTGCCTGTATATAGCAAGACGATAGTCGTTGACATATCG
This sequence comes from Arachnia sp., assembly GCF_057238465.1. Lineage (NCBI taxonomy): Bacteria > Bacillati > Actinomycetota > Actinomycetes > Propionibacteriales > Propionibacteriaceae > Arachnia > Arachnia sp. The sequence goes on from NZ_DBHHFZ010000021.1 coordinate 7,479, forward strand.
CGGTATTACCAGTTCGGATGATACAGTATGCATATCCTGCCGACCCAATGGATGCTCTTGAAGTCCCTGGATAGCATATTCATAGAGATCATGGCATTCATGACGTTTTGCCATGTCGGCAGCCTTTTGATACTGCAAGGACGCTCTCATGCCTGTCTCTGTCTCAGCCATGCTCAAAAGCGCCTGTATAAGCAGTCGCCAAGCTTCATACTTTTCTGCTTTGCTAGCGGCAACCCTGACAAGTAATTCGGTAACATCCTCGGCCAGAGCAACATCACGCCAGGTCCAAGAACGAAGAATTTTAAGCATTTCCTGAACTTTGTGGCGAGTCGGGTTCTCGAAATCACCATATCGCGGCTTACACACCAGAAGCTCAAACAATTGAAGCAAAACACTTATCGAAGAAACGCCCTCTACAAATGTCAACTTCTCTGCCGCCGTGAAGGCCAATTGCCTGCCCTGTGCTTCCAGGTCAGGAAGATTGTACTGGCGAGCGATACTCCATACACGCCGCAAGCACATTGCCTGATAATAACTGTCTATGTTATCGGTGCCAGCGACCTTAACATACAGTTCGGCAATCTCCTTGGCTCGATCGCGGCCTCGACAAACACCTGTCAACAGGGCTAGATCTAGAAGGTGTGCCCGTGGGAGTGGCTCTTTGCATCGATCTGCTGTATCGCTCCAAGCTTTCTTCTCTTCGGCCGTTGTCTTATCAAAGGCTGGAGGCCAGTTCCCTTGAGCTGATGAAAAACGACATCCAAGCACAACCGCGCCAAGGCGATTCGGCTTCGGATCATCTACAAAGGCATAGGCAAGCGCTCTTTCAATGTAGCATGAGACGACCGGGAGATTTTCAGGGGCTGTCTTATGCTCGTGGGGACGGCGTTCCCATAACTTTTGCAATAAATCCCAGGGGTCGGAGGCAGAAGTTGCCAGACTATCCAGAACACCTGCCACTCGCTCTAACTCTTCTGGTGAAGGAGTTGTTTCACCATTGGATTTCATTATTTATTTTAACCTTCGATACGTTGTCGCGCGATAACAAAATTAACGCAGCATTTGATCGCAAGTAAACCTTTACGATACTTCACCACATTAATCACAAGCCAACAAAAGTCGGCTTGTGATCACCAGCGTGGCTTTACCAAACTCATTCCCTCACCCCCGCAATCCTCTCACCAGCTCCCCGGGGTCTACGCCGAGCGCCTGGGCGATGCGCAGGATGTTGTGCAGGGACAGGTTGCGCTGGCCGCGCTCGACCTGGCCGATGAAGGTCCAGTGCAGGTCGCTGTTCTCGGCCAGCGCTTCCTGGGACTGGCCCAGCTCGTGACGTCGGGCGCGTACCCGCGCTCCGAACTCGCCGGCGGCGGGCGAGACGGGCGGCTTGGGCGAGGTACCAGACACCTCGCCATCTCATCGATCCCAACTCTCTGCGTCCAGAGACTATGTATCTCAAGCAAATATGTCCTATGCTGTGGTGCGACCCGACCAGGAGGAGGTGATCGCCATGGGTGGCTGCTGACCCTACGTACCGGCGTCGGTATGCGCGCCGTGACAGCGTCCGTCAGGCAGCTCGTGCCGGGCGGACGCTGTCGTTATGGCTGCTAGCCTGTCGACCAGGTTGCTTTCGCGTAGCGTGGCTCACTGTTCGCTGCTGCTCCTCCGGTAGCGTCCAGGCGAAGACCAGGCCCGCTCTCGGGAAGAGCCAGCCGTCGTAGCGGTAGCGCACCGCGGCGTGCTCCGGCTCCTCAAGCGCCCGGCCGCCATCGCCGCGGGAGGCGAAGTCTATCACCCGCATGGTGGCGATGTCTGCTGAGTCGTAGCTCAGCTCAACGTCCAGCCCCTTGGTGGGGCGGTCGATGGCGAGATGGAAGGTGTGGCCGTCCTGTGGCGCCATGGTCCGGAACCGAAAGGCCACTACCACCGGCCGGCCGTGCTGGATGGGCTCCTGGCCCAGGTCGACCACGTAGACCTGGGAGACCTCGTCCGCCTGGCGCTGGAACGGCACCTCGACGCCGTCGACGGTGAAGGACTCCAGGGCGAAGACCGCCGGATCAGTCACGTCAAAGCCAGGGGCCGGCCGGCGGTACCACACACTGGTCTCCCCGCGCTGGGCCACCAGCTCCTCGTAGCGCTGGCGGTCCGAGACCACGGCGAACTTGCGGAAGCGGTGGCGCGGTACTACCCGGTACTCCCAGCGGACCACTAGGTCGAAGAACGGGGTAGGAGCAACGCTCCTACCCCTCGCTATAGCGAGGCGCGCGTCGACACGGGCGTCATACCAGCGCTCCTCCGCAGCGATGGCCTGGTGCTTGATATCCCCATAGACCTCCCGGCCGAAGGCTGCGTCACCGAAGCGCAGGCCCAAACTGGTCTCAGCCAGATCATCGAGCAGCTCCGGGGTGGCCACCCGGGCCACATCGTCCGACTCAAACCTGAACGCCTCGATGACCGCGTCACGCAGCGCCGGGGCCTCATCGCGCAGCACGCGGCGGAACTGGGCCCGCACCGACGCTTCCTGATCGCGGCGCACCGCCATGTCCAGAATGGTGCCGATCAAGCCAGCCGCCAGCAGCGTCCCACCAACCTCACTGACTGGCAGCGCCCGCAACCAGCCCCACGCACCCAGATCCAGACCACCCAGCCAGGCGTTGAGCATCAGCAAAAGGATACCGGCCAAGGTGAAGGACACCGCCAACAATGCGGTTTTGAGGCGGAGGATACGGTATAAGTGAGAAGTGGATTGTGGGCTGTTCAAATGCATCATATCCTAGTAAACTATACCAAAATCATTGCGTATTTGCTATAATTATAGGTACCTATGACCACCGCGGAACGCCTCAGAAGACAACGCATCGTCGACGCCGTTATCGGCTCGCAGGAGCTGGAGGGCGGAACGGTTAGCCCTGAAATACGGACAATCCTGACCGCTTTTGTCGAGGGACGGATATCGGCCGACGATTTGCAACATTCAGCAAACGAACAACGTAACGGCACTGCGGCCACCTAAGCGAGGCCATGGTCTACCAACTGCTGCGCGACCCGTACCTCGATCCGGACACCGGAGTGATGCGTAACAGATTGGGTATCACTGATGCGGATGAGCTGGCGCAGCGAGAGGAGGACGAGGCAGCGTTGGCTACCGCTAAGCTGCTCTTCACACTCCGCCCCGCCCACTGGGACCCGAGCCTTCTATGCTTCCTCCACCAGCAGCTGTTCGGCCAGCTCTACGACTGGGCCGGGCAGTACCGGACGGTAGAGATCAGCAAGGGCACCTCGCGCTTCGCCGCTGCTCAGCACATCCCAGCGCAGGTCGAGGCCGTCCTGGCCCAGCTGGAGCAAGAGCGCGCCAGCTGGTCTCCCGGTGACGACGCTGTGTTGGACCGCTTGGCCCACTTCTACTCCGAACTGAATGCCATCCACCCCTTCCGCGAGGGCAACGGCCGAACCATCCGGCTGCTGCTGTCCCTCCTGGCCAACCGCTACCACTGGGACCTCCAGTGGCAGCACACCACCGCCGAACACAACCAACACGCCTGTGCCCTCGCCTTCTACGGCGACGAAACTGCGCTACGGGAGATGATGCGACGGGTAGCCCTCAGCTCGCATGGAACCAGCCGACGGTTGTGATTCAGTGGGCACAAGACCATCGGCACACGCCTCACCTTCTGTCCGTCATACACCGCATGGAGACAAACCAGCAGCCAAGACGCCGGCGGAGACGTGAGGGAGGAGGATGTCAGGCTGGCTGGCCCGGGTGGCTGACCCAGCCTTGACAGACCAGGCAGTGGTGCACGCCCGGCCGCGATGGGTGCCAGGGCCTACGGCCACCCAGCATCGCCCGCAGCCTGGCTGCACAAGCGACCTGTTCCAGCCTGGCGAGGATCCGAGGATCATCATGGCTGCGGAGACACGGTGGAACAGTTGCTGCAAGGGGTTGCATAACGTCCTGATGTTACGGTATGGTAACGCCAGGTCCACAACAGCGCGTGGACGTCGCCCGAGGAACTGCATCTGGTTCCTCGCACAGGCTGCCTTTCTGGCACTATCCCGTAGCTCTTCGCTACCTCTGGTTCGATCCACTGGTGCAGGTTCCATACCAAGCACTCACTGACCGCTACCCGTACGCATGAGCGGGCAGAGACAACACGGTTTTCTTTGCTCGGGAAAGGAGCCATCATGGCTCGCATCACTACGCCGCCGGCCTGGGCGGCACTCCTGGCCACCATCCTGGTGACAGTCCTGGCAGTCGTCCCGACGAGCACTGCGCAGGCTGACACCCAGTTCACCGCCACAGTCCTCACTGTTGAGGGCTGGGACCACGCTGATCTCTACGCTGCTCCCGGCACCAGTTACGCCATAGCCGGAACTGCTGCCGCAGGATTCGACATCACTCTTGGATGCTGGATCCAGGGTGACATGACAACAGGGCCATCAGAATATAGCTCGCGCCTCTGGTACACCGTCGTAGGCAGCAAGAGCGAACTCGGCACCGAGAGCTACATCAGTGACACCATGATCTGGACCGGAACCAATGATCCGGTGACCGATCCGTGCGGTGGGCTTCCTGATCCGGAAACCACCCCGCCTACTCCCGCTCAACCATCACAGAAGTACGACCGACAGGACGCTGTGGACTGGGCTCTCGCGAACGTAAACAGTGGTCACCGTTATGAGCAAGATTGTACTTGGTTCGTCTCCCAGGCGCTCTGGGCCGGTGGAATGCCTAAGACTGAGGAATGGAATCCCGACCCTGGTTTTGGTGCGATTGATCCACCTCCCGCTGCAAGAATAGCCGATGATTTCACGACCTACCTTACGCATGAGATGGCCTCTGCCTATGCAGGAATCGACGAGCTCTCCTGGAATCAAAACGACGTGCCTGAAGCTCAGTTGGGAGACGTGATTGTCTATGATTATGGGAATGCAAACACCCCGGCTGACGGAATCATTGATCACGTCATGATCATCACTGGATTCTCGGGTCGGTACCCGCTGGTGTCCGGTCACACCAACGATGTCTCCAATCAGGGGTGGACGTACTCTCAGACGGGCGGCAATTGGATTAGCCAGGATAATCCTGGCTCTCGGGTCTACCTCGTCCACATTATTTACTAGTTGACAGATGTCGATGAATAACCGATAATACCAGTGAGCGGAGTGAATTTTTGCTCAGCAGTGTCATCATGTGCTCAATTGCAGAATATCCATATTACGATGAAGCCGGTGTTCCACTACTTAGTCCGATTCATGGCAAAGTAACCTGTGGTGGTAGACATGTTGCGCATCAAACCCCCTGGGTTGTGCCAATAAACGACAAGTATGGCTTAGACCTAATAGGTTTAAGCGGCGAAGCAGTGATCATCACTGCCTTGATGTTCGTCATATTGGCTACCAAGAAAACTACCGAAGGCAAACGAGTCAAGCGCTGGTCCAATCTATCTGTCGTGAGTTTCGTGCTGGTAACTATATACATATTCGCCATCATCGTCACAACATGTGTGCGGCTGGGTGTTGGCAGGACCTGAGACAGCACGATGTGTTTTTCGCTAGTCGTGGGATATCTTCTCGGCGCATCGAGATCGACAGCCTAAACGTCATCGGTTCTAGTCTGCGAAAACACGGGTCTTAAGTGCCGCTGCGAATAGTCTTTATCCGGTTGTAAACCGCTTGGTCGGTGCTGCGGTGCCGTAGCGTGACTGTGTAGAGTTCGGCCTCCTCGCACCCGTTACCTTGTTGGTGGTCGCGGGGAGAAGCCTCGCGGCTGGGCCGGCGACGGCCGGCATGATGTCTTGCCCCTGTCTATCGAATGATCCGGGGGGTGTTGTCACCGGCCGTCGTACGGCGACGTGTGACCGCTGATAAGGGGAATGACCCACCACCTGCTACTGGTGGCGAGGTCTTTCGCAGGCGTGGGTGCGGGGCTCGTCGTCAACAGCCGGCCCTCGTCCCACGGAGCGAAGGAGCGTGTCATGCAGGTGGACGACATCGGCGTCTTCATCGGTATCGACGTCGGTAAGAGCGAGCACTGGGCCACAGCCCTGGACCGGGACGGGCGGAGAATCCATGACAGGGCCCTACCCAATGACGAGTCCCGTCTACGGGACCTGTACAAGCATCTGGCGGAGCACGGCCGTGTGCTGGTGGTCGTGGATCAACCCGCGACCATCGGGGCCCTGGCTGTCGCGGTGGCCCAGGATATGGGTGTCACAGTGGGCTACCTGCCGGGACTGTCGATGCGCCGCATCGCAGACTTGAGCCCAGGAAACGCCAAGACCGACGCCCGTGACGCAGCCGTGACCGCCCAGGCCGCCCGCACCATGCCTCACACCCTGAGAGCTGTCAGCACTTCGGATGAGGACACTGCAGCCCTGGGCATGCTGACTGGTTTCGACCTGGACCTGGCACGCCAGGTCAACCAGACCGCCAACCGCATTCGGGGCTTGTACACCCAGATCCACCCCGCCCTCGAGACTGTCCTGGGATCCCTCTTGGAGCACGACGCCATCTTGGAGGCCATAGCGGCCCGACGCCGCCCCCACCGCACTGAAGAAGGCCGGCAAGGCACGCATCGATGCCAGGCTGAACAAGCACGGAGCCCGCCGCCATGCCGCCTGGGCCCAGCAGATCTGCGATGCCCTGGACAAGCAGACCGTGACGGTGGCAGGCACTGATGCCGCCGGGGCGGTCCTGCCCCACCTGGCCCGCCAGCTCATCGCCTTGCACGCCCAAAGGGCTGATATCGCCGGCCGTGTCGAGGCCCTGGTGGAGGCCCACCCTCTCTTGCCCGGTCCTGACCTCCATGCCCGGCACCGGGGTCCCGGCCGCCGCCGTCCTCCTGGCCGAGACCCTGGGCAAGACCTTCACCACCGGGGCCCAGCTGGCCTCCTACGCCGGCCTGGCACCGGTGACCAGGAGGTCAGGATCCTCGATCAAGGGCGAGCACGTCTCCCACGCCGGAAACAAAAGACTCAAGAGAGCCATGTTCCTATCCGCCTTCGCCTCCCTCAGATCCGACCCCATCAGCCGCGCCTACTACCAGCGCAAACGAGACCAAGGCAAACGCCTGGGCCAAGCCGTCCTCGCCCTGGCCCACCGCCGCATCCTGACCCTGAACGCCATGATCCGAGACGGAGCCCTCTACGACCCCCAACCAGCAGCACAGCTACCCACCACCGCTTGACACACCACATAGGGGCACCCCCCTTTCGCCCCGCCGCACCAGTCCCGCTAGTTCCTCCACAATCACCACGCGGCGACTGAGACTATACGAGGCCGGTAGGCGGGGCCGCCCTCCCCCCTTGTCGGAATGGACGTTGATGTGAAGTGGCGCCAATATCAATTGATCAACGGCCGGGCCGCCGAGATGCCAGCGGTTGGGGCGTACCTGCCGGCCAGGGCCCGCACCCGCTGCCGCACCGTCGTGCGCGCAGTGCTGAGGGCGGTCTCGACCACCTCGATGTCCCGGGCCAGGCTCTTCATCAGCCGCGAGATAGTGGCGTCGGAGGCCACAAATGTCGACGTGGTGGTCGAGGCTGACGTCATGATCGGTGGTGGCTTTGGGATGGCGAGACAGCAGGTACGGATACGTCAAAGACATCGCGGGCTTTGGAGCGGCGCACGAAGGCATTGATCTTGAACGAAGCGAACCTGTCCGGCCGGGTGAGTGCGGATACCGTCCTTCTCAAGAATGTCCCCCTCATCACTCTCCCACATACTCTCCCAGCGCCCGTACTAGGCGGCGGGCACTCTCGGGGCTTAGGTCCAGGCCACGGATGCCATCACCGATGTAGACCCAGTCCTCGGTCTCACCGTTGAAGCGGTAGCGAACGATGTCGAGGGTAACCGCCTCAGGGTGGTGCTGCACGATCACGGGCCGAGGCGGGCTGGGGCTGCTGGAGTTGTGGTCGATGTCCTCATTGCTAGCGCTGTCGCTCGCAATACCGCCGATGCTGGTACTGCTCGTGCTGGAATTCCCCTTGGTACCGTTCGAGTTCTGGCTGTCACGAGCACTGTTACCGCTACGCGTGGAACTATCACTCCCGCCAGCACCAGTGTTGGTGATTCCGCATTCACCGTCTCCACCAGCACCGGCACCGTTGCTGTTAACCCAGGAATCACCGCTGCTCCCACTGCTCACCCTGCTGCCGCCATAGCCCGCGGCATAGCGCCGCTGCCGCCACAACTCCACACAGGCCACACCACGACGGGCGGCGGTGTGGACATGCTCATCCGGGGCTTCACCAGGCTCACGCGGGATGATGCACCAGGCAGGACAGGGCTCTGGCTCCTGGTAGTGGTCTTCGGGATAGTCGATGAAGTGCGGCATGGCGGGATATTCCTTCTTCTCGTGCGGCTGTCTGGGAAGGCAGCCAATCCAGCGGCAGCCCACAGACAACGCCTCCAGCGGCCAAGCAGTCCAGCACGAGAGTGAGGAGAACGCTGAGGGCAGAAGAGGGAGGATGACACATCGTGCAGACGAGTGTCAGGCAGTTCCACTGCCCTTATTTGGCTGTATACTCGCCCGGTGACTAGCGACAACAACCAGCCAGACCCCACTGATGCGCAGCAAGTGTGGTCGCTGATCCTGTCTGGGTAAGCCTTCGCGCCCTTCCACGTTCATGCCTGTCAGCGCGAATGGTAGAATCACTCCATGCTCAACCCTTCGCCTTCGGACAGTTTGAACACTGACATGGCCGCTGCTCTCAACACCAGTATCGTCCCGCTAGGTGAGCGTGCCTGGCGAAGCATTCTCGACCACATCATCGCCGTTGGAGATGAGGCAGAGACGTCCTATCTTGAGGTCAAGAGATGTCTGGACATGAGCGGCAAAGACAAGGCTGCCACGGCCAAAATAGCAAAATTCCTTCTCGGAGCCGCCAACCGTCTGCCGCGCCAGGCAGCCCAGTACTTCCAGGGCTACGCCGTCCTAGTAATCGGCTCTGAGAAGGGCGAGGCCCGCGGGGTGCCGCGCGGTACCGAGGCTCATGAACTCGAAGATCGGCTCCGCCCCTACCTCGGTTCGCAGTTCCCCGCGTTCGAGTTCGGACGGATCGCTCTTGACGACGATCGTGAGGTGCTGTTCATCATCGCGCAGCCACCGCAGGATGGCCAGCCGATCTTCCCCTGTTTCAAAGAGTTTCATGGAAACGACAAGCGTGACAACCTCGAGGATGGCGCCATCTACGTGCGGGCATCTAGCAATACGCGGCGTGCCAAATCAGGTGAAGTTCTGGCACTCGTCGAACGTGCCCAAGCAAATAGCAAACCACCGATCGATCTCGAGGTAAAGCTGGTCGGTGGAATCCACCGTGTCGACCGCGTTGAGGAGGTTCTGGAGCAGTTGCTGGACTGTGAGGAGGAACAGTTCAATGAGAAGTTGCAGGCTGAGATAGAGAGCACCTCCATCCCTAGCCCCATATTCTGTATAACATCACCGAGTTTCCCCCGCCCTCCAATCGCTGAGGATAAGTATAAGGCTCTGGCAGCTTGGCAGCGCAAAAAAACTGAGCATATCAAGGAGGGCAGGAAGTACTTTCTGGGAATCGGATTGACAGGGGCCGGAATCCGCGTGATCAGTCGTGACCGCTTCATCGCTAATCCGCATTTGACTGTGACCTTCCATAGTTGCGAAGTGTTCGACTACCTCGATCCGGATCGGGTCGACATCGATAAGGTGGTTGAACCTGTGATACGAACACAGGGCCCGTTTGGGTCGTCCTTCGATCCAACCGCCCTTCACGTCCATCCACGAGACTATCCGGTTGATTGGCGGAACCACGGCGATGACGCCGAAATTACGCTGACGCCGGAGTCCTTTCGTCCGAACACAGCATGGACAAGCAATCAGGACGATTACGTGATCGTCTCAAGGGATCTCGAAGTTGACTCAGTGAATGTCTCCTGGGCCCTCACGGAGGACGGCAACGATAACGTAACTACTGGCGAGTTCAGTGTTCCTACTGAAAATTTGTTAGACGCTGCCGAGCTGTTTAAAGCGGTGTTTTTAGAGGAGACTTGAAGAAGCAACTGATCTCTAACATCTTCTTGGTTATCTTCGACGTGTCCGTCACAATGCTGTCGGTAGGGGTAGTCAGCACCCTCTAGCCCTCTACAGCCTGCGCTGTCGTCGGAGCATGCCGACGTTGTCGATCAGGGCTACGGCCACGTGGGTCAGGTCGTGGTCGCGTAGGATGCGGTCGTGTTGCATGATGTTTTCTAGATCATCCAGGCCGATGCGGTCGATCAGGTCATCGATGCGCGAGCAGGTCGGTGTCGCTGATCTGGTCTGGGTAGCGCTCCAACAAGTAGCTGACGCCGAAGATGTAGTGATCCGGCGTGGTGACAGGGATCTCCACCTGACGGGCGGGCCGCACCAGTCGCTCTGTATATAAGCCTGGCTGGGATGGCATCATGGAGAACTCTTTTTACGGATTGCTGCTATTACGATGGTATTGATGTGATATAGCATGTTCGCGGGCGGGATTGAAATCAGTAAGAGCGCATTCATATTATTCGCTTGCCGTTCAGTGGCGGGAACGTCCAAGAGATCACGGGGCCTAATGGCGAGAGCATTACGGCGGTCTTCGACAGGACGACGGGTGTCAGAGGGTCGCTGTTGTGGATTCGGGCCAGTTGACGCACTGTAGTATTATGAAAATGCGAGAAGATGTGCTCGGCCTGTTGTCCAACGAGGTGAGGCTGTGATGCAGTGCGAGAGATCGACGGGGTCCGATGGGCAATGTTGTGCTTGCCAATATGATCCTGAATTCCTGGAAGGATGTCCTGTGCAGTCTGATTGACTTCGAAAACGAGCGACATAGTGTAGCCCTGCCAAGCATCCCCCGGCGGGGGTGGAGGCACCGCTATGCGGGGAGTGGCCAGGGGTAGTGGAGATGATTCATTTTCGCGTAGGCTGCCGCAAACGGGCCCTTGGCCACGGGCGAGTACTCATGAAGCAGTTAGCTGGTAGCTGCTCCACTGCCTGCTGCTACTCAAAAGCTGGCCATTCCTCAGCGCCATCGTCTGTCGCGTCACTCTCCATGGCTTTGAGGGTCAGGCGACCGTCATGCTCAACCTGCAGAAAGGCCGTCATCCGCCCGGTAGACGGCGTAAAAGACTGCCGCACCGATGATCATCAGTCTGCCATACTTATAGATCTCGTCCGGGTTGAGTGACACCCACCTCGGCCTGCCATGATACATGCTGGCAGCTTCTATAACATCCGGCGCAAACACCAACGGGACCGAGGTGTCACCGTTGACTTTCCTGTGACGGCGAATGGATAGTTCATCGGGCTGTTCAACCACCAGCAGGTGGATTGTCAGGTTGGACAGCGGTGTGGCTTGTATCCGCTGTTCTAAGACGGATCGATTGGGCGGTTCGATGACGGTGCAGTCTAACTGTCTCATGAGGGTGTGGACTTAGGAATGATACCTATCGGTGGTGAACGTTTGGAGGTTTAGGAGAGACAACTAGGATACCCTTCAGGCTAATTAGTTGACTTTCCCCATGAAACGGCCCCTGACCGTGACCCATCTGAAAACACTGTTTATCGTGAGGAAGGTAAGTGATTTGACGTCAGAACCGTATACTAACTGCTACCTAATGCGAAGAAATTGAAGCAAGAAAAATACGCAATAAATGATGACAATTATCACGACGCAAAGTAAAATCTTTACAACACAAGAGCCTGTCTGCATATATTTTCGTTCATCTTCATCTCTGCATCCCAGCATGCCACTATGTTTAAATTTTCGAGTACGGCAGGACACTAGAGTGCGCATAGCAGTTATTCGCATTACCTGAAAAACTGTCAGCACAAAGCCACCTAATGACAAAAGTACGCCAGTGTGCAGGAATTTTAGCAACACACCTTCGGAAGCAGCACTAAAATATTCTTTTGAATCAAATATGATCAATGCACCGGACACTATTGAAAGTATTCCGACTACGGCCAGCAGCAGTCTATGCAAACCAAAAATTTTCGACATTCGTTCATGCTCACGCTCGCGAAACAGCATGGCCATTAGTATGGATGGTAATATGAACAGTGCAGGAGCATAAGTATCGGGAAGATGCTGCTTAAAACAGTCACCTTGACCTTGCATTTCTACATAATAATGAAGCGGGATAATAAGAAGTGCGGCTAGAAGAATAAAACTTCCGAGAGCGGGGATAACGAACAAAGCTCGTTTCGGATTAATTTTTACTTTGAGTAGCCCGCCAACTTCGCCAATGCTATCACGATGAAGTATCGCTCGTTCATGATGGAAAAGTGCATAACTTACGTCAATATGCTCCGTTTGAGCACTACGTTCAGAGCCTCGCTGTTTTAGTATACAATCATCTATGACCATTCCATCAGGAGCAATAAAGCGGATATGAACCGGATATAAATCACCACGAACTGGATTCAATGGGACACGGCACCAATCAGAACTAAGACCTAATAGTGTAGGTAATTGTAACACTCGCTTTATAAAAACATCCCCATGAAGCCGTCTCAATATTGCTTTAGACCTTGAGGTTTTTTGAATATTTTTTCCAACTAGAGCACCTGACCTGTCGATATTATTAGCAATAATAATGTTATCGAACGCCCCTAGTGGCTCAACTCTCTTTCTTACAACAAACTTGATAATAGCGATCTCTGGACATGGATCGAAACTGTCGCTCTGTATACATTGAATATAATTGCTGGACATAAGAATCAGCAATTCCGTAAATAACCAAAAATCTTCGTCTAGGGCTAGCGAATAACGTGTCCCCAAATCGGCAATAATTTTGTCCAGTTCATTATCGCTAATTCTGTAAAATTCCTTCTTTAGAAATTCGCTAAAATGCTCATACATATCTTCGTACTTCGTTTGCGAAACACCTAGAGAGAAGCATAGTCCGATCAATAACTTTGCCGTTACATCAATATTGATGCGTTTTCTACATAGATGAAGACTTACACCAGCAGATGAGAATAAATCGACATCGTAATAAAGTCCTTTCTTCAATACGACTAAAGGCAAGAACTTCGGAACTGGCACTCCCTTCTGTTTACATGTTTCATCTAGCAATTTTTGGCTAGCATCAAACGTGTACGAGTGCTCATAGATTGATCGATCGACTATGCTATAGGTGTCGATTCTTCTTTGTATTATCTTCCTTCGATTTTTCCAAATCTCCCACAATCCTATACACTCATCAATATTATGGTTGCAAATCTGGCTGTCGAAGGATTTTTCATTATCGCTGTTTTCCACTTCGCAATCGTCTGTTGGGGCATCGGACTCGGTGACTTTTTCGATCTTGTTTTTCCATACTTTCTTCCAAAGCAAACTAATTAGACCAGTGATATGTGAATACATAATCTCAATCAAAGTAAAGTACAAACTATCGTGTTTACAGTCATAAACCAACAGCTGGATCAAATGTCAAAGCTATTCCCTTATCGTTCAAGGTAACCGACCGCCGACGTAAAGTTCTATAGTCGCCTATCGCAGCAGCAATCATGCTCAAAATCGCCTTTTCTTCTATAAACTCAGAGGTATGCTCAGGATTCGCTGCATCGGGAAGTGAAGCGAGCTTCTTTCTCTGCTGGTGTAGTCGCTCTCTCAGATAATTAATCACTTTTCGACAAGAGTCGATCCGAATTGTAATAGATGCATTCTCGTCCTGATACGATCGCAGTGCATCATGTGCCTCGTCAGGAACTGAAGTTCGAACAAAATAGGTTCGATTGTTATAATCGGTGACAGTCCAAAACTCAGCGCCAGGTATTTGCTGGCCCAAAACTTCGCGAAATTCCTGAGGAATGCGACCTGGCTTAGTTTCAGATTTGGTACTCCACTCGGGTGACACTTCGTATATCTTATGCTCCGCGTCAATAAAACCAGGATGGTGCTCACGACCGCCTAATTCATTTTTGAGAGAAATAGCGAACGACAATTTTGATACCCACTTTCCAAGACGTTGCCGTATCCCCGATGAATTGTCTTTATTTTTAATTGACTCTGATAAGGCACCATCATTACTGGCCGGTGTGTCTTCATATGTTGACTTACTTTCGTTCTGATCTTGCTTTGGGGATATTGACTCTATCATATAAACTGATCATATCAGCATATACAAATTACGAGAAGAGTCCGAGAGTCAGAATCCATTATGTAATTCAAAAGCATCGCAATACGATTACTGCGGAAGACTGCCCTGACCAATTCTATCCGTCGTCGAAAAACATTGCGCTGCGCCTCCAGCCTGATCCGCCAGCCGCGTTGCCGGGGCTGTCGCCTGCACAGGCCGCGCAGCCAGCAGGACGGGTAGTCCTGGCCAGAGCGTCGAACAGACACAAGCAGATCCTTCATGCCGGCTGTCCTGGCGGCAGTTCCTGCTGCCAGCCTGGTGGAGGCCGGTACGTCAGATAGTTGGATCGGCACCATTCGGTCAACTGTTGCAGCGAGTGGACCCTGTCGAAGGTCTCTGAGTAGTCTGCACGAAACCGGTGATAGAGATAGAGATGGTAAGCGTCGAGGCACGGCAGTCGTCCTGGCGTTTGCGCGCCGCACAGAGCCCGGCAGCGCAGCGACTGACTGCGTGGCCGTCTGGACCTGGTCGGTCCGGTGCGTCCCGGCTGCCTTACACATGACTCCTCACTTGGCACCACAGCAGGCGTGACGCCCTGGTGCTTCCTTCAGCAGCCATTGCCTCGGGCGGTACGTGATGGTATGGCGCTCCTGCTGGAACAGTGATGCCATATCGCAATACTGCCCGGCGCGTAACTGCTGCCCTCACGCCTCCAGCGAAACTGGGTGCATGAAGACCGTCATGGTACCGAACACCCCGGCAATTCAGGCCCCACAACCATGCGCAAAGCGGCTCCCTCGTGGTAAACTTCACAGTGAAATACATCACGACATATGGATGTTCGGGTCGTGAGTGGGACCTCAGTCCCACACACATATGGCGATGGGTCCGTCATGTGTACGGGCGGTTGTTGGGGCCCACCCTCTTTGACCACCCTCGGCCACCGTTGCTGGCGCATCGATGCGTGCTGTCGGCTGAAGCAGGACCCACGCGATCCACCACGCCAGCCGTCCCAGCCCGCACCAGCAGCCACCTGGCGCTGAGGCAGGATACTGGTCGGGCGATTGGGACGCAGGCTGCACAAGGCCGTCGCTGGGCCGCATCGGACTGAAGCATGCATGGCCTGTTGCCGCGTCCGTCTCAGTCCCGCCGGCCGGCGCTGTCCACTGGCGACACCTCGATGGTCACGATGGAGCGGTAGGTGGTCAGGCGGGTCTGCAGGTGAGGCGGCAGGTGGCTGTGGTCCTCGAAGAAGACGCTGCGCATCGGTGCGTCCCGCCCGGTGATGGACACGGACAGGAGTGGGATGTCGTCATCGTCGTTCTGCCGCTTGGCCAGACTGGCCAGTACCTCCTCGTGCGCCCGTGCTGCTCCATCGTCCTGAATAGCACGGGCTTGGCCACCGCTGCCGGCCTGACGGTCGAGACAGTTTCTGTCGGGAAGGCGGCCGCCACCAGTATCGCTTCCACTCTCAGCGTCAGCCTCACCAGCACAGTCCTCCGCCGTGGCCGCCTGATCAGGCAGCTCCAGTAGCAACCGGTAACGGCGCATCATCCGGTCTGGGCGCCTCACCTCAGTACTGGCGTAGTGGTCCAGATCCAGCTCCACCTGCCGCGGCTCCTCACCATCTGGGTAGTGCCAGACCTGGATCAACGGCGAACGCACCGGCAGAGCAGTCGTGGTCATCTGGTCGATGATCACCATAAGACCAGCCTGAGCATCACCACCCAGCGTGACAGACAGCGTCTCACTCCCCAACCGCCCACTGACCCGGGCGAAGTAGACCAGGTCCCGGGCGATCACCGGCATACCCGCATCACTCCAGCGCCGAGCCGTGCGCTGATCACGCCACGCTTCCCCCGGTGAAAGCGCCTCAGCCGTCAGCTGGAGACGGTCCAGCACCGAGTCCGCCGCAGACGAGAGAGACAAAGCAGCCGCCGCCTCATTGCGCCCGGAGTGCCGGTAGCGCTCCAACTCCCGCTGAAACATCAGATAGGCATCCAGCAGATCATCCCCACCACAGACGAGCCGCAGCGTCTCAAACCGGCCGAACTTCTGCACTGTCAAGACACCCGTCGCCTTGCGCAGCCCCAGCAGTTCACCCAACACCCGCTGCTCCAAGGCCACCCGCTCAGCCACCTCATCCGCGCCAGCACCCAGCGCGAAAACACCCTCTAGCACCCCGTTCTCAGACTCATCTTCCGGCGCCATACCAACAGTATCCCGCATCCCACCACCTGAGTGCACTTTTTTGTCACGACCCACACCCCCACCCCGCGGTCTGCTAGATACCACCAGGCCAGCGCCACCTCGACCGGGAACCGCTCGCCACAACACCACACCGGAGAGCCGCGGTCCAGCAGCAGACCATCCGGCACCGACCTGCCAACCAGTCCACCCACCCACAGAGAGCGCCCACCATGCCTCACCTCATCACCACCAGCCCCGAAGCCCTCACCCCCAGCCTCATCCCCATCCAGCCACCGGTGGGTCGGGCCGTCTCCCGGACCGCGCAGCGCCAGCTGGACCAGGTAGCCGCCCACGGGCAGGTCGCCCTGGCTCGCGACACCACCCGGGCCTACCTGGCAGCCAACGCCATGGGCAACATCGCCGCCCTATCCGGACTGGCCCAGGGCTACACCCAGGCCAGCCCAGCCAGCGCTGGCTACTGCCAGGCCATCCTCCACGCCTACGCCGTGGGAGCTACGCGGGGCGTGGCGGGATTGTGAGGACAAGCTCTGCAGCCGTGGCTAGCACTCATGGCCAGCACTGCCCGGCGGTGACCGAACCAGCGCTGAGCCAGACCCGATACGGCAAAGCAGTAGGCCCGCGGCAAATGGCAGCACCGCTCCCTGGCCACCGGCCCTCCAGCCGAGCGGCACCGACTTCTCCATGGCAAAGGGCCAGGCCCGCAGCGGATGACGACAACACGCTCACCCCGATACGGCAGAGCAGCAGACCTGCACGAGTTGCACCAGCCCGGCTGTGGCTGGGCCGACCGAGAGCCCGCGAGAACCGCATCTGGAAGTCGGGATGGTGCAACTGCCGCAGGGGCCGATGCCAGACATTGCCAGCCACAGGCCTGGTGCAGCGTCATCGCCGGTTAAGACACAGCAGCTTTACCTATCGCCACCTGCCTCCCAGCGCTCGCACGCTGCCAAGCCGCAGATCTGGCGCCACAGCAGCACCGGCTGAGAGCCAGAACCTTGATACCCATCCACACCACCCACCGCACCATGCGAATCAGGAGGAGATACCTCATGCACTGGATCATCAACAGCCTGGCCTTTGTCGGGACACTGGCACTGGCAGCCATCACCATTTTCGTCTGGGCCTGCTGGCGGGATGTGACCAAGCAGCGCCCCGGAACGCGGCAGATCAGGCCTGGCGGTACCTCGGGGCGGCATGGGCCCGGTGGCAATGGCCCAGGTGCCACTGGGCGGGGTTCAGCGACTGCTTGCCACGGCTTCAGTAGCACCGGTGGAGCGGCGTCTGAGTGCCATCGCCGTGGCGCCTCAAGACGGTGTGGGGCTGATGGCAGTGGCCTTGGCGCTGCTCGGCCCGGCCATGATGACGACAGCAGAAGCAGACCCAGTGGCCTGGCAGGCGGATGCAGCTTCAGCAGTGCCAGCAGGTCTGCCCCTCCTCGGCCCGGCTCTGGCAGTACTGGCGCTCAGACTACGAGCCGGCGGCAGCCTAGGACCTCAGCGGCAAACCGGCAGCACACATCCAGCGCCGCAGCTGCCCAGCCAGGCAGACCCACAAACAGCCACGGTGCCTCGCCGGTCTTCTCTCCGAGCACCCATACGACGGCACTGTTCGGTCACCGCATCCACACCCTCCGTCACCAGCATCGCCAGGCCTGGGACCAGGCGATGCGGGTCAAGCAGGCTCAGGACCTGGCGGCCTTCTACGCCGCGCTGGCCATGGCCGAGGAGGCGGGGCGGACGCATGGTCGAGATGGTCGAGAGGCGCCGCGGTCATGAGGCTTTTGCGGCGTATCCGATTCCCCACTTCCCGGCCTTGTCATTCACACTATCTTGCTCATCCGTTGTTAATAAAACAGCAAACGGTTTCGTGACGCCAGATTCACGGCGCGGCCGTATGGATGCACTATTTTTCCTCTGGTGTCAGCGTGAGCATGAAAGGTTCGGGATGTCCAGTCGCTCGGGGTTGGGCCATGGATTGGCTTGCATGTCAAGAGGGTTTGTGGGACAACCGATCGTGGCGACGGCGGTGCAACAGTGGCTAAAAAGTTATCAGAGTACCTGGCCGGAAACTAGCCATGGTGCCGGATGACGATGAGGCAATGCCACTGGAGCAGTTCGCCACTAAATCGGAATTAGCATCGAAAAGGAGCACGTCTATGTCTACCAGCACGCAGCGCAATCAACTGGGCCGGGAGCGGTCGGGCTATCAGGGTCCGCGGTTTCGCACCATCCTGGCCGACCCGCCATGGCAGGCCCAGCAACAGGGGCGGCTGGGGGCGGCACGACACTACCGCCTGATGAGCCTGGAGCGCATCACGGCCCTGCCGGTGGCCGACTTGGCCGCCGAGAACGCGCATCTGTGGCTGTGGGTCACCAATGCCACGCTGCGCGATGGCTATGACGTGGCTGAGGCCTGGGGCTTCACGCCGCGCTCGCCACTGACTTGGATCAAGCCGCGTCTCCTGCTGGGCAACTACCTGCGCAATGCCACCGAGCACTTGCTGTTCGCCACCCGGGGTCGGGCGCCGGTGGCGTACAAGGCACAGCCGACCTGGATGTTCGCACCGTTGCAGGAGCATTCGCACAAGCCCGAGGAGCAGTTCGCCATCATCGAGCGGGTCAGCCCGGGGCCCTATCTGGAGCTGTTCGCCCGGCGTCGTCCGCCCTCACGGCGGGCCTGGCGGGTCTGGGGCGATGAGGTCGAGGCCGACATCCGCATCCCCGGCTACCCCGTACCGCGCTACAGCAGGCGGGCCGAATCAGCGGAGGACTCGAGATGACAGGGGGCACTCATGCAGCGCAGGCAGTTTTCGGGACCGTCGGGCTGGCTACTGCGCGTCGGCGCAGGCTTGATGGCCATGGCGTTGGGGCTGGATTGGCTGAGCCAGGTGCTGCGGCGGTCCTGGCCCTGGCTGGTCGGCAGCCTGCTGGTCGGCCTGGGCGTTTACCTGGGCCTGTCCTGGTGGCGCAGCCGAGGCCAGTGGTGAGGAGGCTGACATGAACCGGCAGATCGGTGACCATAGACCATCCCTCGCGCAGACGAAGCACAGGCGTGGGGCGGATGGTGTGATCGAAGGTGTGGCGGGTCTGGCGGGAGCAGACCGAGGTACGAGGGCTGCGGATGGTAACCAAGAGCCCACCACCCGTTCCACGCCGCCGAAACCACGGCACAGTGGGCGCTCGGCTTCCTCGCGGCAGGTCTGGGTGGTTGGGCAGCGGCGAGGGTTGGATCATCAGGAGTTGGCCCGAGTGCTGCTGGCGCTGGTCCGGCCGCAGGCCGAGCAGCTTGCGCACACGGCCGAGCTTGAGGTCGCGGCACCGGATGGTCCGGCCGATGAGGCGGAGGCGGCCCCATGACTCGCCATGGTGGTGCGGTGCCGCCAGAGTGGCGGCAGGTGCAGGTGGCTCGGCCGCTGTCGGCGCAGGCGGCGGTGACCTTGTTGGACCGGGTGCTGGCCGATAGGCATCTGGGGCGGGTGGTGCTGGAGACCCGGGCCAGTGGTGGACGGGCTCACCTGCTAGCGGCCAGTTGCCACCCTGTGGCGATAAGCCAGCTGGTCGAGTCGCTCATCCCGGGCAGTCGGGTTAGTCGGGCCGCGATATATCGCCACGATGTGGATATAACGCTGCGCCTGAGCCTGTCCCGGCCCAATCTGCCCTTAAACAGCCAGCGCCTGGAGGCCATCACCCGGGCGGTGCTGGCCGCCCTGGCCACCACCGGGATGGACGAGGAGCTGGTTATCCAGGTGATGCTGGGCCCGCGCTACCAGCCGTCCCTGTCCAATGGCCTGTTGCCGCGTCATGGCTGGCGGGAGTTGCTGGGCCTGGCCCATCCCGCCCAGGTGCCGGAGCTGAGTGCCGCTATCCGCCAGCGCGAGGGGCAACACCAAGCCGGGCTGCTTATCCGCCTGGGAGCGCGGTCCACTAGTCCGGCTCGGTGTCGGGCGCTGCTGACGAGCCTGCTGGGAGCGCTGCGCATGGCCGAAGGCGCCGGGCTGCGCTTGCGGGCCCGCCAGGAGGCCTCCATCCGGCTGGATACGGCCCGCCGCCCCTGGCAGTATCCCCTGACCCTGACGGCCCATGAGCTGGCCTGCCTGCTCGGTTGGCCCATTGGCGACGGTGAGCTGCCCGCAGTGCCCGGTGAGCACCCCCGCCTCCTGCCTCTGCCCGAGCAGCGTGACACTACCCGGGTGTTCGCCGCCTCGGCCGATTCGTCCCAGCCCGGCAAATTGGGCATCTCCATCGCCGACGCCCTGCACCACACCCTCCTGCTCGGCCCCACCGGCGCCGGTAAATCCACCGCCCTGCTGCACCTGGCCCTGGCCGACATCCACGCCGGACGCGGCCTGCTATTGATCGACCCCAAAACCGACCTGGTGCATGACCTGCTGGCCCGCCTGCCGCAGAGCCGCCGCCGGGATGTGGTGGTGATCGACCCGACCAGCCCCACCCCGGTGGGAATCAACCCGCTGGCCCGTGCACCGGGGCGCAACCCCGAGCTGGCCGCCGATGTGGTGCTATCGACCTTCAAACAGCTCTACGCCGACGCCTGGGGCCCGCGCACCGAGGAGATCCTGACCAGCGGCCTGTTGACCCTGGCCCGCACCCCAGGATCAACCCTGGTGGACCTGCCACTTCTCCTGACCAGTCCGACCCTGCGCGCCCGCATCGTGGCAGCCGCGCCGGACCCGCTAGGCACCGACCAGTTCTGGGCCAAATACGACCAGCTGTCCGACGCTCAGCGCCTGGCCTGGATCGCGCCGGTGCTCAACAAGCTGCAGGCCTTCCTGATCCGCCCTCATCTGCGGGCCGTCCTGGGCCAGTCCCAGCCCCGCTTTGACCTGGCTGAGCTGTTCACCCGACGGCGCATCATCCTGGTAGCCCTCAACCGCGGCACTCTGGGCCCGGAATCGGCCCGCCTGCTCGGCTCGCTGGTGGTCGGACAAATCTGGCCGCTCATCCTGGCCCGCGCCAGTCTGCCCGCCGCCCACCGCCACGTGGTCAGCGTCTACATCGACGAAGTCCAAGACTTCCTGGCCCTGCCCGGCGACCTAGCCGACGCCCTGGCCCAAGCCCGCTCCCTGGGCGTGGCCTTCCACATCGCCCACCAGTACCGCGCCCAGCTACCCCCTGCCCTGCGAGCCGGAATCGACGCCAACGTGCGCAACAAGATCATCTTCGGCCTGGGCGCAACCGATGCCGCTGACATAGCCAAACAAGCCGTCGAACTTGAGGCCCAGGACTTCCAACTATTGCCGCGCTTCACCGTCTACGCCCGCACCCTCCACGGCGGCCAGCCCCAGCCCTGGGCCCTGGCCCGCACCCTGGCACCACCCCCAGAAACCACCGATGCCGCCCACCTCAAAGCCCTCAGCGCCGCCCGATACGGCCAAGACGCCCACCACGTCGAAACAGCCCTGATGCAGCGACTGGGACTAGCACCGTCTGCGAGCCAGCCAGTGACAGAGAAATTAGCAAACGACGCGAAAAGCCAATCAGTCTCGCAAGAGCCGAAAACAGCAGCGGAAACCATCATCGGCCGGCGACCGAGGAAGAGAGCGAGGCCATGAGCGCGATTAGGTCTCCCGCCAGTCCCCGCCCGGGTCGTCTCCTCCCCATTGCCTGTCACACTGACACGTAACCAGGTCAAGCGTGTGGTCAAAGAAATTGGGTAGCGCTGAGCGGGGCGGCCACTCTTATTCGGCCGCCGCGCTGCATCTATCGGAACCTCCGGTCATGTGGTTCCACCCGAGCCCTATAACCCTTGCCCGATGTGTGGCCCCGTGTTCTCGGCGGGAGGACTGTTCTGCAAGAACAGCGCGAGGGAACGGAGGGCAGGGCTGTGGGGTGAGGGTGGAAGGAGAAAGGCCACCTAAGCACTCCCGCCAATAGTTCAGCCGCTCCACCGCTCCCACCAATCCGTTCATTACCAACAAGGAGGAGATCATGTCGCAGCCACATCACCCCAACAACAGCCAGCCCGAGGTCAGTCTCAACACTGCCGACAGAGCCCCCGACCACCACAGTGCTCTGCCCGGCGCCACCAGTGCCCATGGGGTCAGCGGCCAGTCCAGTCATCAAGACGGTGGCGAGACCACTCGCCAGACCAATCGCTGGACCAGTCGCGTTGTTGAACGTTCAGCGCAATCGGCGGCAGATAGCGGAAAAGTGCCCGCCTGCCGCGGCGACTGCTGCCCTGTTATGGCAGCGGCAGTACCCACCGCACAGTCACGGCCCGGCCCCGCTGGCAGGGATGCTCCAACTGCTTCATTCAGCTCACCCGACGCGGCCGCAGTTGCCACCGCGTCTCCCGCCCCGCCCCGTCGCCTGACCCGCCGTCAGCTGGCGGAGGTGGCGCAGCAGTTGGCCGGGCGGGATTGGCAGCTGCTGGAGCTGCTGGCAGCCCATCGGCTGGCCACCACCCGGCAACTGGCCCGGCTGGACAACCAGGCCCATGCCTCGGCAGCCGCTCGGCTGCGGCAGGCCAATCGGCATCTCAACCGGCTGCGCCTGTGTGGTCTGGTGGAGCGCTTGCCACGGCGCATCGGTGGGGTGCGGCGCGGCTCGGCAGGCATGGTCTGGTACCTGCGCCCGGCAGGCTGGCGGCTGAGCAACCCGGCGGCCAGACCACGACGAATCAACCAACCCTCACCCCTGTTCGTACTGCACACCCTGGCCATCACCGAGACGCGGGTGCTGATCCATGAAGCCATGCGGGCCATTGGCGGCTGGCTGAGCTGGGTACGCACCGAGCCGGCCTGCTGGCGTTCCTGGACACTGGTCTCCGGCGCGCGGCGCTGGCTCAAGCCCGACCTGGAAGCCGTCACTACCACGGCGCAGGGCGATGAGGACCATTGGCTGCTGGAAATCGACCTGGGCAGCGAGCATCCGGCCCGACTGCTGGCCACCTGCCACGACTACCAAGACCACCTGGACAGCGGCATCGAGCAAGCCGCCACGGGTGGCTACTACCCGCAAGTCGTCTGGGCCATGGACGACGCCGGGCGGGCCCACCAGCTGCGCCAGGCCATCGCCGCCGACCCCGGACTGAACACCGCCCTGTTCCGCGTCGTCACCGTGGAAGAGCTGGCTGGGCTTATACAGCAGGGCGCAGGGTAAGCGTAGAAGTGTTTTGGAGGTGGCTCGAGGATACCCACGTTCGCGGGATCCTACACAATTCCTCAACTAAAAGCGCATCCGACTCTCTAGCCAAACAGGTGTCCGAGCTGCGGAACCAACTTCCTGAATCTCAAAAATAGACGCGGCGCTATGTTCAGCCGCCCAACAAACAGCTGACAGTGTTCGTCAATAATGCGGATATGAAATCCAAACGTCCACTGCATGCATTTTTCCTGACCTGCACGCAGAAGCAGGCTCTATCTTTGGTGTGGCAGTCGAAGCGATGGAGCAGCATGAAGAAAGTAGCTCGGCCTTGTTTTGATCGTGGCAGCATGGTTAAATAGAGGCGTGACGAAAAATATAAAGTTGGACGATATAGCAGCAATGATGCGCGATGGATTTGCGCAGGTTAATGAGCGGTTTGACAAGAACGAATCACGGCTGACGGATTTCAAAGAGGAAGTCGGCCAACGGTTCGACGAGATGAACAAAAGATTTAATGAGGTCGATCAGCGCTTTGACGCTGTTGAAGGGCGACTCGACAAGGTAGAAGACCGATTGGATGGTGTCGAGGATCATCTGGTGAAGGTGGACAAACGGTTAGATAAAACAGATCAGCAGTTGACGTCCCTCCGCGCCGAGGTGGACAACGGCTTTGTGGCGATCGCCAAGGAGTTCACACGGATCGATGAGCGGTTTGCCACCATTGCGTATCGCTTGGACCAGCATGATGAGCGGTTCGATCAATTCGAGAAGCGGATGGATCAGCGGTTCGATCAAATGGTCAGCCACATCGATCACTTGGCGAATAGTCAAGACACACAGGACACCGAGGCGGCCATGGCGACCAACCGGCTGCGTCGTCACGAGCAGTGGATCGAAAAGGCAGCCGTAGCCATCGACATACCATACCAGCCAGTGGCCTGAGCAGCTAGTTGGCATCCCTGCCCGCTACAAGGGTCACCGACTGCCCGGTAGAGCATCGGCGCCGGATCCTTCCCACCAACTCCCGCTCCCACCACTACCCTCACCTTTCCCCGCCATTCCAACGAATAATGCCCTTGACTGTTCTGGTGAAGAGAGCGTTAATGGACGTAGGAGCAGGCAAACCTGCTTCTACCAGCTAAAACACCCACCCAAGCACCCGGGTCGCATCGACACCGGAGCAAGCTCGGCGCGGCCCAGAGCGAGCCCGCCGCCAGCCGCGGCGAAACCACAGCCCGAGAACCAAGCGCCGAAATCCAGGTGCCTCGGGGCCGGGCCCATGCCGCGTGGGTCATATGGAGGAGGACGCCATGAACCAGCAGCCATACCAATCAAGCAGCGGCCTACCAGCCGACCCGCTGACCGTCATGGCAGCCTCCCTGGAGCCCAAGCGGGCGGTGTCCTACATCCGCGTGTCCACTCGCGGCCAGGCCGAGCGCGGTGGGGCCGAGGAGGGTTTCTCCATCCCCGCCCAGCGCGAGGCCAACAAGCGCAAGGCCGCTTCCCTCGGAGCACTGATCGTCAAGGAGTTCGTGGACCGCGGCGAGTCGGCTCGCTCCGCCAACCGGCCCGAGCTGCAGAAGATGCTCCGCTATCTGCGCGAGACGCCCGAGATCGACTTCTGCATCGTCCACAAACCGGACCGCCTAGCAAGAAACCGCGCCGACGACGTCGAGATCAACAAGGCCTTCGACCAGGCCGGTGTGCGCCTGATCTCCACATCCGAGAACATCGACCAGACCCCCGGCGGCATGCTGCTGCACGGCATCATGAGCTCGATCGCCGAGTTCTACTCCCGCAACCTGGCCAATGAGGCTATCAAGGGCATGAGCCAGAAGGTCAAGAACGGCGGCACCATCAGCAAAGCGCCCCTGGGCTACCGCAACGTCCGAACACGGGATGAGCAGGGCCGCGAGGTCCGCACCGTTGAGCTCGACCCCGAGCGAGCACCCCTGATGCGCCTGGCCTTCAGCGAGTACGCCACCGGCAGGTGGACCGTCCGCCAGCTCGCTGAGCACCTCAGCGGCCTGGGCCTGGATGTCCCGGCTACCCCCAGCAAAGCCGCCAGGCCTCTGAGCGCCAACCGCCTGCAGAACCTGCTGCGCCACCCCTACTACCGCGGCGTGGTCACCTTCCAGGGCGTGGAGTACCCCGGAAACCACGAGGCACTGGTGGATGCAGAGACCTGGCAGACGGTACAGACCATCCTGACCACCCACCGCAACGGCGAGCGCCAGCGCCTGCACAACCACTACCTCAAAAGCACCGCCGTCTGCGGACACTGCGGATCACGCCTGATGGTCCAGAACGCCAAAAGTCGCGCCGGCCTCATCTACCCCTATCTGGTATGCACCCGGCGCCACCGCCTCCACACCTGCGACTTTAGCGCCGTCCTGATCGACCAAGTCGAACAGCGCGTAGCCGAGCTCTACCGCTCCCTCGTCCTCAGCCCCCAGGACCGCCACATGATCCAGGCCTACCTGGACGAAGAACTAGACCACATCCAAGCCAGCTCCCAAAAAGACATCCGCGCCCTGCGCATGCGACGAACCAAACTGGAAGACCAGCGCCGCAGCCTACTCCACGCCCACTACGCCGGAGCCATCCCCCTGGAATTGCTCAAAGAAGAACAAGACCGCCTGGCCCGCCAACTCACCGACATCGAGCGCAGCCTCAAGGAATACCAAGCAGACGCCACCCTGGTCAGAGCCCACCTCGACCAAGCCCTCGACCTACTCGAAGACTGCCACCGCATGTACACCGCCGCCCCCGACCACCTCAAGAAGCTACTCAACCAAGTCTTCTTCAGCCGCATACTGATCAACCCCAAAACAGACCACCGCGGCAACGTCATCTTCCCGCCAGACAGGCTCAACCCCACAGCCACGCAGCCACCGACGGCACCAGACGCAGCAGACGACCCAGACCCGGCCCACGACACTGCACCCGCGGCCATCATGACCAAGCTGCCCCTCACCAAAGACGCAGCCAACACCACCAGCGCCCTCGGACTGCTCAACCCGCTGTTCGACCAGCTAGCTAGCCCTGCCCTGCGCGCCGCCGCCCAACAGACACCCACTGACCAAGGCGCGTCCATGAGCGACCGGCCATCACCGGGCACAGACCAAGACGCACCGGGCATCGGCCAGCAGGAGCCAGGTGCAGACCACGAGACGAAGATCACCGGCATGCGAGCGCCAGATCCAGGACGAGAGACATGGGATGAGGCAGACCAAGAGACATCTGCCACCGACCACAACATGTGGGACGCCAGCCAGCAGGCGCTAGGCACCGACCGAGAGACGTGTCTCGCCGACCAGGGACCTGATCCGGAACACAGGCCCCACGGACCTAGCAGCGGCAATGGCCAGTCTCCACAACGCAAAGCACCTGCCCTGAAGGGCAGGTGCTTGCAGACCCCCGACACAGACCCCAACCATGCGCTGCATGACGAGGGTTTGAGTAGGGGGGTTGTGGTGCCCCCGGCGGGACTCGAACCCGCACGCCCACAGGCAGCGACTTTTAAGGTCGCGGTGTCTACCAGTTCCACCACGGAGGCCGGGCGCGCCCTGAGGCTCTCCCGCCACCGCAACCTAGCACTCCGGTCGCCGGCTTGAAGGACGACGTCGGAGGCTCACGCAGTGTCCGCGCGCCCGCGGGCGACGCGACGCCCCGTCTATGATGGTCGCCATCATGTTCGACATCAACGCCATGCGCGAGGTCCCGCCACAGCATCGACTGATGGGGACGACCGGATACAGGGAGAAGCTGAGCGATGCCGGCGAGCGTGTTGTTCTGACGTCGGACGGCCGTCTGGATGAAGACTTCTTCGATGCTCTCAAGTCGGCAGGCCTGACCGCCGCGTCACGCCGGGCCGAGGACGGGCAACGCATGGTGGTATACCCTCGGAATACGTGGCTGCAATCATTTCGCGGTGTTCTCAGCGCGACCGCGGTCGACAACCAGGGCCACCTCAAGATACTGCTCTCCCTGTTGATCGACTACGCCGATCGGGCACAGCGCGAAACCGGTTACGCAATTGAGATCCCGTCCCTGACCGGAGTCGTCATCGACAGGACCAATCGTAGAGCGGAGGTCGTACCGATGGCCATGAAGGCTCGGCCTCACGTCGATGCCAATCACGGCAATCAAGGGGCGCGTCCTGCCGCCATCATTGTTGAGCAGGCCCTTGAGGGCGAGCGGCAGACCATTACAACGGCGACGACCTACAGACAGAAGATAGATGCGCTCATAAGGGGCGCTCGATGAAACCACCGGCACCCTGCGGCAGGAGGCGCCGCCTTGAGATCTTCCACGTTCCTGTCATCTCCGGCAACGGGCAGGGCAACCATGAGGGAGCGCCGGCTGGCCGCTCGCGAGCTGTCGCTCAGGCTCAGGTGCCGGCTGACCGAGGACCCCGTCGACCAGCTCGCCATCGGCGACAGCGCCCATGGCGTCTTCTTCCTGAGCGACGCCATGAGGAACATATCCGTGGCGGTCAAGATTCACCGCGCCCCGGAGAAGGGACAGCGAGAGCTCGAGGCGCTGCAACGAGCCCGGGGGTATGGGTTAACAGCGCTGATACCGGCGTTCGATGAGATGATAGACGCGCCCGGCGTCGACGGCGCCTTTCTGGTGACGACCACGATGCCCGGCCTGGATCCTTTGACCACCACCGACTGGGGAGGCTCCGGGGACTGGAACGGGTATGTCGTCGAAAACGCCTACCTCGGGCGCATCGCACTGACGCTGGAGAGCACGAGCCGTCATATCGCGCGGATGCATCGGCACCTGACACACGGCGATCTACAGCTGAAGAACATCGGCACCGCCCTCGACGCCCCGGACGACGGCTATGTCACCTACGACCTCGAAGGCAGCACCTTCAAGAGGGACTGCCGTGGTGACCAGGATGAGCACGACTACCTCACGCGCTGCGCCGAGGACCTCCTGACATATGTCAGGTCGCTGATATCCAAGGGATTTCTCGCCCACAGCAGCACCGAGATATTCGAGGGCGAGCTCCTCGACAGGATTATCGAGCCCTACCTGGAGGCCGGTGGCGACCCGGCAGTGCTTGATGGCAATATTCTCGAGTCCTGCGTCGACGCGCACCGCTTTCGCGACGGGCGTCTGCAGGGAGCAGCAGGCCATGGGCGGCTCCGGATCTAAATGGCGAGGCGAGTGCAAGCGCCTGCCCGCCGCACACAACTTCGGCTGCGGACCGTACAAGACCGCGCCGCGACCACAACCGTCTCATGACGCCGGGCCGCGCGACGGCACCGTGGTACCCCCACTGGGATTCGAACCCAGGACCATGTGCTTATCAGGCACGCACGAGGTATAAGCTCGCTGCTCTAACCGCTGAGCTATGGGGGCCCGCCGGAACCGGACGGTGGGCCCCGCTCGCTCCGACGCCCGAACCCTACCGCACCAGGAGCCTCAGCATCTCCCCCGATGTGGCGGACACAAGGCCGTCGTCGTCCTACGCTGTGGGTGAGAGCCCCGCCGCGGGGCGTCCCCGTCCGCACAGGAGTGTTCATGAAGCTCGCTCAGCGCGCCCGCAACGCCCAGCCCTTCCACGCGATGTCCATCGGCGCACGCGCACGCCAGATCGAGGCCGCGGGCCGCCATGTGGCCAAGCTGAGCCTGGGCGAGCCGGACTTCGGCGCCCCGCCCGGGGTTCACGAGGCCATGCGCGCCACCATGGACGGACGCCCGCTGCCCTACACGCCCGCCGCGGGACTGCCGGCGCTGCGCGAGGCCCTCTCCGAACTGTACGCCTCGCGGCACGGGGTGAGCGTGGATCCCCGCAGGATCCTCATCACGGCCGGGGCCTCGGCGGGCCTGCTGCTGGCCACGGCCCTGACCACTGAGCCCGGCGACGACGTCGTCATGGCCGACCCGTGCTACCCCTGCAACCGCGAGCTCGTCGAGGCCTTCGGAGGCCGGGTGGTCCTGGCCCCCACGAGCGCGTCCAGCCGCTACCAGCTCGACGTCGAGGCGATGACGGTGGCCTGGACTCAGGCCACGAGTGCCGTCATGCTCGCCACGCCGTCGAATCCGACGGGCACGACCATCCCCTTCGACGAGCTCGCCCGCATCTGCGAGCAGGCGCGGGCCCGCGACGCGTGGCGGATCGTCGACGAGATCTACCTGTCGCTGGCCGACCCCGACGTCGAGGGCGGCGCGGCCCGCACGGCGCTGGAGACCGACCCGGAGGCCATTATCGTCTCCAGCTTCTCGAAGTACTTCGGCATGACCGGCTGGCGCCTGGGCTGGCTGGTGCTGCCCGAGGAGCTGCTGGACGCTGCCGACAATCTGGCCGTCAACTTCTTCCTGTGCGCCTCCACGCCCACTCAGATGGCGGCGCTGGCCTGCTTCACGCCGGAGGCACTCGCCTCCTGCGAGGCGCGCCGGGTCGAGCTGAAGGCACGACGCCGGATCGTCCTGGACGGCCTGAAGGAGATCGGGCTGCCGGTGCCGGCGGAGCCCGACGGCGCCTTCTACGTGTACTTCGACGTCTCGGGCACAGGGCTGGACTCGATGACCTTCTGCTCGCGGGCCCTGGAGGAGGCGCACGTCGCCCTGACCCCGGGGGTCGACTTCGGTCCCGCCATGGCCGACACGCACGTGCGCCTGTCCTACGCCGCATCGCGCGAGGAGCTCGCCGAGGGCATCAGGCGGCTCGGAGGCTTCGTGGGCGCACTGGGCTGAGGTCCGGGACGGTCGTAGGCGCAGGGTGCCGCGAAAGATCTCGGCCGGCCGGGTCCGCTTTCTAGAAGAGATCATCTATTCCACATGCGGCCGCGCCGGGCATACGGTCGCCGTGTGGCAAGACCCTCGAAGTACACGGCAGACGATATTCTCGACGGCGCTCTGCACGCCGTCGCGCTCCACGGCCGACAGGCCTCCGTCGCCGACATCTCCCAGGCCACCGGGGTGACGACGGGCTCCATCTACCACCGCTTCAGCTCCCGCGACGAGCTCTTCGCACGCCTGTGGCTGCGCTCCATCAGGCGCTTCCATGCCGGCCTGCTCAAGCTCGCCGCGCAGGAGGACGCCGGCCTCGCCCTGGTGGCCAGCGCCGTCTACGTCGTGAGCTACAGCCGGGACAACCGCGAGGAGGCGCTCGCCATGACCCTGTGGCGCCAGCCCGCGCTGGCACGGACCGGGCCGGAGGCGGTCCGCCAGGAGGCCCTCCACATCAACGACGACTACCTCTCCGTCACCCGCGCGCTGGTGGCCAGGCGCTACGGGCGGGTCACGCCGCGCCGCATGGAGCTGGTCACGGCCGCCTGCCAGGCGGTGCCCTACGGACTGGTCCGCCCCCACCTGGCCGAGGGAACCCCTGTCCCCGACTGGCTCGACGACGTCGTGCGCGCCGCCGCCGGGGCGATCCTGGACCTCGGCGACCAAGAGCCGTGATCACTCGCGCGGCGACGCCACGACCAACTCGCTCCCGGCCCGTCGGGCAGCGGCCGCAATGCCGTCCGGCGGGACCCTGTCCGCGATGAGCCCGGTCAGGTCGTGCCACGTGCCGACCTCGAAGCTGCCCACCACGCCGAACTTGGTGGAGTCCGCCAGGACGTAGGTCCGGCGGACGCCGAATCGGCGCCAGTCCCTCCTGGGTGCGCGATGAAGCCGTGCAGCGGATACGTCGGCAGCATGCCGAGGGCGCGCGAATCGTCATTGCCACCGCCACGGAGCGGCGTCTTGCAGAGGCCCTGCTCACCGCCGTCGGCATCCCCTACGACCTGCTCTCCGCCTCCATCCTGATCGAGACCCCGTCCGGAATGGAGTTCGCCGACCACCGGGTCGGGACGCGCAAGGCGGAGGCGCTCCGCGAGCAGGGCGTGCCCATTGAGGCGGCGGAGTTCGTGACGGACTCCCTGGCCGATCTGCCGACCGCTCGCGCGGCTGCGCGAGTCGTCCTCATCGGCGCCTCCCCGAGGACGCGACGGCGGTACGCGCGAGCAGCCGTCTCGCTCGCGGTTCCCGTCATGTGAGTCGCCCCGCGACCTCATTGCGGAGGGACCGCCGCTCCCCCGCCCTGCCGCGCCTCCGGAGGCGCTCAGGAGCCGCCGTCGGGCCGGGCCGCGGCACGGGGCAGCAGGACGTGCTCGACGCCGTCGAGCAGCGAGGCGATAATGAGCTCGAAGTACTCCTCGCTGATGCGGTTCTTCTGCTCCTCGTCGGTCAGCGGTACGAAGAAGTTCCTGACCATGACATCGAGCCCCTCGGACCTCGCTGTCATCGCGCCGAGCCGTCTGACCATGGCGGACATGTCGTAGGCACGTCCACCGCCCCTGGTGCGGTGCATCCGCATGTCGCGCATGCCGATTGTGGAGACCGTCACGTTGAAGATCATTGCGTAGGCCAACGGCGCCAGAGTGCCGAAGCCGGCGTCGGCCAGCTTGGCCATCGCCATGTCGATGACGGGCAGGAAGGACTCGGTGATTCTACCCATGGCCAGCCGGTCGGTGACGCCGGGGTAGCGCAGGAACACCGGACGGTAGGCCGTGAGCAGCTCGGTGAACCACTCCTTCCAGTCCAGGTCGGCGCCGGGGAGCTCGACCGACGAGCAGACCTCCTCCACGACGGCGTCGCACAGGTCGTCCTTCTGCGGGAAGTAGTGGTAGATCACGGAGGGCACCACGTCCAGCGAGCGCGCGATGTCGCGCATCGACCAGCCCTCCACCCCGTGCTCCCGGGACAGGCGCACCGCCTGGTCGAGAACTGCCCCCCGATTCAGGCCCGCACGTCTGGAGGTCGGGGACCTGGTACTCATGCGCCCCAGGATAGACCACTGTCGTTCAGCCCCTGACGGGGCAAGACCTTTCAGCGGTCTCAGCCGCACCGCTCCGACCATCATCGCCGTCTGCCTCCTGGCCGCGACCTGCGCTCTCAACTCGTGCACCCGAGACTGCGGCCGGCCCCGCCGCCTTGGCCGGCCCTCCCCGCAGTCGTTAGACTCGCACCGCCCAGCGGCAATCCCAACACAGCGGACGAACAGGCGATGATTCATGTTCCTTTCGTGCTGTCTCTCTCCTCTGACAGCGAGCCTCCTCAGTACTGAGGACGGTGCCGACGTCGGCGGAGGGGAGGCCAACCTCGTACTCCCCGACCTGTCCGGCATCCTCGTGACCCCGGGCCTGAGCGGACGGGCCCTGCTCCTGGTGGGCATCGGCATCTGTCTGCTCGGCCTCGGCTTCGGCACGGTCACCTTCCTGCGCCTAAGCAGGGCCCCCGTGCACTCCTCGATGCGGGAGATCGCCGAGATCATCTACTCCACCTGTCAGGCCTATCTGGTGCGGCAGGGGCGCTTCCTCATAATCCTGTGGGCGTTCATCACCGCCGTCATCGTCGTCTACTACAAGGCGCTGGTCGGCTTCGGGTGGGCCAAGGTCGGTATCGTCGTGCTCTTCTCCCTACTCGGGATGGGCGGCTCCTACTGCGTGGCGTGGTTCGGGATCCGGGTCAACACCTTCGCGAACGCGCGGACCGCCTTCGCCTCCCTGCGCGGCAAGCCGCACGAGGTGCACAGGATCCCGCTGCGGTCGGGCATGAGCATCGGCATGGTGCTCATCAGCCTCGAGCTGCTCATGATGCTCGTGATCCTCCTGTTCCTGCCCCCGGACGTGGCTGGCGCCTGCTTCATCGGCTTCGCCATCGGCGAGTCCCTGGGGGCCTCGGCCCTGCGCATCGCGGGCGGCATCTTCACCAAGATCGCCGACATCGGCGCCGACCTGATGAAGATCGTCTTCAAGATCGACGAGGACGACCCCCGCAACCCCGGCGTCATCGCCGACTGCACCGGAGACAACGCCGGCGACTCTGTGGGCCCCAGCGCCGACGGCTTCGAGACCTACGGCGTCACCGGCGTCGCCCTGGTCACCTTCGTCCTGCTGGCCGTCTCGGACGCCCGGCTCCAGGCGCTGCTGCTGGTGTGGATCTTCACGGTGCGCGCGGCCATGATCCTGGCGGCCTGGGCCGCCTACGGGATCAACGCGGCGTGGTGCCGAGCGCGCTTCGGGGACGCCGAGAGGATGAACTTCGAGACCCCGCTGACCACCCTGGTGTGGCTCACCAGCGCCCTGTGCATCGCACTGACCTACCTGGCCACCTGGCTGGTCCTGGCCGGGCAGGGCACCGGGCTGTGGCTGCGCCTGGCCACGATCATCACCTGCGGGACCCTGGCCGGGGCGCTCATCCCCGAGCTGGTCAAGGTCTTCACCTCCACCGGGTCCCAGCACGTCCGCGAGACCGTCAAGTCCTCGCGTCAGGGCGGCGCCAGCCTCAATATCCTCTCCGGCGTCGTGGCGGGCAACTTCTCCGCCTTCTGGCTCGGCATCACCGTGGTCGGGCTCATGGGAGGCGCCTTCCTCCTGTCCGGCTCAGAGCTGGAGGAGATCATGGTGGCGCCGGCCGTCTTCGCCTTCGGCCTGGTCGCCTTCGGGTTCCTGGGCATGGGGCCGGTGACCATCGCCGTCGACTCCTACGGTCCGGTCACCGACAACGCCCAGAGCGTCTACGAGCTCTCGCGCATCGAGGAGCTCGACGGCATCGACGCCGAACTGCGGCGCGACTTCGACCTCGCCCCCCGCTGGGAGAGGGCCAAGTTCCTCCTGGAGGACAACGACGGCGCCGGCAACACCTTCAAGGCGACGGCGAAGCCCGTCCTCATCGGAACCGCCGTCGTGGGCGCCACCACCATGATCTTCTCGATCATCATCGGACTGACCGACCACCTGACCAGGGGCATCGAGAACCTCTCCCTCATGCACGCGCCCTTCCTCCTGGGCCTGATCACCGGCGGGGCCGTGGTCTTCTGGTTCTCCGGAGCCTCCATCCAGGCGGTGACCACGGGCGCTAACCGGGCCGTCGCCTTCATCAAGGAGTCGATCCACCTGGACAAGGGGGCCGAGCGCGCCTCCGTGGAGGACTCCAAGCGGGTCGTCGACATCTGCACCCAGTACGCCCAGCAGGGGATGCTCACGATCTTCCTCGCGGTCTTCTTCGCGACGCTGTCCCTGGCCTTCGTCGAGCCCTTCTTCTTCATCGGCTACCTGGTGTCGATCGCGGTGTTCGGCCTGTACCAGGCGATCTACATGGCGAACGCCGGGGGCGCGTGGGACAACGCGAAGAAGGTTGTCGAGGTCGACCTGCACATGAAGGGCACCGCTCTGCACGACGCCTCGATCGTCGGCGACACCGTCGGCGACCCCTTCAAGGACACCTCGTCGGTCGCGCTGAACCCCATCATCAAGTTCACGACCCTCTTCGGCCTGCTCGCCGTCGAGCTCGCCGTCAGCCTGACCGCACAGGGACTGGGGACCCTGGTGCACGTCCTGGCGGCGGCCTTCTTCCTCGTGTCCCTCTTCTTCATCCATCGATCCTTCTACAGCATGAGAATCCCCGCCCGCACGAGCAATGACGACGACCTTGATGAGATCCTTGTGAAGGACTGAAGAACCCGTGGAGGTACGGTCATGAGAATCGCCATTAAGTACGACGACATCGACATCTCGTCCGCCGGCCGTGTCGCGGGCCACGAGGCCGGCGACACCCTGGTGCGGCGGCTGCTGAGGATCTTCCCGGAGTCGACCGTCATCGCCCCCGTCCCCCGGCAGAGCGAGGACTTCGACGTCGTTCCCCTGGAGGGACTAGATCCGACGGATCTCGTGGTCATCAACATGGACGCAGCGGACTCCCCCCATATCTGGCAGGTGCTCTCCCACGCGCCCGGCACGGCACCGGGAACGGTGGCGGAGCCCCGGATCATGAACTTCGTCTGGCGCCCCGTGCCGTCGAACGCCCCGAAGGTCCACATGGCGACACTCGCGCTGTCGTGCGCCCTGTTCCCGACGTTCGCGGACTCCCAGCGCACCGCCAACGAGGTGCGCGAGCTCGTGGCGAAGTGGACGGCGCAGCACCTCTACGAGAAGTCCACGCTCGCGTGGGTGAACCTCGGATTCCGACTCGACCACATCCAGCCGCGCGCCTACTCGGATGTGCCGATCGTTCTGTACCCGTCGATCTACCTCACCCGAGGGAAGCACCCAGAGCAGTTCTTCCGGGTCATCGAGCAGGTGCGTAGGGCGGTTCCGCTCAAGGTCGAGATGCGGCTGCAGGAGGACAGCCTCGTCTCGGAGGCCGCAATGAGCATCTCCCAGCGGGACTGGGTGTGGATGGGGCCGCTGACCGCCACCAGGCAGTCCTACTGGGAGGCACTGGCGCGAACGACCGCCTTCCTGGCCACCGCGGACAAGGTGTCCTACGGCCTGCTCTACGTGGAGGCGCTGGGCGCGGGCGTGATCGGCATCCTGCCCGACCGAGACTGGGCGCGCGCCCTCGTTCCGCCGTCCTACCCCTTCATCTACCGCGACCTCGGGGAGGCGGCGACGATGCTCACCCGGGCGCTGAGGGAGCCGGAGGCCTGCCGCAGGCAGATGGACGAGGCCGCGGGTGGTTCATTCTCGGCCTGGATCGCCCGTCACCACTCCGATGACGCCTTCGACAAGGCGATCGTGGCGCGTGTCAGCGAGTGGTTCGGCGGCTGATCCCCTGGTCCCGGGGCCGCTGGTCTCGAGGCTGCTGGTCCCGGGGCCGCCCCCTTCTCGCCGAGATCGGTTCACTTCCGCACCGAGATCGGTCGTATTCCGCGTCGAGGTCGGTTTAAGGGGCGGGCGGCCGCTCTGCCGCGTGCGGCCCGCCTCCGCACCCGCCCCATAGGTGGAGCCCGGGGTCTGCGTTTCGACGCGAGCCGGGCGGCGCTGGTCGCACGAGCCCGCAGGGCCGGTAACGAGTCGAGTGGGCCCCGTCGGCCTGGCGCGGTCGTACTAGGTCCTGTTGTGGAAGTCGTCGGGGTCGGCGCCGGCAGTGCGTGCGTCGGCCTGGCCGGAGGAGAGGGTTGCACATGGGAGAGGAGGGGCTCGCCGGGACGAACGCGAGTCTTCCGCGTGATTCCGCGGTTTTTGAGTTTCCGTCAGGATGGGCTGCCGCGCTCCCATGTGCGCAGACCCCCCTGTGCGCACATGGGAGCGCGGCATCCGGTCTTGACGCTCCGCTAAGATCCGCGGAATCCCAACGAAATACCGTATTCGCCCCACGAAGGCCCTCCTTTCCCATGTGCAACCCCGCCTGAGCGGCCTTCCTGTCGGCCCCGACCATGAGCTTACGGCCGCCAACCGGTCGCACCGCCACGCGCCAGAACCGCCCCAGACCCTGCTGCGGAAGTCGTCTGAGCTAGTGGCCGGTGCCGGCGCTGCGTGCGGCGGCGTGCGGCGACCCGGTACCGGACGGCGAGCAGGACACCGCGTGCGGCAAGACCGCGATGGTGCCCGAGACGGCTGAAGCCGCGTTCCACAGCGCTCGGGGCCGCGGTGGGCGAGAGCATCTGAAGGCCGGCGGTCTTCTGCCGCGGGATCCCCTTGCCCTGGCGGTTCCTGACCCGGTTGTCGGGGGTGCAGGGTGGTGGCGCGGCGGTCTTGCCGGCCGGGGCCCGCTCGAGGCGTCCCGTTGATCAGGGCCCGCAACGGGCGCTCACCAGCCCCGCCCCCGCCGGAACGCCTCGCCAGCAGCCTCGGCAGCCCCACCTGCACGAGGCCATGGCGGGTCGCGATGTCTACTCCCGGCCAGAGACCTCCGCCGGTGTCACAAGATGAGCCCACAATCCGCGCCAACCCGCAAGACCCTGTCCGCGCCACGCCGACCGCCCCCGGCACTCCCGTAGCGGGGTCTAGTGGTCCTGGGCCTCCTCGGCGTCGTCGGTGAGGTAGGAGATGCTGCGCACGAGGTCGAAGGGGTCTGCGGTGTCGGTGGTGGTCAGGGTGCCGGAGACGGGCTGCGGGGGTCCGCCGGCCACGGAGTAGGTCGCGGTCCACGTCGTGGTCAGCGTGATGGTCACGCCGCGGGCCGTGCGGGAGTACCTGTGGTAGACGGTGTGGTCGGGGTAGGCGGCCCCCGGGTCGGTGGTGGTGGTCGTGGTCCCGTCGCCCCACTGCCAGGTGTAGGACACCGGCGTGGCGACGACGCTCACCTCCTGGTCCCCCACCCGGGTGACCAGCTCCTGGGAGGCCGACGAGGTGTAGACGATGACGATCCTGGACACCAGGGCCCGGGCCCCGGGAGGCTGGCGCACGACGCCCGACCCGGAGGCCATGACCCTGGAGACGTCGGCCGAGGTGACCACCACCGGCACCCCCGCACGCCCCCACGGCCCGGCGGACCCGCCCGGCCTCCCCAGACCGCGCCACGCGACCGCACAGCTCCCACGTCTCGCCTCAGGAACACCAGCACACGGATCCTCCCGCTCCTGCTCCACCACCCCCTCCCCACCACCAGAACCACCCCCATAAGACCCACCCCCCGCCTCCGGAACCGGATCCACCACCTCCGTACGCGTATGCGTCACTCCTACAGAATTCCCGCTCCCTTCAGAAGAGAAAACCGAGTCACTGTCATTCCCCATGGCGGTCGGTGGCACCATCACCTGCACCATCGTCACAACAGCAATCGGATGGACTGCCGGGCGTGTCTCGGACTGTGGTTGATTGTGTTGGTCAGGCGGCTTTGTTACTGCTTACCAAATCGTGTTCGGCCTCGTTGGGTGTCCGGTACCCGAGCGCCGAGTGAAGACGCG
>NZ_DBHHFZ010000022.1:0-26096 GCF_057238465.1 Arachnia sp.
CGGGCCATCGGCAGGAACCCGGTGGAGATGCCCCGCAACAATCCCGGCTACGACATCCGTTCCACCGATGACGAGGGCCGAATCCACTACATCGAGGTCAAGGGCCGGATCGAGGGGGCCGACACGTTCGCCATCACGACCAACGAGGTCACCTTCGCCCAGACCCAGGGCGAGAGACACCGCCTGGCGCTCGTCCAGGTCTCACCCGATGGCCCCGAACACGACGAACTGCGCTACGTCACCGACGCCTTCGCACACCTCGAACCATCCACCACCACACGCTCCTACAACGAGGAATGGAGAGACTACTGGAACAGGGGAGGACCGCCACGATGACCGTCCCAAACCATTCCAGCCAACCCGTAGACACCGAAGGAAAATCCGTGGCGAACACGCCGAAGAAGAAACTCATCGAGACCTCCCTGCCGTTGGAGGCCATCAATGCCGCATCGGCTCGCGAGAAGTCGATCCGCCACGGTCACCCCTCCACCCTGCACCTGTACTGGTCACGCAAACCACTCGCGACCGCCCGCGCCGTGCTGTTCGCGCAACTCGTCGACGATCCCGCCTCGCGACCGGAGGAGTTCCCGACCGTCGAGGAGCAGGACGCCGAACGCGCCCGGCTGCACGCCCTCATGGAGGAGCTGGTGGTGTGGGAGAACAGCAACGACGAACCACTGCTGCGCCGGGCACGTGAGGAGATTCGCAAGAGCAACGACGGTGAACTTCCCGCTGTGCTCGATCCCTTCGCGGGCGGCGGATCCATTCCCCTGGAGGCGCAGCGCCTGGGATTGGAGGCCCACGCCAGCGACCTCAACCCTCTGGCGGTGCTCATCAACAAGGCACTCATAGAGATACCGCCCAAATTCGCGGGGCAGGAACCCGTGCATCCGGGAGGCAATGAACAAAGCATCTACCAACGCGCCGAGG
The DNA here is from genome assembly GCF_057238465.1 of Arachnia sp. Lineage (NCBI taxonomy): Bacteria > Bacillati > Actinomycetota > Actinomycetes > Propionibacteriales > Propionibacteriaceae > Arachnia > Arachnia sp. The sequence continues at coordinate 931 of NZ_DBHHFZ010000022.1, forward strand.
GACTCGCAGAAGATGTCCGCTACTACGGCAAGTGGATGCGCGACGAGGCGTTCCGGCGCATTGGCCACCTGTATCCCAAGGTCAAGGCCCCCGACGGCACCGAACACACTGTGATTGCCTGGAAATGGGCCCGCACCGTGAAAAGCCCCAACCCCGCCAACCCCATCGAGGTCCCCTTGGTGAACTCGTGGTGGCTGAGCAAGAAAAAAGGCAAGGAAGCCTGGGTACACGCCACCGCCCAGGAGGGGCGGGTGCACTACGAAGTGGTGCACGACAGTATTGGGCCAGCGGATGAAGGCACCATCAACCGCAAGGGTGCTGTTTCCGTAGCCGACGGGACACCGATCGGTTTCGATCACATCCGGGCTGAATCGCGTGCGGGACGCATGGGTGCCGATCTCATTGCCGTGGTGGCTGAGGGTCCTCATGGCAGGCTCTACATCTCGCCCACCGCAGAACACACAAAGGCGGCCGAGGTCCCTCGACCCGAAGGGCTGTCCGACGCCGAACTGCCGGAACAAGCCCTCGGATTCCGCGTGCAGAACTACGGACTCAAAAGCTGGGTCGATCTGTTCACAAACCGGCAACTCGTAGCCATGGCCACACTGAGCGACCTCGTCGCCGAGGTGAGGGAACAGATCGTGGTGGATGCTGTGATCGCGGGGGTGCCGGAGAGAGATCGCCTTGCAGAGGGTGGTTCTGACGCTCAAGCCTATGCCGATGCGGTTGCTGCTTATCTTGCGTTTGGCGTGAGCCGTTTCGCCGACTACTCGAATATTAATGCCTCATGGGATTCGAGTCGAGATTCGGCAACCCACTTGTTTACGCGACAAGCTATTTCGATGGTTTGGTCTTTTGTTGAAGTGAATCCGTTCTCTTGCTCGTCTGGCAATATGTTTAGTCAGCTAGAGTGGGTGGCAAAGGCGCTGGAGCGATTGCCAGCTGGGGCGGGTGGGATTGTTGAACAAGCTAGCGCGAGTGTGAGAACTTATGGTCAGTTCGCACTTTCCACTGATCCGCCTTACTATGACAATATCGGATATTCTGACTTGTCTGATTTCTTCTATGTGTGGCTGCGTCGCTGTCTGCAGGAAATCCATCCGCAAATTGTTGGAACGATGTTGACACCCAAGGTGGATGAGCTCGTCGCCAATCCCTACCGTCATGATGGCAAAGATGGTGCAGAACGTTTCTTTGTCGATGGTTTCAATTCAGTTTTTCGTCGCATCCGTCAGGGAAGCGTTAACTCGGCGGTGCCCATGACGGTGTATTACGCCTACAAACAGCAGGATGCTGAGGCTGACGGTGCTTCATCAACCGGTTGGCACACTCTTCTCAACGGACTCATTGAAACAGGATGGGAGATCACCGCCACTTGGCCGGTGCGGAGTGAACTTGCCAATCGACCTAGATCACAGGCCAGCAATGCCCTCGCCTCCTCCATAGTACTGGCCTGCCGTCCGCGACCTGTGGATGCTGATTCCATCACTCGCCGGTTGTTCGTCGCTCGGCTCAAGTCCGAGTTGCCGGAGGCGCTGCGGACGCTCATGCAGGGGGCCATCGCCCCTGTTGATCTGGCCTAGGCGGCCATTGGTCCCGGTATTTCGGTGTTCTCCCGGTATGCGCGGGTGCGTGAGGCCGACGGATCCGACATGTCGGTGAGGGACGCCCTGCTGCTCATCAACGCCACCCTCGACGAGGTGCTGGGGGAGCAGGAATCAGATTTCGATCCCGATACGCGGTTCGCCGTGAAGTGGTACCGCAGCTACGGCTGGGGCACCGAAAGCTCGGGCCTGGCGGATCAGCTTGCCCGCTCCACCGACACCTCCATCAGCGCCCTGGAACGCGGCGGTATTTTCGAGGCCAGGGGCGGCAGGGCGCGGCTGCTCTCGCCCGAGAACCTCAGCGCCGGCTGGGTGCCACAAACCGATGACCGGCTCAGCATCTGGGAGGCCACGGTTCGTCTGGCCGCGGCGATGGCCGATGGTGGGGTGGAGAAGGTCGCCCAGTTGCTGCCAGGGTTGCAGGAGGTGCGGGTGGATCTGGACGCGGTGAAGGAACTCGGCTTCCTGCTCTTCCACGAGGCCGAGAAGAAAAAGGACGCCAAGGACGCGCTCCTGTTCAACAGCCTCGTCAGCGCATGGGGCGACGTGAACGAACAAGCCAGGAAACTCGCATCGGTGCCCCGCTCCACCCAGGAAGCATTCGACTTCGGAGACTAGGACTGACCCGTGACCACGCGCAACCACCCAGAACCGGCCCCGGGGCCCGAGACCTCCGCGGGAGCGGATCTCACCCCCAACCACCAAGCGGCGCTACCCGGGGAGGGTTCCCTGCTGGAGCGGGTCTCTTCGCTAATCGAACAGACCCGCGCCGCCGTCGCCACACAGGCCAATGCGGCCCTGACCCTCAGGAACTGGCACATCGGGCACATGATCGACGTCGAGGTGCTGAAGGAGAACCGTGCCGGGTACGACCGGGAGATTGTCGCTTCACTGGAGCGACAATTGACCAGGCGCTTCGGACGGGGCTTCAAGCGGGCAGACCTCTACCGCATGATCCAGTTCTCCCAGGTATTCCCAGACGAAGAGATTGTCGTATCACTGTCGCGACAATTGAGCTGGACGCACGTCAAAGAACTGCTGCCGGTCCGGTCCCCGGAGGCGCGGGCCTACTACATCGACCAGGCCGTCAACGCGCGGCTGAGCGTCCGGGCGTTGCGGGAACTCATCGGGCGTCACGGCTACGAACGCAAGGAGATCGCCAACGCCCAGGCGCTGGGCGGGTCGGTGATCCCGGCGGACAGTTTCCGTGACCCGTATTTCCTGGAGTTCCTGGGTTTGCACGACTCCTGGGCGGAGCGGGACCTGGAGGAAGCGATCATCCGGGAGATGGAGGCGTTCCTCCTGGAGGTAGGCAACGGCTGGGCCTTCGTCTCCCGGCAGCAGCGGATGACAGTCGACAACGACGACTTCTACCTCGACCTGTTGTTTTTCAGCCGCCCGTTGAGGCGGTTGATCGCAGTTGAACTGAAGATCGGGAAGTTCAAACCGAGTTACAAGGGTCAGATGGACTTCTACCTCAGATGGCTCGACCGGTACGAAAGGCAGCCCGGCGAGGAGGCACCCATCGGCCTCATCCTGTGCACCGAGGCGAGCCGGGAACAGGTGGAGCTGCTGGAGATGCACAAGGACGGCATAGTCGTGGCCGAGTACTGGACCACGCTGCCGCCCAAGGAGGAACTCGAGACACGCATCCAGGAGATCTACCGAGACGCCCGGGAACGGATCGCCCGACATCAGATCACCTCGGCAACCGAGGACCGAGATGACTGACCACACCCGACACGCAGGCACCACGTCGTAGGAGACACCGATGGCAGTGAACAACCGGGACCGAATCAGCAAGGCTTTCGATCTGCTCTCCGAAGGCCTCCAGGATGTGGTGGACGAGGTGATGACCAAGGCCTACGGATCGTCGCAGTGGCCGACGATATGGGCCGAAGAGGACGCGCGAAGCCGGAGGAGTGCCCCGAAGATCCTCGCGAAACACGATGTCCAGGTGCAGCTGCGCGCGATCACCGAACGCGGTTACGAGTTCAGGGACGTGCTGTCCCGGGCGCAGCAGAGTTTCGCCTCGGAGCTACGGGAGACCCGCAACCAGTGGGCCCACAACGCGCCGTTCAGCTCCGACGACACCGATCGCGCCCTCGACACAATCGCGCGGCTCCTCCAGGCGGTGGGATCCGCCGATTCCGCGGCCGATGTACGCAAGATGCGCTCCGATCTGCGGCGAACCGTCTACGAGGACCAGACCCGCCAGCAGGTGAAGAAGACGAGAAAGGTATCGCTCAAGCCGGGCGGCGGACTGAAACCGTGGCGCGAGGTGATCCACCCGCACGACGACGTGGCACGCGGCGAGTTCACGGCCTCGGAGTTCGCCGCCGACCTGCACCTGGTGCACACCGGCCAGGCCACCAGCCCCGAGTACGGCGACCCGGGGGAGTTCTTCACCCGCACCTACCTCACGGAGGGCCTGCGGGATCTGCTCAGCCGGGCCCTGCGTCGCATGAGCGGCGACGGCAACGCCAGCCCCGTGGTGAACCTCCAGACCAACTTCGGTGGCGGCAAAACCCACTCGATGCTTGCCCTCTACCACCTGTTCAGCGGCATTCCCGCGCAGGACATGCCCCAGGAGATCCAGGACCTCGTGGCCGGGAACGGAAACCCCCGGCTCGAGAAGCTCGGGGTGCGGCGGGTGGCCCTGGTCGGAACCTACCTGCAGGCCGGCTCCACGCACACCAAACCGGACGGCACGAAGATCCACACCCTGTGGGGGGAGCTCGCCTGGCAGCTGGGCGGGCGGGAGGCCTACGAGATGGTTGCGGATGCGGACCGTTCCGGGACCAATCCCGGATCGGCCCTGCGAACGCTGATCCAGAAGTACGCGCCGGCGCTGATCCTGATCGATGAATGGGTGGCCTACGCCAGGCAGCTCGTCACGGACAAGGAGTTGCCGTCGGGTTCCTTCGAGACGCAGTTCACCTTCGCCCAGTCGCTGACCGAGATCGTCCGCTCCGTGCCGGGGGCGATGCTGGTGGTCTCCATTCCGGCTTCGGACACAGGCGCGGCCGGTGCCGGCAGCGATATCGAGGTCGGTGGCGCGAACGGTCAGCTCGCGTTGGAGCGTCTCCAGAACGTGATTCGCCGGGTGGCCGATCAGTGGAGACCGTCCAGCAAGAACGAGTCGTTCGAGATAGTCCGCCGCCGCCTGTTCCAGCCCGCGGATGCCGAGGCGCTCAGGACGATCGCCGCGGTGGCGCGCAATTTCGTGGACTTCTACCAGAGCCACGCGGCGCTTTTCCCGCGCGACGCAGCGAAGGTCAGCGACGAGTACGAGAAACGAATCCGCGTCTCCTATCCGCTTCATCCAGAGCTGTTGGATCGGCTCTACGAGGACTGGTCCACGCTGGAACGATTCCAACGCACCCGTGGCGTGCTGAAACTCGTGTCGTCGATAGTCCACGAACTGTGGAAATCCGAGGACGCCTCACCGCTCATCCTTCCCGGTAATGTGCCGTTGGACGCGACGACGGTGAACACCGATCTGACCCAGTACCTGGAGGATCAGTGGAAACCGATCATTGATTCCGACATCGACGGACCCAGTTCCATGGCTCAGCGCATCGACCTGGAGCGCCCGAGCTTGGGGCAGCGGTTCGTCACCCAGCGGCTGGCGCGCACGATTTTCATGGGTGCGGCTCCGCGTGTCCGGAGTACCCACAGGGGATTGGACAAGCAGTACCTGTGGCTCGGCACCGCGATTCCCGGCGACACGCTGGGCAATTTCGGCAGTGCCCTCGAACTGCTGGCCCAGCGGTCCACCTATTTCTACGAGGAGCAGGGGCATTACTGGTTCGACACGCAGCCGTCGGTGACCAAGACGGCCAATGACTACGCCGAGCGGCTCCGTGAGGATCCCGAGAAGGTGTGGAACGAGATCACCCGTCGGCTGCGCGCGGAGGAAAGGTCCCGCGACGTTTTCGACCGGGTTCACATTGCCCCGGAATCGAGTGCCGACATTCCCGATCTGGAGGATGTGCGTCTGGTCATAGCCCATCCCCGGCATTCCTGGCGCAAACAGGAGGGCCGGGAATCCGAAGCATACCGGTGGGTTCATGACGCAGTCGGGGCCAAGGGCGCCAGCCAGCGCATTCACCGCAACACGGTGGTGTTCCTGCTGGCGGACAGGAACCAGCTGGAGGGACTGGAGGCCGCGACCCGCGCCTATCTCGGGTGGAAACAGGTTCAGGCAACCAGCGAATCCCTAAACCTGTCGGTCCAGCAGCGGAAACAGGCCGACGAGCAGGTGGGCAATTTCGACCGGGTGGTCGCGGATCGCATTCGAGGTAGCTTCATCTGGATGGTCTACCCCGTGCAACCCGAACCGACGCAACCCTTCGAATTGGAGGCGGAGAAGGTGGCCGATTCCGGTGGTAGGTCATTGGCGGAGCGGGTGTCTCACAAGATGCGGCGCGATGATCTGCTCGTCACCGAGTTCGGGGCGGCAATTCTCGGGTCCACCCTGCGCGAGGAACTCGGAGCCAGGTGGCGTGAAACCGGTGAGATCAGCGTCGGTGAGTTGTGGGGGTATTTCACCCGTTACATCTACATGCATCGGCTCGTGAAACGCGAGGTGCTCGATGCTGCCATTGAGCGTGCGCTAACCGCCATTTTGGTGGAGAACGAACGCTTCGGAATCGCGGCGGGCAAGGATCCGGAAACCGGACGCTACCGAGGGCTTGTACTGCCGCCCGACATGAACGCGACGATCCAGGTGACCGACAGCACCCTGCTGGTGGATCCTGCCCGCGCTCAGGAACAACTCGACGCGGACCGCGCCGCCCGGGAAACCACCCCCCCGGCCGCAGCCGATACCCAATCGGAGGGGGGACACGTCGATGTGGTCCGGGTTGCACCGGGCATCGGGGAAGCCGACAGGGCCGGGGTGGATAAGGTGGTCAAGACCGTGGCCGCGCGTTTCTTCGGCTCGGTGAAGATCGACCCCGAACTCTACTCCCGCGACATCGGAAACATCACCCGGGAAATCATCGACCGCCTGGCAGGGGCAGGGGCCATCCTGGAGATCACCATCGACATCCAAGCGGTGAAAACCGAAGGATTCAACGACACCGAAATCCGAATCATTAATGAAAACGCGCGAGTCCTCAAATTCGATCCCAGCTCTGGGTTTGAGAAAAGCTGACGTGGGAATGAAACGAAACGTGAAGGGATGGTGTTGGGGTGGCTGAACCTCGAACCGTATATCTTCTTGGCGCCGGAGTGTCGGGGCGTCGCGCGATGCGGGGCTTCAATAGGTGGGGTGCATGTTGAGCGAAGCAAGCGGTCCGCAGCCCAAGGGTTGGCATGACGATCCGATCAAAGCAGTGGAGCAAGATAGATTCAATCGCGCCCCTGTTGCAGAACGAATCGCGAAATTGATTCACAGAAATCATTCGGTCGATTCGAGTATCGTATACGGACTCGAAGGCCCATGGGGGTGTGGAAAATCGTCTGTTATCGCGTTGATCACAACTTTCTTGAATCGGTGTCAAGAATCGAAGGGAGAGTGGAGAATAGTCTCATTTACCCCTTGGGCAACGACGGGGATTGACGGAATGCTTTCGGAGTTCTTTGCGGCCTTGTCGAGTGCTGTTCCAGATGCCTCAAAGAAAAAGGGGGAGAAATTGCTAAAACTGTTGGCTGACTACATGTGGATTGTTCGATCAGCTGCACCTTTTGTTCCGGTGGTTGGCGGAATGGTCGGTTCGGCCGCTGAAATTGTTGAAGATAAATTGCAAAAGCAAAAACCGTGGAAAGTGCTATTCGAAGAGCTCTCCAATGAGCTACGCGAATTGAATTCGCCTATACTTGTGATTGTTGATGATATTGATCGACTACAGGTCGATGAACTGCTTGTTCTTCTAAAACTTGTGCGACTTCTCGGGAGATTTCCTGGAGTAGACTTTCTGCTCGCCTATGATGAGCAGGCCTTGGTGGATATTCTCCAGTCTTCCGGTCGGGAAGACCTGTCTCAGGCGCGGGCGCGCGCTTTTATGGAAAAGATTATTCAGTATCCGCTCACGCTTCCTCCTCTGCTGGTCGGGCAGATTGTAAAACTTATATCTGATGGACTGAACGAAGTGTTGTTGCTGGACAAAACGGGAAAGGGTTTCGAATCTTATCGAATTAGTAGCATCATTCTGGAAATAATGCCGTCGCAACTCGGCACTCCGCGTTCTATTGCAAGATTTTTTGCTCAGCTGCGTGAAGAATTTATTATTCATGCTCCGGGGGAAATTGATAACACGGATCTAGTACTTGCTGTGTTCCTGCGAGTTCAATTTCCGAGCGTATTTTCTCAGCTCCAGGATTGGAAGACCAAGCTCACGGCAACTGATGGCTCTCAAATAGTTTTTACCTCCTCGAGGAAGGAAGAAATTGATTGGAGTCCTCTTGTGCAAACTTTGGGGCGTGAGAGGGATAGGAAGGATGCGCTTACTCTGCTAAAAACACTTTTTCCTGCTGTTGCCGGGTGGGTCGATCAGTCTTTCAAGACTCCGCGATTTGCAAACTCTGAGTATTTTGACCGTTACCTGGCTCAGTGTGTACCGGATGGAGACATTCCTGATGGGATCGTTAAGCGTGCCCTCGGTAAAGCTGCTGAAAACGACCCAAGTGATCTCAAGGATCTGCTCGAAGAGCCCGACGAGGTTCGTCTGAACCTGATTTTAAGTAAGATTAATGCTCAATACCCAGATATGGTCGAGCGATCACATAATGATGGCCCTAAGGGGCCGTTAAAGCGTAATTTATTGAAGATGGCAATGGAGCGAGTGGGGTTACTTCCATATGCCTTTTGGGAGATACAAACGCCATATTTTGCACTTCGAAGATGGGCCAGTACGCTGCTTTATTTGCTGCTGGAGAAAGAGCCTGCTGTGGACTTGGATCAAGAGCTGGGGGCCTGCAGGCTTCCTGATCGAAGACTGGATGTGATCTTGTTTGCTGCAAGGCGGAGTGAGCGTTTAGGGGGTGAGGCGATTTCCGTGCTTAAAACTATACTTGAGCGTGAAAGCCTGCGCTTGGTGCCAGAGATTCTTGCTAATTTACGAGAACGTGACAATGCGTGTCCAGATATCCGTATGGCATTTCTGCTGGATCGAGTTCTCGCCTCGCGATGGCGGGACAAACTAATTGAGTGTGTCCGTAAAGGTCTGAAAAGCAATGAGTTTACGCCCCAAGACGTCGCAGCTCGCCTAGTGGGCCTTTCCTATGGTTCGGAGGGGTTTGGGGCAGTGTCGTTCGATGGCAATTTGTTTACCCAGCTCACGGGCGTGCCGGCTCGCAGTATTGACTACACGCCCCATTACCCTTTGTCTGGTAATGATTGGGTGCAGCGCAGAGAGTTTGCTGCTTCTTTCATTGAAGAATCAGGCGCAAGCGCAGTAGAGCAAGAAGAATGAGGCTTATCCACAACCGTCCTCAAGTATGCTCTGACTAGGGGTTTCACTGACCGAGGTGTCGCCTGTGATTAAGCCTCCTCGTATCGGTCTTGCTGGTAGTCTGATGAGCTGAACTTGCTCCTTCTTGAGGAGCGCCACCGTCTACCAGAACCACGACCGCCGAAGGGATACCGAATGACCATTGCCATCGTCCAGGGGGAGGAGGCGGACCTGCCTGAGGTGGCTGGTCTGTTCGCTGCGGCTTTCCACGACGACCCGGTGATCGCGGTGATGATCCCGGGGGAGCGGAACCGGCTGCAGCGTCTGACGAAGGTGTTCCTGTCCGAGTTGCGGACCGGGGCGATGGCGGGAGGGGCCGTTGATCTGGCCCGCAGAGAGGACGACGGCCGCTTGGTCGGCGCCGCGGCATGGGAGTCACCCGACCGCAAGACCTCCAGCTGGGCGAAGGTGCGTGAGTTGCCGCGGGTGGTCTCGGCGGTGGGGTTGCGTCACCTGCCGCAGACCCTGAGGACTCTCGATGTCTTCGCCAAGAGCCGTCCCGATCACGCCCACTGGTACCTCGTCGACATCGTCGTCGGTGAGGAGGCGCGCGGCCTCGGCATCGGGTCGCGGCTGCTGAACCACCGCCTCGAGGTGGTTGACGAGGCCGGCCTACCCGCATACCTGGAGGCCACCACCCTGGGAAGCCAGCGACTCTACGAACGCTTCGGCTTCACCGCCAAGGAGTGGCTGCACATGACCGAGACCGACTATCCCGTGACCATGTATCGCGAAACCCCCGAAGGCTGACCGCTCTGCGACCTGGTTTCGACACGACCTACTCGCTGACGCCCGTAGGTCGGCTCAACCAACTTCCTCTTCCCGAAGCTGGTTGAGCCGGGTCGCGAGGAACAAGCAGCTCGAGTCGCCCCCTTTGAAGTTGGTTGAGCCAGCACGTGAGCGCCAGCGAACGGCTGAGTCGAAACCACTCCCGGCACCCGGTGGCCAGAACCCGACCCCAACCCCCGGACACGTGCAAGGGGTTTCGACACGACCTGCTCGCTGACGCTCGCAGTTCGGCTCAACCAGCTTCTGGGGAAGGTCGCCCTGCCTTTCAAGGGCTCGCAGGTCGGCTCAACCAACTTCGGGGAGTGCGGCTTGGTTTCGACTCGACCAGCTCTGGGTAGATGGGATCAGCGGTATTTGTCGTGCAGGTACTCCAACAGCCGCGGATCGTGATGGGTCATGCCCGCGTTCGGTTTGTGTTCGTCCAGGGCGGCGATGTCCGACATCTCGGCCTCGGTCAGTTCGAAGTCGAAGACGTCCAGGTTTTCCCGCAGCCGGGTCTCGTGGGTGCTCTTGACCACCAAGGAGATCCCGCGCTGCACCAGCCACCGCAGCATCACCTGAGCCACCGACTTCCCGTGCCGCTCCGCGATCCTCTGCAGCACCGGGGAACCGTGGATCTCCGATCTCCCCTGGGCCAGCGGCGCCCACGCCTGGAGGACGGTGCCGTGCTGCCGGGTGATCTCGTGGAGGTCCCCTCGTTGATGGAGAGGATGCACCTCGCACTGGTTTACTGCGGGTGTGACATCGCTGTGGACGACGAGGTCGAAATAGCGGTCCGGCATGAAGTTCGACACTCCGATCGCGCGGACGACCCCCTGCCCGTAAAGCTCTTCGAGGGCCCGCCACGCCCCGTAGCAGTCGTTGAAGGGCTGGTGCAGCAGATACAGGTCCACGTGGTCCAGCCCCAACCTGTTCAACGACTTCTCGAAGGCCCGCAATGTGGCGTCGCGGCCGAAGTCGCGGTACCAGACCTTGGTGGTGATGAACAGCTCGTCGCGCGGCAGCCCGGAGGCCGCGATCACCTCACCGACCGCCTCCTCATTGCCGTACAGGGCGGCCGTGTCGATCAACCGATACCCGGCATCAAGAGCCACCGGCAGCGCGGCGCGCACCTCATCCCCGGTCATCCGGAACACACCCATGCCCACCATGGGCATCTCCACACCATTGTTGAGGGTGATCGTCTGCATCACGCACCTTCCTGTCGTGGAACCGTCCCAACCACCTTAGATGCACGTGGTGAGCTGGCCCGCGGTCAGGGTTTGGCTACCGGGTGCCGGGAGTGGTTTCGACTCAGCCGTTCGCTGACGCTCACGTGCTGGCTCAACCAACTTCCAAGGGGGCGACTTGGGCTGCTCGTTCCTCGCGGTCCGGCTCAACCAGCTTGGATCAGTCGGCTTTCCGAGGGTCTGTTTGAATGTTGTGGAAACGTGTAGCATCACGACTGACACCGATCTCTGGTGGTTGGGGGAGGGGGCAGGAAATCGAGCTCTAGGAGGAATTGATGAACTTTGCCCGACCCTCTCGTCGTGCTCTTCTCGGTGCCGGAGGGCTGGCCCTGCTGGCCGGCTGTGCTTCTGAGGCGTGGCCCACCCCGTCATCCCCGGCGGCAGTGTCCCCAGCCGATGCAACCACCGGCAATCCCTTCGACGCCCTCTACGACCCCGGGTTCCGGCTGACTCCGCTGTCGGCCGACCCGATCAACACCATCGCCCGGCCGGAACGCTCCACAGGGCTGTCCGACGCCCTGATCGACCCCACCTACGGAACCCGTCTGTACCGCGCGACCGCCGTCGCCGAAGGAGATGGCGGCCGGATGCGGCACGAGTACTCCAGACGCCAGGCCTTCAACGCCGACGCCACCCGCTACCTGGCCCAGGACGGCAAGGGCGGCTGGCACCTCTACGACGCCACCACCTTCGGGTATCTCCGCAGGCTGCCGGACCTGGTCGGCGACTGCGAACCCCTCTGGCACCCCGGCGAACCCTCCCGGCTCTACTTCACCGAACGCAACGGCGGCATGGTCTGGTGGCTGCTCGACGTGGAGACCGGAGCCAAGGAACAGGCCTTCGACTTCACGGGCCAGACCCCCTGGACCGGGGCCACGTCCTTCTGGACCAAGGGAGAAGGAACCCTCAGCGCCGACGGCAAGGTCCTGGGTCTCATGGCCACCTCCTACGACGCGGGCACTCAGCGCAACACCTGTCACGGACTCCTTGCCCTCGACCTCGAGAACAAAACCGTGATCGGCACCCTGGACGCCTCGGCCTTCCCGGTCCCGGGGGCTTTCCCGGACCACGTCTCGACAGCGCCGAGTGGCACATACGTGGTGCCGTCCTGGCTGGCCGGGGAGGGCGGCACCGTCGCCTACAGCACCGATTTCACGCAGTCGCGCCAGATCTTCGACGGCTCGGAACATTCCGATCTGGCTCTCGGCCCGGATCGCAAGGACCTCCTGGTGGTCGCCGACTACGGGAAGGGGCAGATCGCGTCCATCGACATCGCGACCGGCGAGCGCAACGATCTGCACACCCTCTACCCGGTCGATGGTGAGGCCTACGCGGTGCACATCAGTGGGCAGGCCTTCGGAGTCCCCGGGTGGGCGGTCATCTCCACCTACGGCGACAGCGCCGGCCACAACTCCCAGACGCCTTCTCCAACCGTCCGGGCCGAGTACCGGAAGGTGTGGCTGCTGGAACTCACCCCCGGTGGAAGGGCGCTCAACGTCGCCCACATCCGTGCCGACTGGGACCAAGTCGACGGCGACACCTACTTCCTCGAACCCCAGGCCAGCGCCTCCCGCGACCTCAGCCGCATCATCTTCGCCACCAACCTCGGCGGGGGAGAGATCAACAGCTACGTCATCGGGCTGCCGTCGGTTTTCGCCTGACCAGACCGGTCAGATACTTCCCGACCACGCCGGCCGGGTCGATGGGGGCCGCGTCCACGGCACGGTACATCAGGACCGCGTCGACCAGGGCGACGAACTCCGGTGCCTTCTCCTCCGGATCAGCCACACCGAGGGCGCGCAGCAGCTCGACGGCCTTCTCGTCGAAGCTGCGGCGCACCGGGGCGTCGACGGTGAGCTCGCGGCGCAGTTCGTCATCGTCGCGGACCTCGAACATCAGGGCGAACCGCGCCGCCTGGGCGTCGCCGTTCAGGATGAGGAGCTCGGCCAGCCTTCCCACCAGGTCGGTGGCCTGCCGGATGGTCAGTTTCCCGGGCACCTCGATGTCGGTCAGGTCGGCCTGCGATTCCGCGGAGAGCTGCTCCATCACCAGACGGATCAGATCGCGGCGGGAACGCGCGTAATACGAGGTCGAGCCGTTGGGGAGCCCGGCTGCGGCATCCACCGCGCGGTGGGTCAGGCGGTGGGTGCCGCCGCGCGCTATCAGGGTGATCCCCGCATTCGCGATCCGCTGTCGTCGATCCATCCGCCCTCCCGTGTATCCTCTACGATCATATAGTCTCTACGCTCGTAGAGGGATGGGAGATGCACATGCACGCGATGATAGTCGGGGGCGGGGCCTCGGGGGTCGCGATCCAGCGCGCCTGCGAGGCCGAGGGGATCCGGGCGCGACAGGTTTCGCGCTCCACCGGGTTCGACGTGACGGCGGAAACGCTGCCGCCGCTCGAGGCCGACGTGGTGATCGAGGCGACGAACATCGTCGCCACCGGGCGCAAAGCCTGCGTCGAGTTCTTCGAACGATCCGCACGATCGGTTGCGCACGCCGCGGCCCGGGCGGGAGCGCGCCACATCCTCCTGTCGATCGTCAACACCAACCGGCCGGGGGTTCAGGGATACGGGTACTTCGCGGGCAAGAAGGCCCAGGAGAAGACGGCCAGGAGGTTCAGCCCGGCCCTGACGATCGTGCGCACCACCCAGTGGTTCGAGTTCGGCGCCCAGGTCCTGCAACGCAACCGGCTGGGTCCGCTGGGGTTCGTGCCAGGGATGCGCATCAAACCGATCGCCCTCGAAGCGGCGGCCCGGGTGCTGGCCGAGACGGCATCGGGGAAACGCGGCGGGGAACTCGTCGAGGTGTCCGGCCCCGAGGAGATGACCCTCTGGGAACTGGTGCGAAGAACCCCCAAACCCGGGGGAATCCTTCCGGTCCCTGTGTTCCTGCCCACCGGTTTCGGGAGCGCATTCCGGCGCGGAGCCCTGCTCCCGGACCCCGGTGTGGAGGAGGTCGGACCGGGGTTGGAGGATTGGCTGAATCGCGCGGATCCATCCTGACGGCAAATTCTCCCTCGCGGATCGATAGGCTGGGACCGACGATTGACCAGCCGTAGTCGTTATTCAGTGAGGATGGACGAGTTGAAGATCAGTCTTGGCACGAAGAACTCCGTGGTGGATGTTGCCCGCTCGCAAGCCGTGGCCGCCACCCTGCGGGAAATGGGACACGATGTGGATGTGGTGCACATCCCCGCCGCCGGTGACTCCGAGACGGTGGGGCAGCTGCGTCTCGGCCTGATGCGTGGTGATTTTGACCTGGTGGTGCATCGCATGCACCGCATCCCCAAACAGCAGATGCCGGGTCTGACCTTCGCGGCCATCCTGAAACGCGGTGATCAGCGCGTCGCGCTGGTGGCCCGCGACGGCCTGACCCTGGAGCAGCTTCCCGAGGGCTCGGTGATAGCCACGCGCTCCAGCCTGCGTCGTTCGCAGCTGCTGAGCATCAACCCCGGACTCAAGTTCATCAAACGCACCCCCGGGCAGCTCATCGAGTTCCTGGAGAAGGTGCGCACCGGCGAGCTCGATGGCCTGGTGGCCGGGGCCGCCGACTTCGAGGCCGTGGGGCGTCTCGACCTCGTCACCGAATACCTGGATGACATCCTCCCGGATGCCGGGCTGGGGGCCATCGGTCTCGAATGCCGCAGCGAGGACAAGGAACTCATCGGCATTCTCCAGGAACTGGACCATTCCGACACCCGCGTCTGTGTCATGGCCGAACGGGCCGCCTACGCCGCCCTCGACGTCAGCGAAGCGGTTTCGGTGGCCGCGAAGGCCAAGCGGGAAGGGGTGCTGTCGCTGATCGTCGCGGTCCTGCCGAAGGACGGTTCCAAGGGGCTGATGGTGCAGATGGGCATGCCCACCTCCGAGTACCACGCCGTTCGCACCGCCCGCCGCGCCGCCGCCTACCTGCGTTCCAAGGGGGCCGAGCAGCTCGGACGCAGCCAGTCGCAGGACGAAACCGAACCCGAGGCGGAGAACGGCCGCCGGGTCACCGAGCTCGCCAAGGCCAGGATCCTCGTTCCCCGCGAGGAGGGACGGATCGCCCGCGGGCTGCGTGAACACGGCCTGGACGTCACATCCGTGATGCTGCAGCGCCGCGAGGTGCTTGCGGTCAGTTCCACCCTGGAGGGCGCCGACTGGGTGGCCTTCACCTCGGTGCGTGCCGTCGAGAGTGTCCGGGAACTTGGCTGGCGACTCCCGAAGGACGTGAAGATCGCCGCCGTCGGTGCCGGAACGGCGGATACGCTGCGCGAGATGGGCTACCACGTCGACCTGGTGCCCGAGGGGTCGGCCGGGGTCCACGCGCTCCTTGACATCTGGCCCACGGGCGACGGAACGGGAACGGTCCTGGTTCCCGGTTCGGCCCTGCTCGCGCCGGGGTTCATCTCCGGGCTTCACGCGAAGGGCTGGAAGGCCCAGCTGATTCCCGTCTACACCATGCAGCTGCTGCGGGAGGCACCCACCGACATCCGCGAGATGTGGGAGGAAGGGGCCTTCGACGCGGTGATCGTCACCTCCGGATCGAATGCGATAGCCGTGGGGCGCCTCCTCGGCTGGCATCCCGAGGTGCTGGTGTTCGCCGTCGGCGAGTCCGCCACCAAGGTGCTGGAACGGGCCGGGATCAAGGTCGCCGCATGCACCGAGAACTACTCCGCAACCGAGGTGCTGAGGATCCTCCGCGAGGTCATCGAGGGGTAGGCGACGGAACCGAAGTCACGTGGGGTGGGGCATTCGAGATGCCCCACCCCACGTGACTTGTTGACCCGATCGATTTCGGGGAGTGCCGGACCTGTCAGCTCCGGGGCTGGCGGGAGACCCACTCCTCAAGGGTGACGCGGGGACCGGTGAAGAACGGGGTCTCCTCGCGCACGTACAGCCGGGCCTCGGCCGCGCGCTGGTGCCGCATAGCGTCGGTCAGGCGATGCAGCTCGTCGGCCTCGAATGCCAGCAGCCACTCGTAGTCGTTCAGCGCGAAGGCCGAGGTGGTGGAACCCGGGACATCGGGGTATTCGCGGCCCATGCGGCCGTGGGCGGCCAGCATCTTGGAGCGGCGTTCCTCCTCCATGTAGTACCAGTCGTAGCTGCGCACGAACGGGTAGACGCACGCCCACGGGCGGGGTGCGACACCGGAGAAACAGGCCGGGGTGTGGCCGCGGTTGAACTCGGCGGGCCGGTGCACGCCGATGCAGGACCACACCGGCTCCAGGTCCCGGCCCAGCCCGGAGCCGCGCAGCGCGTGGTAGGCAGCCTGCAGCCGGTGCGGGTCGTCGGCCAGGGTCCACAGCATCAGATCGGCGTCGGCGCGGAAACCACCGATGTCGTACCAGCCGCGGATGCTCACCCCGCTGTCGAGCACCGCCTCCTCCGCGGCCGTGGCGTCGGGATCGCGCAGCGGACCCGCGGTGCGGAACACCGAGTACATCACGTAGTGCGGGGTGGCATTGACCTCCTCGGCCGAGATCAGATGGTCGCGCGGATCAGTGTGCGCGTGATGCGGATGGGACATGGGTTTGCTCCTTCTGCGGATGTGGGAGGCAGCAACGTGCCGGCTCCGTTAGGCAGGGATAGTGGGGTGGGGCGAGTTCGCCCCGCGCCACGGCGGCCTGCTCGAGGAGAAGATCGGCCAGGGTGGCGATGAAGTCCGGGTGGATGCCGGCGGTGGCGGCGCGTTCGTAGTCGAAACCGGCCGCTGCTGCCGATTCGCGGGCCTGGGTGTCCAGGTCGTAGGCAACCTCCATGTGGTCGCTGATGAAACCGATCGGGGCGGTGACCACGCCGGCGACGCCCGTCAGCTCGGCCAGGCGGTCGTTGACGTCGGGTTCGAGCCAGGAGATGTGCGGGCTGCCCGAACGGGAACAGTAGACCAGCTCCCAGTCGAGACGCTCACCCAGGTGGGCCTCGGCGGCCTCGGCCACCCGGGAGGCAACCCTGATGTGCTGGGCGTCATAGCGGGCGGCGGGGGTGCCATCGGCGGAGGCGGTGTTCATGGCGACGGGAATGGAGTGGGTGACGAACAAAACCTTCATCACCCCCTCGCCGATCCGGGACCGCAGCGCCTGCACAGCCGAGACCAGGGCGTCCACATTGGCCGAGATGAAACCTTCGCGCTCCGAATAGGGGCCGGTCTTGTCGATGACCACGCCGGGTATCTGTTCCATGACGGCGGCCAGGTTTTCCCGGTACTGACGACAGGCCGAATAGCAGGAATAAGCGGCGGTGGTCAACGCCACCACCCTGTCGTGACGGTCACGGTGCAGGGCGGAAACGGTCTCGGCGAAGAAGGGGGTCCAGTTGCGGTTCCCGATCACGACGGGACGGGGACAACCTCGTCTTCTCAGCTCCGCGGCGAGAGCGTCGCGGAGTGCCTCGTTCTGTTCGTTGATGGGGGAGCGGCCACCGAAGAGATGGTAGTGCTGGGAGACCTCCAGCAGGCGTTCGTCCGGCACCCCCCGTCCCGCTGTGGCGTTGCGCATGAAGGGCAACACGTCCTCTGTGCGGCGCGGACCCCCGTAGGAGGCCAACAGCACGGCCGAATACGGGCTCAGGGCGTCACTCATCTGATCTCCATGGGTTCGGTGGCAAGATCGGCGAAACTGAGCCCCGTCACCGGGCACCGGCGGTGGCTCTGGACGTCGCATTCGTGTTGGGGCTCAATGCCGTAGATCTCCTCCATGGCCGCCAGGTAGTCGGCGATCCTGCCCTCCGCGGCGGCGTCGCGTGCGCGTGTCGAGGGGGTGTGCAGCAGTTTCGTGGTCAGGCGCCGCAACGCCAGGGCGCAGTCGTCGACGGTCAGCGCGCGGCCCTGCGGGAGCCGCGCCACCTCCTCGTCGACGATCCGCAGCATCGCGGCGCGCAGCGATGCGACCGCGGGGTCCGCGGCACGGGAGGCCAGACGATCGGAGATCTCGTGCACCCCTTCGGCGACGACCCGTTCGGCGTGGGCCGAGTCGGCGGCCCAGGTGGGGGAGATGGCGGCCTGGATCGCGGCCAGGTCGAGGAGTGTGACTCCCGGGAGGGCGGCAACTTCCGGGTCCACATCCGGCTGCAGGGACAGATCGAGCAGCACGATGGGGGTGGCTTCCCTGAGATGGGCGGCGGTCACCACGGGAGTGGCGGAGCCGCGGCAGGTGACCACCAGCATGGCCTTGTTCAGGGCCGATTCGAGGTCCGTTGCCGGGGTGATGGCGTGCCGCTCGGCGAATCCGCTCGCCCTCCCGGACGAGGAATGGACGAAGATGGTTTCCACCCCGCGTTGCCGCAGCGCCGAGACCACGGCGCCCGCGTAGGAACCGGTGCCCACCAGCAGCACCCGCTGGTTCTTCCATTCCGTGATCCCGGTCATGTCGAGGCCGACTCCGACAACCGAACGTCCCGACTCCTGCAGCCGGGTCTCGGCTCTCACCCGCCGGGATGTGTGCAGCGCGGCGTTGACGACGCTGGTCAGGGTGCCGGACGCGTCACCGGATTCCTGGGCGGCCTTCAGGGCGCGGCGCAGCTGCCCCGTGATCTCCCGTTCGCCGACCACCATCGACTTCAGGCCGGAGGCGACCTGAAACAGGTGGGTGAGGGCGTCCTCGCCCTCGTGGACGGACCAGTCGGGTTGGGAGTCGAGTTCGCGGGCCAGCCTCAGGCGCAGGTGGGACTCGGGTACCTTCGGGGAGTCGATTATGAACTCGAGCCGGTTGCAGGTTGCGAGGGTGATCAGACCTTCGACGCCGGCGGTGTGCCGCAAGGAAGCGGACAGGGTGTCCGCATGTTGAGATACACGCTGGACCTCGGTCAGACCGTGGAGGTCATGCGTTACGGACAGGATGCGAAGGTTCACAGTGGTCCCAGTCAACCAGATTTCTGGCGATAGGGCAGAATTCGACCATGATGAGAAGCGATCAGCCTGCCCTTCTGGCCGCCCTCGAGGGTCGTCGGCCGGAGCGTCTACCGGTGTGGTTCATGCGCCAGGCTGGGAGATCGCTCCCAGAATACCGCAATGTGAGACAGGGCGTCGCGATGCTGGACGCCTGCCTCAATCCCGAACTGGCCGCCGAGATAACCTGCCAGCCGGTGCGCCGCCACGGCGTGGACGCGGCCGTGTTCTTCTCCGACATCATGATCCCCCTGGTGCTCGCCGGCGTCGACGTGACGATCACCTCCGGGGTCGGTCCGGTTTTCGAACAGCCGGTGAACAGCGTCGCGGAGGTGAACAGGGTGGTGGAGCGCCGGATCCTCGACGCATCGGCCGTGGAGAAGGCGGTGGCGCTGACCGTGGCGGAACTCGGCGAGGACACACCGGTGATCGGGTTCGCGGGAGCCCCCTTCACCCTGGCCGCCTACCTGGTGGAAGGACGCGGCTCCCGCGACCACCTGGGAGCGCGAGCCTTCATGCACGCCGAACCCGAGGCGTGGGACCGGCTGCTCACCTGGTGCGCCGACCTGTCGAGTGAGTTCCTGCGCATCCAGGTTGCTGCCGGGGCGCGGGCTGTGCAGCTGTTCGACTCCTGGGTCGGCACGCTCTGCCTGGCCGACTACACCACCCGGGTCGCCCCGTACTCGCGACGGGTACTGGAAAGCGTTTCCGTGCCCCGCATCCACTTCGGCACCGGCACCGGGCACCTGCTGGAGGCCATGGCCGAATGCGGATCCGAGGCGATCGGGATCGACCACCGCATCCCCCTGGACGAGGCCGCCCGCCGCCTACCCGGCAAGGTGCTCCAGGGCAACATCGATCCCGCGCGACTGGCCGCGGGCTGGGAGAGCCTCGCCGCTCACACCAGGGACGTCGTCGAGCGAGGCCGATCCGCCCCCGCCCACGTGGTCAACCTCGGTCACGGCGTGCCACCCGAGACCGACCCGGCGGTGCTGACCGACCTCGTCGCGCTGGTGCACGAATTGTGAGGGCCGTGATCGTCGGGGCCGGGGTGGCGGGTCTGGCCGCCGCCCACCGGCTGGCCCGCGCGGGCGCCGAGGTCGTCGTCCTGGAGGCCTCGGAACGGATCGGCGGGATGGTGGCGCCGCTGACGATAGCCGGGAAGGTGATCGACGGCGGGGCCGAGGCCTACGCCCGCCGCCTGGGAATCGCGGACGAACTGTGCGCGACCCTCGGGCTGGAGGTCGCCGCCCCCACGGGGGGACCACACATCCGCTGGTCCGCCACTCAGTCCTGGCCCGGCGCCGACGGAGTGCTGGGCATTCCCGCCGGTCCGGAAGATCCGGCCCTGACCGCCGCCTTGGACGGCGCAGACCTGGCGACGGCACTGGCCGAACCCGGACTCGGAGACGAGGTCGGGGCCGGCGCCACCACCGTCGGTGAACTGGTGACCGCGCGTCTCGGCCGGGCCGTCACCGACCGGCTGGTGGCCCCCGTGACCCGGACCGTCTACCGGATGGAACCCGACCAGATGCCGCTGGCGCAGTTCGCTCCCGGTCTGAGGGGACCCGGCTCCCTGTACTCGAAGGTCGCGGCGGCCCGCGGCAGCCGCTCCGCCGTCGCCCAACCCGTCGGGGGTCTGATCCGCCTCGTCGAGGCCCTGGCCTCCGACATCCGGGGCAACGGCGGAGAGATCCGGCTCGGTGCCCGCGTCACCGGGATCCGAGGCGACGCGACGGTCACCGCAGGTGAGGACCGGCTGGAAGCCGACCGCGTGATCCTGGCCTGCCCAGCCCGTCCCGCCGTGGAGTTGCTCGGCGGGCTGGGAATCACCACATCGGCACCCGCGACGGGGACCTCGCTCAACGTGGTCCTGGCGCTGGAACCCGAGCCGCTGGCGGGGGTGCCGGTCGGTTCCGGTGTGATGCTCGGCCAGCCGATCCCGGGGCTCGGGGCCCGGGCGTTGACCCACTACTCGGCGAAATGGCCCTGGAGCCGCGGCGGGGTGGAGCTGATCCGCCTCAGCTACGCACCCGACGCCAACCCCACCGAAGAACAGGCCCTGGCAGATGCCCGCCTGCTGCTCGGATGCGAGAACCTGGTGCTCCGCGACCACGCCCTGGTGCGCTGGAACACCGTGCCCAGGGTGCTCCCGGCCGCGGAACGGGCCGGGCTGCTGGAATCCCTTCCCACCAACATCAAAGTGGCGGGGGCCTGGGTGGCGGGCAATGGAATAGAAGCCGCAATCGCATCCGGACTGGAGGCGGCAGCATGAGGCTGGGAACGCGCGCATCCACCCTGGCGGTGACCCAGTCCACCTGGGTGGCCGACCGGCTCCGCGCCCTCGGACACGAGGTGGAGATCGTCACCATCCGTACCCGCGGCGATCACGAACGCGGGTCGCTGACCCGGCTCTCCGGGCTCGGGGTGTTCGCCGCGGAGCTGCGTTCCGCGCTGCTCAGGGGAGAGGTTGACCTGGCCGTCCACTCCCTGAAGGACCTCCCGGTCGAACCCGTCCCCGGACTGGTGATCGCCGCCACCCCGGAACGGGAATCCCCCCGCGACGCGCTGTGCTCCCGCGACGGCCTGAGCCTGGCCGAACTGCCCGGAGGGGCCCGGGTGGGCACCGGGTCGCCGCGGCGGGTGGCGCAGCTGCGGGCTCTGCGTCCCGACCTGGTCTTCGTCGACATCCGCGGCAACATCGACACCCGGCTGTCCCGGGTGACCTCCGGCGACCTGGATGCGGTGGTGCTGGCCGCGGCTGGGTTGCGCCGCCTCGGGCTCACGGGACGGATCACCGAGGAACTGCCCATCCTGCCCGCGCCCGGGCAGGGGGCGCTCGGCGTCGAGTGCCGGGCCGGTGATGCCGCCCTGATCGCCGCCCTCGAAGCCCTGGAGGACGCGGACACGCGACTCGCGGTCACCGAGGAACGGGCCGTCTTGGCGGCCCTGGGTGGTGGCTGCGCGGCCCCGATAGCGGCCCTCGGGACCGGCGACGGGCTGGCAGCGGGGGTGTACTCCGCCGACGGCACCCGCCAGGCCAGAATCGAGGTGCCGCTGATCCTAGGCGCGGGAAGAACCGCAGCCTCCCGGCTGCTCGCCGCCGGCGCCGCCGAGGTGACCCGGCTGGATGCCACCCGCGCCTCCCGGCTGGCGGAGTTTCACGACGATGCCGACCTGTGGCCCCGGGCCGGAGGACGCAAGGTGTTTCTTCCCCGCGAAGCGGGAGCGCTCTCGAAGGCGCTGAACGCCGCCGGACTGGAGGTCACGACCTTCCCGGTGCAGGTCCCGGTGGTGCTGATCGACGGACTCGACCTCGGGCGGGCCGACTGGTCGGTGGTCACCTCCGCCCGCACCGTCGAGGCCCTTCAGGGGCTGGGCACCCGGCTGCCCGGGCGGATCGCCGCCGTCGGAAAGGCGACCGCAGCGGCCCTGGAAGCGGCCGGGTACGCGGTGGACCTCATCCCCGGGAAGGCCAGCGCGGCGGGACTCGTCGAGGAGTTCCCGGCCGGCACGGGACGGGTGGTGATCCCGGGATCGGCGCTTTCCAAACCGGATCTTCCCGAGGGTCTGCGGGAACTGGGCTGGCAGGTCGATGTCTTTCCCGTGTACACGATGGAGGCGACCCAGGAACCCGCCGAACTGGCGGCGCAATGGAAGGCCGGGGAGTTCGCGGCAGTGGTCGTGACCGCGGGCTCGGTGGCGCGGGTGATCGACCAACGGCTGGGCTGGCCGGAGGGAACCCGGGTACTGGCCATCGGACAACCCACCGCGAAGGTGTTGAATGAACTCGGGGTGGCGGCCAGCGTCTCGCCGTCCCCCGACGCGGAGGTGGTCGCAAGGGCCGCCGCCGAACTGGTTGGGAAGGGAAACGCATGATCGAGCGCCCACGCAGGCTACGCACCACCGCCGCCATGAGAAGACTGGTCCGTGAAACCCGGCCGCGCCCGGCGCAGCTCGTCCTGCCCGTCTTCGTCGGTGAAACCCCCGCCGAGATCGGCGCCATGCCGGGGGTGCGTCGGCACACCGTCGAGCAGATCGGTGACATCGCACGATCGGCGGCGGAGGCGGGACTGGGCGGGATCATGCTGTTCGGGGTGCCCGATGATGCGGACAAGGACCCGCGGGGCACGCAGGCCTGGGCGCCCGACGGCATCGAACAGCGGGCCATCGCCGCCTGCCGGGAAGCGGTCGGTGATGATCTGGTGATCATGTCGGATGTGTGCTTGGACGAGTTCACCAGCCACGGACACTGCGGTTTCCTCGCCGAGGACGGCCGTGTGATCAATGACGAGACCTGCGATGCCTACGCGCAGCAGGCGGTGGCGCAGGCCCGGGCCGGCACGCACGTGGTGGCGCCGTCGGGGATGATGGACGGCCAGATCCGGGTGATCCGCGCCGGGCTGGACGCGGCCGGTTTCGAGGACGTCGGGATCCTGGCCTACTCGGCGAAGTACGCCTCCGCGTTCTACGGGCCGTTCCGGGAGGCGGTCGGTTCGTCCCTCCAGGGGGATCGCCGCACCTACCAGCAGGATCCCGCGAACCGCCGTGAGGGTCTCAGGGAGACGCTGCTGGACCTGTCGGAGGGCGCCGACATGGTGATGGTCAAACCCGCCAGCCACTACCTCGACGTGCTCGCCGACGTGGCCGCCGTCTCGAAGGTTCCGGTGGCGGCCTACCAGGTGTCGGGGGAGTACGCCATGATCGAGGCGGCGGCGGAACGCGGCTGGATCGACCGGCGCGCCGCCATCGAGGAGTCGATCACGAGTATCGTTCGTTCGGGTGCCGATGTGGTGCTCACCTACTGGGCGTTGGAGGTTGCCGAATGGCTGGACTGAACCAGGAATGGATGACGCGGGCCTGTGAGGCGATCCCGGGTGGGGTCAGCTCACCCGTGCGCGCGTTCGCGTCCGTGGGTGGCACGCCGCGTTTCATCAAGCAGGCATCCGGTTGCCGAGTGACCGACGTCGACGGCACCAGCTACGTCGATCTGGTGTGTTCCTGGGGGCCGGCGCTGCTCGGGCACGCCCATCCCGAGGTCGTCGCGGCCGTGCAGGAGGCGGCCGCCAAGGGGCTCAGCTTCGGGGCGCCGACGGGCGCGGAGGTGGAGCTCGCCGAGCGGATCCGCGCCCGGGTTCCCGTCGCGGAACACGTGAGGCTGGTCTCCACCGGCACGGAGGCCACCATGACCGCGGTGCGGATCGCCCGTGGCTCCACGGGCCGCGACAAGATCGTCAAGTTCGCGGGCTGCTATCACGGCCACTCGGATGCGCTGCTGGCCGCCGCCGGATCGGGTGTGGCCACCCAGGGGCTGCCGGGGAGTGCAGGGGTGACGGTGGCTGCCGCGGCCGACACCATCGTGCTTGCCTACAACGACTTCGACAAGCTGCGTTCGCTGTTCGAACGGATCGGCGGGCAGATCGCGGCGGTCATCACGGAAGCGGCACCCGCGAACATGGGGGTCGTCACCCCGGCCGAGGGATTCAACGCCGAGATCCGGAAGCTGACCACCGAGCACGGGGCGCTCATGATCCTCGACGAGGTGCTCACCGGTTTCCGCGTCGGAGCCTCCGGCTGGTGGGGACTCGAAGCGGGGGTCGAGGCCCCGGACTGGACGCCCGACCTGATCACCTTCGGGAAGGTGGTCGGCGGTGGCATGCCCCTTGCGGCGGTCGGGGGTCGCAGGGAGATCATGGATCTGCTGGCCCCGCTCGGCCCCGTCTACCAGGCGGGCACGCTCTCCGGGAATCCCCTCGCCACCGCGGCCGGGATCGCCACCCTCGATCTGGCGAAACCGGAGGTCTACGACAGGGTCGACGCCCGCTCCGCCGAGCTGCAGCGGCTGGTCGGCGACGCGCTGACCGGGGCCGGGGTGCCCCACGTCATCCAGACCGCCGGGAACCTGTTCTCCGTGTTCTTCCGAGAGAAGCCCGTCATCGACTACGCAGACGCCCAGGACCAGGACACCGCGGCCTACGGGCGGTTCTTCCACGCGATGCTGGACGGGGGAGTGGCACTGCCACCGTCGGCCTTTGAGGCGTGGTTCCTCTCGGTTTCCCACGACGACGCGGCCATGGAGACCATCGCAACGGCCCTGAAACAGGCGGCCAGGGCCGCTTTGCCAACAGGGGAGAGCATCCGATAGTCTGGAGCAGCTCTCGGGGCTATGGCGCAGTTGGTAGCGCGCTTCCATGGCATGGAAGAGGTCAGGGGTT
>NZ_DBHHFZ010000023.1:0-7054 GCF_057238465.1 Arachnia sp.
GGAGGGCTGCACCGCCTACGAGGAAGAACTCCTCGAGGATCTGCTCTCCGACCTGGGTTCGTGATCACCGGGCCGCTTCCCGGAGCAGCATCGCGGCGATTCGCGCCGATAGCGTGAAGTCCCGGTCGTCAATTCTCAGGTCGGCCAACGGCACCCCGCCCCGTTCGAGGTACGTGGACATCGAGTCCTCCCAGTGGGGAGGAAACCCGGGAAGAAGATCGGGTGGGACAAGGGGTATCGCGATGACGTCGGTTTCGGGGGCGCGGGCGGTGCGTGCGGATGCGAAGAGCAACCGGGGAGAGCCAGGCATGTCCTCCCCGGTGAGGAACCGGTATGCCTCTTCCGCCTCCGCGATGAACCGGTTCGGTAGTCCAGCCAGATAGGCATCATCCTTCGTGCTCAGGATCGCTTCGTGCGCCTTCTTGGGAACCAAGGCATGGGGCTGGGAGGTTCCGGGCCACGCATCGGGGGAGCGCAGCAGGGCCAGGGGTAGCGCCCAGATGTTCTCCTTGATCTGGTGGAGTTCGGAACCGAGATGGATCACGAACCCGCGATGCAGTCCGTTGCGCGCCGCGAACGCGGCCAACCCCTTGATGTCCCGCAGCCCCAAGGAGCTACTGGCCTTCACCTCGAGACCGACGTTTCGGCCTTGCGAGTCCGTGAGTACGACGTCCACCTCGGCCTGCGTGGACGCGTCGCGCCAGAAACCGATGCTGGGCCGTGTCCTGCTCCATGTGCTGTCAGCCGCCACCTGTTGCCACACCCAGGATTCCAGGACCTGCCCGAACAGCTCCGGATGAAGTGCGGGATTCCTCCCGCACCGGGTCAGGGATTCGACCGCCAGTGCAGTGTCAGTGGCGTGAATCTTCGGGTGGGATCGCGTTGCCGATGAGGCCCCGGCGCGAAAATTGGGCAGTTGTGCGATCAGGAAACGGCGTTCCAGAATGTTCAGGTAGCGTTCGACGGTTCGACGGTCGAGCGCCAGTTCCTCACCCAGCCGGTTGACCTTCAGCAGCCCTCCGGGCAGCCGCAGGAAGGCGTCGAGAACTCTTCCCGCGCGCAGAACGTCGAAGTTCTCATTGGGTAGGAGCCGATCCCCGAGCAAAGCCAACACGTCGGCATGGACGAGGGAGGCCAGTTCATCCGCGGGACGGGGCGGGGTGTTCAGGACCAGCGTCGGTGTCCCGCCCGTGGCAAGAACGGATGCGACTTCTTTACGATCGCAGGGTTGGGTTTCGTGAGGGTCGAGGGGAGCGTCGAAGAGCCGGTCCACCAGCGAAGGAGCAGGATTTTCGGGACTCGCCAGCTCGAATCCCGTGAAGGGATGCAGCCGCTGGCGGGCGATACGACCGGCCAGCGGATCCGAGCCTCCGAAGGAACCCCGGCCGAGCGCTGCGGAACCCGTCAGGAGGAAGTGATGATCCGGACCGAGGCCATCGACGAAGCGTTTCAGGGCGAGCGGGAGTTCGGGGGCCAGCTGTGCTTCGTCGATGATCGCGGGCCTAGGGAGCGATCTCAGCCAACCATTGGTGTCGGTGAGGGCGAGTTCCCGGGTGAGGGGATCCAGGAGAGTCTGGTACGAGGAATAGCGTTTCTCGGCCTGGAGATGGCGTACGAGGCGGGTCTTCCCGATGGCTCGTCTTCCTTCCAGAACGATGATCTGATGAGGACTTCCCTGGCGCCAGACGGCTTCGAGCCCCCGGGACCGGTAACGACTCATGTCAGGAATTGTACATTCGATGTACAAAAAATGTGACACCGGGTGTACAAGATTTGGTTCAAGGTTCATCGATCCTGAGGAATCGGGGTGGCGCGGTCGTGTGGGGTGCCTGCCGGATAGCATCTGGTGGTGGGTGTACTGCCCCTGAAGAAGGAGTTTCATGAAACGAGTCGCGCTGATAAGCACCGACCTGCAGGCCCTGAAGGACGAGGAACACCTCGACACCGGGCCCCTCAACGACGCCCTGAAAGCCAGTGGAGTGGACTCCGAGATCGCCGTCTGGCACGAGCCCAGGGACTGGTCGGTCTACGACGCAGCCATCTTCCGTTCCCCCTGGGATTACGCGGAGCGCACGGAGGAGTTCATGGACTGGCTGGGACGCGCCGAGACCCGGGTGCGTTTGATCAACAGCCCCGACCTGATCCGGTGGAACCTGGACAAGCGTTACCTGCGGGAACTCGCCGAACACGGGGTCGAGGTCGTACCCACGACCTTCTGCGAGAACCTCGGACAGTGCCGAGAGGCGCTGGCGAGGCACGGCGGCGGGAACGTCGTGGTCAAACCGAACATCTCCCTCGGATCACAGAACACCGGGTTGTTCGCCGCCACCGACCCCGCGGCCCTGGAACTGTGCGGACACATCCTGGAGGTCGGCAAGGTGGTGCTCGTGCAGCCCGCAATCGATGCCATCCAGGACAATGCCGAACACGGCCTGCTGTTCTTCAACGCGCACCACTCACACACCATCCAGAAGTGCGCGATCCTCAAACACGGGGGCGGTTACCTCGGCGGCAGGTACACCGAGGACATCCGGCCGGTCGCCCCTACCGGCGACGAGGTGGAGCTCGGGAACAGGGCCTTGAAGGCGATCGCCGCGATCGCGGAGGCCAAGGGCTGGGGTGAGGACGCCAGCACCCCGCTGTACGCGCGCATCGACGTGGTGACCCCGCCGGGAAGCCATCCGCTGCTCTTGGAGGCGGAGCTTTTCGAACCGGCCATGTTCGTCGATCTCGCCGATGGAGCCCTCGGTCGCTTCGTCGCCGCCATCCACGAGAAACTCCGGGCCTGACCGTCCCCGCGAAAATGTCGGTGGCCCGTGGCAGGCTTCGTGCATGGAGCAGAACCGGGCCACCGAACAGGCCGGAACACGTCCCCTGGCCTGCGAATTGCTGCGGAAACTCACAGGAAGTGAGGATGCGGTCTTCCACGACGGGCAGTACGAGGCCATTGAGGCCCTCGTCGTCCATCACCGGCGGGCCTTGGTGGTGCAGCGCACCGGCTGGGGAAAATCGGCGGTCTACTTCATAGCCGCGCTGCTGCAACGCCGGGCGGGCGCCGGTCCCGCGCTGATCGTCTCCCCGCTGCTGGCGTTGATGCGCAACCAGGTGGAGGCCGCCGAGCGCGCCGGGGTGCGGGCCGCCACCATCAACTCATCGAACGTCACCGACTGGGAGGAGATCGCCGAGGCCCTCGAACAGGACCTCCTCGACGTCCTCCTGGTCTCCCCGGAACGCCTGGTCAACCCCCGTTTCCGGGACACCCAGCTGCCTCATCTGCTCGCGCGGGCGGGCCTCGTGGTGATTGACGAGGCCCATTGCATCAGCGACTGGGGCCACGACTTCCGTCCCGACTACCGGCGGATCCGTTCCCTGATCCAGGAGCTGCCGGACCGGGTCCCGGTGCTGGCCACCACCGCGACGGCCAACCAGCGGGTGGTCACCGACGTCGCCGAGCAGCTGGCCGTCGGCGGGCACGAGGTGTTCACGCTGCGGGGGTCCCTGGCGCGCGACTCCCTGCGGCTCGGGGTGCTGGAGCTGGGTTCGTCGGCGCGGCGGCTGGCGTGGCTGGTTGAGCATCTCGGTTCGCTGCCCGGCAGCGGCATCGTCTACTGCCTGACCGTCGCGAACGCCGAGGACACCGCGGCGGCTCTGGCAGCCGCCGGGCATCGGGTCCTGCCGTACACGGGTCGCACGGACCTGCCCGAGCGAGTCGCGGCCGAGCAAGCCCTGCTCGCCAACGAGGTGAAGGCCCTGGTGGCCACCTCGGCGCTGGGGATGGGATTCGACAAACCCGATCTCGGGTTCGTGGTCCACCTCGGCGCCCCGAGCTCCCCGGTGACCTATTACCAGCAGGTGGGACGCGCGGGACGCGCCACCGAGTCCGCCGACGTGTTGCTGCTCCCGGGTGGTGAGGACCAGGAGATCTGGCGGTACTTCGCCACCAACGCCATGCCCACCCGGCAGCGGGCCGAATCGGTGCTGGAGGCCCTGGCGGCCTCGGACGTGCCGTTGAGCGTGCCCGCCCTGGAGTCGCGGGTGGAGCTGCGTCGCGGTGCCCTGGAGCTGCTGTTGAAGGTGTTGGCGGTCGACGGCGCCGTGGAGAACCGGGCCGGGGGATGGGTGGCGACCGGCGTGGACTGGAGCTACGACGAGAAACGCTACTCGCGCATCGCCGCCGCGCGGGTCGCGGAGCAGCGGGCCATGCTCGAATACGAGAACCTCGGGCACGGCCGGTGCCGGATGGAGTTCCTGACGGCGGCGCTGGATGATCCGCACGCGAGGCCCTGCGGGCGCTGCGACACCTGTACCCGGCCGTGGTACCCCACCGGGGTGACGGCCGAGGCGCAGGTCGCGGCGCAGTCGGTGCTGGAGCGGGTGGGGGTGGTCCTCGAACCGCGCACCCTGTGGCCGCCCGGGCTGGATCGTTTCACCGGTTCCATGGGTGGTGAGGTCGTCAAGGGCCGGATTCCGCTGGCGGAACGCGTCGAACCCGGCCGCGTCGTGGCCCGCCTGACCGACCTCGGCCACGGCAACGCGTTGCGTGAGCTGTTCGCACCCGATGCCGACGGCAACCCGGTCGATGCCGAGGTGCCACCGCAGCTGGCCGGGGCGTGCCTCCAGGTGCTCCGCGAGTGGGACTGGGACGAGCGTCCAGCCGCCGTCGCCTGGGTTCCCGGTCTGTCGCGTCCCCGGTTGGTCGCCGCCCTGGGGGAGGGGTTGGCCAGGGCGGGTCGGCTCCGGGTGCTCGGGCCCCTCGGGCTGGCGCCCGGCGCCGCCCCGCTGCCCAGGGCGAACAGCACGTTCCGGGTGCGGGACCTGTGGACCCGGTTCCACGTCACCCCGCAACAGGAGGCGGTGCTGCCCGGCCTGTCCGGACCGGTACTGCTCGTCGACGACCTGGTCGATTCACGCTGGACCATGACGGTCGCGGGGCGTCTCCTGAAACGGGCCGGGGCGAGGGCGGTCCTGCCCTTCGCCCTCGCCGCCACGGGGTGATCCGGAGGTCGCGCGGCTGAACCGTCACAAGGGTGCCCAGCCCGACCCTCGGCCGACCCTCGGATTGGGTTCGCTTGCCTTCCGGCGGGAGGGCTGGTGTGAGGCGGGAGCTGGGGTGGTTCGCTTGCCTTCCGGTCGTGTGCTTGCGCTGTAGCGCTGGCGTTCGACGGTAGGGCAGGCGTTTGGCGGGAGGGCCAGCGTTCGGCAGGAAGGCCAGCGGACGGCGGTAGGGCTGGTGTGAGGTGGGTGCTGGGGTGGTTCGCTTGCTTTCCGGTCGTGTGCTTGCGCTGTAGCGCTGGCGTTCGACGGTAGGGCAGGCGGATGGCGGTAGGGCTGGCGTCCGTCGGGAAGGCTGGCGTCCGTCGGGAGATCCTGCGGAGGCTGGGGGCGATGGTTCGCTTGCCTTCCGGTCGTGTGCTTGCGCTGTAGCGCTGGCGTTCGACGGTAGGGCAAGCGTTTGGCGGGAGGGCAAGCGTTCGGCGGGAAGGCCAGCGGACGGCGGTAGGGCTGGCGTCCGTCGGGAAGGCAAGTGAACAGATCGTGCATGCCTAGAGGCCGGATCATCCTTTGATCAGACAGCGATGGCGTTGGCGTTGTGGATCGCCTCACGGAGTAGAGTCCCCAGTCTTGCCGGGTCACAGGCCGTGTTCCAGTCCCAGCGCACCAGCCACCAGCCGGTCGCCTGCCGGATCCGTTCCTCCCGCTGTTTCTCGGCCAGGATGACCTCGATTGGGTCGTGTCCCGCGGGCAGGAGATCGTCGTACTTGATACGACCATCCACCTCGCCTGCCAGTCCGAGATCGGGCCATGCGAAGTCGAGACGGGCAACGAACTCCCCATTGCGATCGAACACCTCGTGTTGGAGGACCGGGCTCGGTATCCCCGCACGGGCCATGTGGACGCGACTGATTGACTCGGCGGGTGACTCGCTCCTGCCATCGGCAAAGGCCAGGACCCTGCGAGCTCGGGTGGTGCCGCGCAGCGCGGGATGTAGGTCGAGTGGGATTTCCAGGTCCGCGAAGTCAAGTCCTTGGCGCAGGGCCGCATCAGCAGCCGCCACCGCCCACTCGAAAGGGGCCGTCCGGGCCAGGTCACATACCGTCCGGGCCTGCGTAGTCACCGGGATGTGCCCGGCAAGCGTGATCTCGGAATCCGTGATGGCGGTGTGCCGAGCTCGGAGTTTTCTCGACTGGCAACCATGACCCGGGGTGCGCCGGATCGTCGTCACCTGTTCCAGATCGGGACGTCTGACGGGAAACCCGTGAAGAAGAGCAGCGCTGGTATGGCTTATGACGCTCTCGGGAGCCAGATTGGGGAGGGTGGCGGCCAGTAGCCGCAGGTGCGCGGCCTCCGGGACAGTTTCTCCGGAAATGATGTAGTGCCCGCGACGGACACGGACCAAGCTGCCCCGAGCGACGCGGTTACGGATCTCGCGATCTGTGAGGCCAAGGGTGAGGAGCTCCTGAGTGCTCCAAGCAATCTTTTCCATACCCCCACTATTGGTGACGCAGTACCCGGAAAAACACTTGATCGCATAGCTGTGGAAAACCGCGCAGTAAGGGAACGAGTCCATTCCCCAGCACCCACTGGGTTCGCTTGCCTTCCGGTCGTGTGCTTGCGCTGTAGCGCTGGCGTTCGACGGTAGGGCAGGCGTTTGGCGGGAGGGCAAGCGGATGGCGGGTGGGCTGGCGTTCGTAGGGAGGGCAAGCGGATGGCGGGTGGGCAAGCGTTTGGCGGGTGGGCAAGCGTTTGGCGGGTGGGCTGGTGTGAGGTGGGTGCTGGGGTGGTTCGCTTGCTTTCCGGTCGTGTGCTTGCGCTGTAGCGCTGGCGTTCGACGGTAGGGCTGGCGTTCGACGGGAGGGCTGGCGTTCGACGGGAGGGCCAGCGTTCGGCAGGAAGGCCAGCGTTCGGCAGGAAGGCCAGCGTTCGGCAGGAAGGCCAGCGGACGGCAGGAAGGCCAGCGGACGGCGGTAGGGCTGGTGTGAGGTGGGTGCTGGGGTGGTTCGCTTGCTTTCCGGTCGTGTGCTTGCGCTGTAGCGCTGGCGTTCGACGGTAGGGC
>NZ_DBHHFZ010000024.1:0-3478 GCF_057238465.1 Arachnia sp.
CGCCACCGTGCCGATCCCCGCTCCGAGCCGCCGGTTCTGGTGAGAAAGACTCAATATCATCTCAGAGGCTCCGGTCATGAACCTGTTGTAATCCAAAACCATGCCGCAGGTCACACTTTCGGGCCGCCTGGAACAAAGGTAATCATGGTTCGCACTATAATGTGCGACCCTACGAGGAGGGTAGTACAATCGATCCCAATAGAAATGGTCGCATCAGAGGGTGTCGAACCTATTATGGATGGGGAGACTGGTCCGGTGTCTGAGAGTGTTATTGATATTTCCGGGGTCGTGGGAATCGGGGAGCTGGACCCGGTGTTTCCGGGGCGGAGGGTGGACTGGTCCCGCGTCCTGTCCGTGTCGCTGACCCTCGACTGCATGAGGGCGTCCGCCTCGCTGAGGATGTCCGTGCTGGTTGATCCCGGGGAGCGCCCGTCGTGGTGGGGGGACGAGATCCACGACGGGGTGAACATGTCCCTGGAGTGGCGGGGAGGAGTCCGGTTGAGCGCGGGTCCCGCCGGGGCCGGGAACGGGCTGACCATCCGCGCCCCGGGTCCGGACGGGAACGGAATCGAGGCGGTGCTCATGCGCGAGAGCAGGGTGATGCGCGTGCGCGCCGACGAGTGCTCCCTGGGGAATTTCGGGTCGATGTGGTTCTGGGGCGGTCATGCGTACTGATCCTGTTGTCCCGGACGGCTGGTGGGCCGCCGGAATTGACGGTGCGAGGGGCCTGTACGAGGTGTTCGGCAGGCGCCCGGCCTCACTCGAGGGGGCCGTGTGCACCCTGATGCAGTTCGACCCGTTCCCGCTCAACCTGTCGGTCATAGTGGAATTGGCGGACGCCCCCGACCCGCTGCCCGAGCGCTGGCGCCGCAAGGGGTACGACGCGGCGAGCATACGCCTCCAGTTCCTGGAGTGCCGGGACGTCCGCTCGAGCGGGGCCCTGCCGACCGGGGGCTGCTCGATCGACGTCGAGCCGGTCGGCGACCATACGCGCGCCCGCCTGTGCGCGGAGGACTTCGAACTGGAGCTGACCAGCAGGTTCGCCTCGGTGCGGGTGGACCCATTCCGCAGAGGCGATCCGGACTCCGTCATAACACTATTCTCATAGAGCTATTGAGCTTTTCTCACCAGGAAGGCCCCCGGACCGGCCAGGATCGGCATGATAACACGGAAGGGCCCGGGACGGTTCAACCCCCGTGCACGCCAACAGCACTCCGCACCCATCCTTCCCGCACCACCACGCCGATCCCCGCCAATCCGAGTGTCCTCCTGGTGAGAAAGGCTCAATGAGATGATCGTCAGCAGCGAGTGGATCCCGCTTACCCGTGAAGGGGACGCCGGTGTTTTCACTCTCGATGGTGAATGGTTCTGAGGAGGACGAATATGGAGGAGATACGGCTGGGGCCGATCGAGTGGGGCGTCGTGACGGCCCATCACCCCTGGGGCATGGGTGTGCGTCTGGAGGAGTCCGGCAACGAGGGGGTCATCGTCCTGGACTCCATCCACGACGACTTCCTGCGCTGCAACGGGGAGTACTGGCCCGAGATCGGCGAGCGCATCCGGGTGCGCAGGTACATCTACAATAATAAGGAATTGCGCCTGACCAGCCGCGAGAGCGCCATGGAGGGCCTGGTGAACGGCTACGACCCGCCGCGCCAGTACCCGCTCCCGGAGGGGTTCGGGCCGGTCGAGGAGGGGACGGTCGTCGCCCACCGCGACTGGGGCGTGGAGGTGCGCCTGGACTCCGGGCGGGTCGGGCAATTGCGGGCCCGGCTCATGGAGGAGAGCGCCGATCCCGCCCCCGAGGAACGCTGGCCCGGAATCGGCGAGCGGGTCCGCATCCGGCCCCTGGGCCTCTGGCCCGACGGCAGCCTCCGACTGAGCCGCAGGTCCAACTTCGTGAACCAGATGCCCATACGGGCTATTCGCGTCTGAGGATGTGGTGGGCGGAACCTATCGGTGGGTCGGGTTGTTCTTTTCGGTTGGTCCTTGAGGCGTCCGGCGTGGATGAGCGGTCGGAGCGTCCAAGTCCGGAAGGTTATTCTGGGTGTGTCCTGGGTCATTTCCGGGAGGCGATATTATGATGGCCCACCCCCGTGGGGTATCATGGGCGTGAAAGAAACGTCCCCATGACCCCGGAAGGAGTGGGCCATCATGATGGAGTGTACCACAGGTCTGACCGATGATGAGTTCGACGAGCTGCTCGCCTGGCTGCGCGAGGAGGGGGTCGAGGGGTATCCGCCGATCCTGGGCCTGTCCGGGTCTCTCACCGCGACTTTGATGTACCTGCGTCAGAACATCGTGCAGGAGGTGATCGGAGAGTTCCCGGGCGTGTCGCAGACCACTGTTTCGCGGGTCATCAAGGCCCTGACGGAGGCGATCTCCCGGACCCCGGCGGTCCTGCTGCTCACCGCGGAGGATGCGCCCCGGGACTGCGACTGTCGTGGTGGACGGCACCCTCCTCCCCTGCCTGGACTGGCGCAGACGCCGCGATCCGTGGTCGGTCAAGCACGGGAGCGCGGGCATGAACGACCCGGATCCTGGTCCGGCTCAACGGAGAATTCATGTGGGCCTCCGACCCCTGCCCGGGGTCCATGCACGACGTGGCCGCACCAGGCGCCTTCCGGATTGCTGGAGGGAATGGATCCCTCCGGGTGGATCGGCGACAAGGGGTACGTGGGAAGGGGGATGATCACGCCTCATAAGAAGCCCCCCAACGGAGAACTCGACGAGAAGGCGAAGGAGGAGAACAAGAGCGTCAACAGGATCCGCCAGGTGGTCGAGCGCACCATCGCCCACATCAAATCCTGGAGAATCCTCCACACACCCTACAGGAGACCCCTGGAAACATTCGAGCAGACCATCACCGCAGCACTCGCACTATACGCCTTCAAGACCACCCCCTGAATAACCTTCCAGCTCCTTGAACTCATCGGAGTATTTGGTTCTGGTCATGAACTCATCCTATCCTGTCGCGGGAAGAAACTCTTCCCAAGTCCAGAGGACCCCGCTCACTCCACTTCGCCGCCGCGGGCGGGTCGGGGCGGGCGCCTGTACGGTCCGGACGGCGAGCCCGGCGATCACCCCGACGACCGCACCGGCTCCGCGAGAGCGCCGCCCGGCCCGCACAGGCGCCTGCCCCGCGAGATCGTCACTTAACCCGCGAGAACGTCTGCTAGAGGTACGTTCTCGCGGGTTAAGTGACGTTCTCGGCGGTTAAGTGACGATCTCGCGGAGTCGCGGGGCCGGCCCATCCCGCCCCCCCCCGGGCGCGCCCGGGCGCCCAAACTCGCACTCCGCACCCCAGCGGGCCCCTCCAGCCGCTCCTCTCGAGAGCAGAACGCATATCCCGGCGAGCAGGGCCGACCCGTACCCGCGGACCAGCGCTCCCGGGGAGAGAAGGCTCACCGGGCCGGGACCGCGGTCAGTCGCCCAGGGCGGTGCCCACGGCCCGCGCCGCCCGGATCCACTCGTGATC
>NZ_DBHHFZ010000025.1:0-2024 GCF_057238465.1 Arachnia sp.
AGGGTGTAAGCCATGGCCCTATCCTGCCAGGATCGCGGGCATGGCGCGAGGCCCAAGAGGCCCAGGAGAGCGCCTCCATGGTGGGGTACCGGCGCATCGCCACGAAGGCACGACTGGCAGCGATACCGCCCGCTCACGGGGCGAATTCACGTATTGAAAACACAACGACCCCGGTAATGCGCCTGAGCGCACAACCAGAGTCGTGGTGCGAGGTGGCAGTCAGCTCGAGAATGACTCGATGCGGGGTACCGGCCGCATATGAGCCGGGCGCCCCACGTTCCCTCAGTTGCCGGGGTTGACCTCGTAGTAGGCCTTGCGCACGTCAGCAGAGACGCGGCCGCGGTCAGAAACCTCAAGGCCCTGCTCACGGGCCCACTCGCGAATCTTCTGGGTGTCAGAGGGGCCGCTGGAACGACGACGACCGGAACTACGGCGGCCGCCGGTGCGACGAGCCTTTCCAATCCATTCCTCAAGGGACTCACGAAGAGCGGCTGCGTGCTCGTCGTTCAGGTCGATCTCGTAGGAGACGCCATCAAGGGCGAAGGTGACGGTCTGATTGGCCTCGGACCCGTCGACATCGTCGACGAGGATGACCTGAGTCTTCTGTGCCATGATTCCTCATTCTGAGTGGAGGGAGCGGGCCCGAAGGATGTATCCCGCTGCGGACAACCTTAGATTAAACAATAGTTGCCCCCAATGCAACACGGCTATTCGTCGCCCTCATTACCAGCCGTCCCACCCTCCAATCACACAGTGATGCGCGATGGCATACCACCCCGAAGGTCTTGATGACTGAGACGAAAACTGTGAAAGCACTGAGGTCCTGTTTGGAGATCCCCACGAGACCCGACGGAACAATCCAGGCATGGCACCACACCTCCTCCAGCCGCATAGAGGTATCCAACGACCAGTCAATCCGAGGCGGCCAATCTCCCAGATGACTCTCAGATAGCGGTGGGGGATTCTCTCAGCCGGAAGACAATGCCTGGAGCGCCACCACTCTCACCCTGAGGAGCATCACGTCAACCCAGGAGAATCCTTCCATTCAAGCCGCGACGCCCCTTGTCGCTCGGCAGCGAAGGATTTCAGCCATGCGGTCATCCCCAAAACCCGGGCCAGGAACGACCACCACAGCCACCGAATGTGCCGGACGGCACACCAAGAGCCCGCAGGCGAGGTGCTGGAAACCCAAAAGCCCCGGAAGGCATGACCTCCCGGGGCTGATCGAGCCGCCTGTGGGAATCGAACCCACGACCTATTCATTACGAGTGAATCGCTCTGCCGACTGAGCTAAGGCGGCGCTGGCACAAGCAGCAGAGCCGAACATACCGGCCCCGCGGCCACCACCGCAATCCAGCACCGTGGGGAGAACCGTGTTCCTCGACACAGTTAACCGTCCGCCTCGCCGCATCGGCACCACCGCCGAGGACAAAGAGCCCTCCAAACCCCCAGACCTCCCCGGATTCCCCCCGACTCAGCACTGGATCATGACGACGTCGTGGCACATCCTGGACAGGAGTGCGGCTGAGCTCGACAGCCACCCCGCATCACCCGAACCGACCGGGCCCGGTATTCTCCGCACGTCATTCAACAGGTCTCCCTCTCCGTAAGGATCCCCATGAGCGAGTCTCCGTCCAGCCACTCCCCCACCTCTCCATCACCACAGACGGGTGCTTCACCGTCACCCTCCCAAGCTTCCCAGCCCGACCAGATCCGGGACCGCGGCGACGCCGGCTACAACAAGTCGTTGAAGAACCGTCACCTGCAGATGATCGCCATTGGCGGCTCCATCGGCACGGGTCTTTTCATGGGTGCCGGCGGGCGACTCAAGGACGGCGGGGCGGGACTGATGTTCGCCTATGCCGTCTGCGGAATCTTCGCCTTCCTCATGGTGCGTGCTCTGGGCGAGCTCGCCATCCGCAGACCCTCCTCCGGAGCATTCGTCTCCTACGCCCGTGAGTTCCTCGGCGAGAAGGGCGCCTACATCACCGGCTGGTTCTTCTTCCTGGACTGGTCGGTCACCG
>NZ_DBHHFZ010000026.1:0-1819 GCF_057238465.1 Arachnia sp.
TACCTCACCCTGGGCCGCACCCCCACCAAGTAGGCGGGGCCCGACGGCGGAGTCCCGGCGGGCTCCCGGCCCCGACCCGGGTCCGGGCGGCCGCCCTGCGGACCGTCATCCTCCGGTCAGCCACCGGCATCCTCTGTACTGTGGCCCCATGAACGAGGATCGGATTCTGGGCAGCCTCCTGGGGCTGGCAGTGGGCGACGCCCTGGGCACCACCGTCGAGTTCCAGGCCCGCGACTCCTTCCCACCCGTCACCGACATGGTGGGCGGCGGGGTGTTCGGTCTGGCACCCGGGCAGTGGACTGACGACACGTCCATGGCGCTGTGCATTGCAGCGAGCCTGGTCGAGACCGGGGCCTACGATCCCCGCGACCAGCTGGCCCGGTTCGTCCACTGGTACCGCGACGGGTACCTCAGCAGCACGGGTCAGTGCTTCGACATCGGCAACCAGACACTCACCGCCCTGGGGGAGTTCGAGGCCACCGGCGAGCCCTACCGTGAGGAGGTCGGTGGAATGAGCGCCGGCAACGGGTCGCTGATGCGCCTGGCGCCGGTCGCGATGGCCTTCTGCGACGACCTCGAGGCCGCGGGACGGTTCTGCGCCGACAGCTCGCGCACCACCCATTCCGCCGTCGAGTGCGTCGAGGGGTGCGGGGCCTACGGCAGGCTGATCGCGGCCGCCATCCACGGGGCGTCGCACAAGGATCTGTACGTGCTGGCCGCCAACCTGTCCAAGCAGGTGACCAGCCCCGAGCTGGCATCGATCCTGAGTGGCTCCTACCGGGTCAAGGAGCGCGACGAGATCTCGTCGTCGGGCTACGTCCTGCACAGCATGGAGGCGGCGCTGTGGGCTTTGGCCAGAACCGACACCTTCCTCGACGGGGCGCTGCTGGCCGTGAACCTGGGCGACGACACCGACACCGTCGGAGCCATCTACGGGCAGCTGGCGGGGGCGCTGTACGGGCGCAGCGGCATCCCGGAGAACTGGCGGACCCGCCTCCACGACGCCAGGATGATCGAGGACCTGGCGGCGGGGATCGCGGGACGAGTCGGAGCCTTCAAGGTCACGGCCGGCTGAGGAGCGGCCGTTGACAGCGGTCTGGCGGAGCGTCAGTGTCCATGACGCTGACATGAACGCCGCACCGACGTCGTGAACCGAGACAGAGCCTTGGAATTCCAACGATCCCCGCTGGGCGATTCGACGACGGGACCGCTGATGTCAGCACCGTGGACACTGAGCTGCTGACGTACTCGACTCCGCGAGGTCTGGCGAGGTCTTGGTGGCCGGGCCGGGCGCTCTCGCCCCAGGGGCCGGCCCCGCCTTCCCCAGCCTGACCTCGGGCCGGCCGTCTCTGGTTCCCGCCTGGTTCCCGCGCAGCCTCCCGGCGGTGGCTCGACGTCGGCGCTATCCCGCCCCGCCTCCAGCCGGCCCACTCCACGAGGGTGGGGATCTACTGACCGACGGTTGTGCGTACTGCACGAACCCCCGACCCCCGCGGAGTAGCCCCAACCCTCTTCCAGTAGCACCCGACCCTCGTGCAGTAGGCGCCCTGGCCCAAGCGCAAAACGGCCACCAACCGATATCTCCTGTGCTGGCATGGAAATGACTTGCGGAGCCTCAAGAGAGCGATGCACACGCACCAAGGCGACCAAACAGATCATGAAAAGGCGACCAAACAGATTGTGAAGAGACGACCAAACAGTCGATGAAGCGATCCGCCTAGCTTCAACGGACTCCAGACAGCCACCCCAGCCCCGCCTCACAGGGGGTAGGCCGACGGCGTCCCCTCGATGGCCTCGGTGAGGTCGATCTCGCGCTCGC
>NZ_DBHHFZ010000027.1:0-1748 GCF_057238465.1 Arachnia sp.
TGACCAGCCCAGCCGCATCACCGCAGGAATTGCCACCACGCTACGGGACACACCCGTTCACGTAGTGCGTCTCATCACGGCTCTGGTCTGCCGGTTCCTTGCCTGGGCTTGTTCAGCGTCGTCGTTGGGCATCGTGGATGGGGTCGAGCCAGGCTTGGGTGTCGTGGTCGAGCGGCAGTTCCGTGCCGAAGGGATCGAAGCGATTGTGGGTCACCGACATCACGCAACATCACACGGCGGACGGTTGGACCTACTGCTGCGCGGCGCTGGACGCGTGGAGCCGTCGGGTCGTGGACTGGTCGATCGCTGAGCACATCCGCACCGAACGCGTGGTCGACGCGTTGCAGATGACCTGCTGGCAACGTCGTCCACCGGCCAGGGCAGTGGTTCACCCGGACAGGGGCAGTCAGTGCACGAGCTGGTTGTTCGGGCATCGGCTGGGGGAGACCGGGCTGCTCAGGTCGATGGGCCGGAACGCCTCGGGCCGGGACGACACGGCGATGGGATCGTTCTGGCCCTCGAAGCAGGTCCTCGCCTCGGCCATGTTCGATTGGATCGAGGGCTGGTACAACCCCTGACGACGGCACTCCGGGACCGGGATGCTGCCACCCCGCGAGTTCGAAACCCCTCACAGCCCCACTGTCGCGGCGGCATGAATCAACCAACAACAACTACCCGGGAAACCGGGTCAAGCTCCGGCTGTGAACAAGCCTTCACACACCTCGATCACAGATCCGCCGACATCGACCTGGCGATGTCCCAAGAAATCTCCGCTCGGGCCTCGTAACCATTTTCTTGAAACCACATCGCGTCATCCACGCTGCGCACGAGACACCACCGCCGCACGGTCATTGGGTCCAGCTCGGCCATTCCGGCGAACCGCTCCATCCGTTTCCGCGCCGTGGCGTTCGTTTCGTCACCGCCCCGGATTTCGCTCCAACGGTTGCGCAGCAGCGGAACCACCTCATACGCGGGGTTGCCTTTCAGTGGCTTCGGGTCAATGGCGGCCCACGCATCCTTGCCGCGCCCAAGGATATTGGCGTAATGGAAGTCGCCGTGCAGCAGCGAGGGCTCCGAAGGCATGACGGCCAGCTCTGCGCACACATCGACGGCAGAGGAGACGAGCTCCTCGGGGCACGGTTCGCCGAGCCGCCGCCACTCCTCAAGGAACTCCGTGCCCCACCGGGCAGCAATGTCACCGACGCTGCGAAACCCAGCGGGCGCAGGAACGCGCAGTTCGCGAAGGAGATCGGCGGCAGTGTCAAGTGCTTCCTGAACCGGGACGTCCAGAAGGACCCGCCGCTCATCCAGCCGCTCCAACAACATGGCGCCGGCCCCCTCGTCGGTGTGCAACACCGAGACCGCTCCATGACCGCCCCACGTGCGTAAAGCAACGGACTCGAGCCGGGTCTCGTCGTCGACCCAACTCACTTTCAGGGCACCGCGTTTCCCGTCCTTGCAATGAACAGGCAGAACCACAGCGCACATCCCGTACATCGGCGGTCCCTCCTGACGAAGGCGCCACCTGTCGAGCAAATCCCCCACCGTGTACGGCAACGCCTCCAACCAGTCTCGGGCAGCCTCGCCCTCTCTGTGCAGGATCATGGCAGAAAAGTCACTAGAGATTTGAATCAATTTGACTCTCGCTTTCTGGTGCGATTGAAGGCGGGGATGTCGCTCACTTGCATTGAGTCTAGGAGGCTTATTCATAGGGGTGTTTCGGTTTTCCTCAGCTAGCGCTTTGTCCT
>NZ_DBHHFZ010000028.1:0-1629 GCF_057238465.1 Arachnia sp.
CTCCCTGGCCGTCACCATCGTCCTGGGTGCCGCAGTTACCCTCATCGCCGTCCTGCGTCCAGCGCGCAGGGCCTCTCGCATCTCTCCCCTGGTGGCCATCACCGGGCAGACCGTCGGCGTCAACCGGACCAGGAAGCGGCGCTGGGCTGCTGTCAGTGGGCTCGTTCTCATCCTGACTGGCGGCGTCCTCCTCGTGTCGGGGATGACCGGGCACAACCTCTACATCGTGGCTGGCGGCGCCGCCCTCATCGCCCTGGGAATCCTGGCGGCTCTGCCCCTGCTGATAGTCCTCATCGTCAGCATCACCGGACGGGTCGGGGCTAAGGGCCGGTATCCTCTCCTTCATCTGGCCGCTCGCAACCTGGTTCGCAACCCCGGCCGCTCCACTGCTACCGCCGCCACTCTTCTCATCGGGGTCATGATCGGCTCGACCTTGTTCGTAGGCCTATTCTCCTTCAGCTCGTCCTTTCAAAGCATCCTGAACCAGGCCTCGCCCACCGATATCACGATCTTCGGGGTGACGCCGCAGACCGACAGTGCCGCTCTGACCTCCACCATCAGGAGCATTGACGGTGTGCAGGGCACCGTCCTCGTCCCCATCCTCGACCTGACCCAGACCGTGAACGGCAGCACCAGGCAGACTGACGTCGTCTCCATCGACACCGCCACCATTGCCCCCATTGTTCGCTCCACCGAGGGCCTGGAGGACCTCGACGACAACACCCTTATCGTCGGCGAAATCTATGACATTCCCGACGGCGCCGCGGTCACCCTCACCGGGCCGGCCGCCAGCGCCACCCTGACCGCCCGCGTCAGGGAGGGCTGGGGCGCTGCCGTCACCCCCGCCACCGCCGAGCGCCTCAACGGCGCCGCTCCCACCAACGCCATGATGTGGGTGCGCGCCAAGGGCGAAGAACCCACTCAAGCGCTCGAGAGTGCCGTGCGTCAGGCCACCCGCGGCCAGGATCTCATGGTCAAGGACAGTGCCCAGGGACGCGACGCCTTCAGCGATGCGCTCAACCAGATAATGCTCCTCACCTGCCTGGTCATGGGAGCCGCTCTTATTATCTCCTTGACCGGCCTGGCCAATATCACCGACGTCTCCGTCCTGGAGCGCACCCGCGAGATCGGCGTCCTGCGCGCCACCGGCGCCGACCGTTCACAAATCCGCCGCCTCATCATCACGGAGACCGTCCTCCTGGCCGTCATAGGCGGAACCCTCGGCATTATCGCTGGAACCGCTCTCGGGGCAGCTGGTTCACTAGCGGTATTGGGCAACGGCGGACTTGAAGTCGCCATCCCCTGGCTCCCACTGGCCGGACTTCTGGCCATCGCGCTCCTGGTCGGTGCCACCGCCTCGCTAAGGCCTGCCAGACGAGCCGCCGCCATGATGCCGATCACTGCTTTGGCCACCGACTGACACAACAGAATTTTCCAAGCTTCCCCATTCGGGGAAGGTGCGCGGAGACCTCCGCACACCACACAATCCCAGACGAGACCCGTCTGGAGCACAGAGAAGGACACACCCATGGATAACCAGTTCATCCGTCGCAGCAACAGCCTGACCGACGTCAACCGCAGCTATCGCATGGAGGACGGCCGGCTCACGCCCATGCGCTCCCTCCGCTC
>NZ_DBHHFZ010000029.1:0-1530 GCF_057238465.1 Arachnia sp.
CCCTCCTCCTGCACTGAACGCATCACACTCACCTTCCGCTCCGGGCCCGTTCCAGCTCGTTCAACGCGCGGGCCGACGGCGCCCGGAGTACTATTTCGGTATGTCGCGAAATACCGAATCAGGAGTCTTCGCCGCCCTGGGGCACCCCACACGGCGCGCGATCCTGGCCTTTCTGCGCGATCACGACTACGTCAAGGTCGGCGAGATCGCCGACGCCGTCGGCGTCTCAGGATCAACCCTGTCGGGCCACCTGCGCACGCTGCGCGAGGCCGAGCTGGTCGACACCCGTCGCCGCGGCACCGAGATCCAGTACCGCGTCAACCTCACCCTCATTGACGAGGCCATGCTGCTGCTCGCCTCCCTGGGCGGCACGCTCAAAGCCCCCGATCCCACCGTCCACCTCGCTCAGGAAAGGAGAGAACCATGACAACCGAGAACCGCCCAACTCGTTTTCCCACCGGAGTTGTTATCGCTGCGGCGATCGCCCTGGCCTTCATGATCGTCTGGAGCGCCGTGCACTGGCCGGAGATGGCGCCCACCATCGTCACACGGGAGGCCGGCGGCAGCCACGGCGCGAGCATCATCCCCCGAGGCTTTAGCGCGTCGGCAATGCCAGTGACCCTCGTGCTGGTCTCCTCGCTGATGGCGATCAGCCCCTGGGTGAACGCGAAGTTCTCCTCACTCACCGGCATACCAATGCCCCGCTACGACCGCAGTACCGCACGGGTCCGCACCGCGACGCAGGCCGGGCTTTGCCTAGTGATGTGCGCCATGCACGTCTTCGTCGTCGGCCTCCACACGGGCTCCGAGACCTCCGCGCTCACGCTGGTGGCGATGAGCCTGGGCGCCCTGCTGGTCCTTCTGGGCATCTACCTCCCCATCGCGCAGTCCGACGTCGAGACGAATG
Organism: Arachnia sp.; assembly: GCF_057238465.1. Classification (NCBI taxonomy): domain Bacteria; kingdom Bacillati; phylum Actinomycetota; class Actinomycetes; order Propionibacteriales; family Propionibacteriaceae; genus Arachnia; species Arachnia sp. Next base: position 908 of record NZ_DBHHFZ010000029.1, read on the forward strand.
ACTCCTGGCTCAATGCCCTCATCGTCGCTCAACGCTCGATGAGCCGCAGCGCGGGCATCTCGATGGTCGTCGTCGGCCTGGCCACGATTGCGGGCACCACCGCCAGCCCGTGGCTGGGTCTGGCGATCGGAGGCAGCGGAGCGGTAGCCATCACCGTGACCCTTCTGGTCGCCTCCCTGGTCAGAGCCATTCGTTTGAGCAGGCCACGGCACCGCCACCCGTAAGCCGCAGTCACATATCTGCAGGGTCGACGCACCCACCGAGATGTCCCGGAGGGTTCGCATGTTGCAACGACATAAGCAATAGCCTCAACACCACCACAACATCCCCTCGTGTTGTCTGATGTCCACAGGACGGCGCACACCCGCCCACCTGGCCAAGGAAAGACAGAAGAAGCAGGAAGGGAGGAGGCACAGAGCAACGACAAGAACACCTCGGGAGACATCATCCATAACGTCGGGCGGCGGCCAGTAAGGCTGCCTAAGGACTGGTCACCGCCCGAAGGGCCGGTACCCGACCGGCCATTCCACCGCGGGGGAGACGGCACGTGCTTCAATCGAGGCATGGCAGTCGTCTCCCCCGTTCCGGTTCCGGGCCCCGTGCCCGGCGAGTCCATCCTGACC
>NZ_DBHHFZ010000030.1:0-1501 GCF_057238465.1 Arachnia sp.
ACCGCAGCACTCGCACTATATTCCTTCAAGACCACCCCCTGAATAACCTTCCAGGCATGGTTGGAGGAAATAGAAGCAGAACGGGTCGACATCCACTGCAATGGAGTCGGCCTGTTGGGATTCGCCAAGTTCTGGTTGACCGAGAATGGGGTGAGGAAACGGCTGGAAAAACCGGATGAGGAATCCTATTCCTCGGTTCTGGTTCTCCGGGAACTACAGGCCGTGCCAGGTCGGGGGGCGTGGTTCTGGTCGCACTTCTGGATGGAGATGCCCGAGGGCGTGCTGCATCAGGAGTCGGACTGGATGCGCGAACCCGACCTCGACATGGACGAGGACCCCGACCTGTACCACTACTGGACGGAATTGGACCGTTACCCGCGTGATGAGGGGAATATCCCTGGTTGGTTGCGCGAGAGGGTGGAGCAGTGGGAGGCTGAGCGGGGTCCGGCGTTCAATCGGCGTATTGCCGAGTTGGAGGAGGAGTTCTATGTGCTGACCCACGGTCCGCGCGGCTCGCAGGCCGAGCGGGAGGCCGCCCGCACGGGCAGGCTGCCCCGGATGCGGGGCGGGGCGGAGTTCGACCTGGCCCAGGACCGGGTGCGGGCCTGGCTGGCGGACAGCGGCGCCGAGCGCATCGACGTGGATATCAGCGGGCTCGGCTCCTCCCAGCGCGTGGCTTATTGGTTGACCGCGAACGGGAGGAAGAAGCCCGTCCAGGCCGGTGAGGAAGTGGCGGAGGCCGTCGAACGACTCCGTCACGCCCAGGCGTCGCCCCGCTACGGGGCCTGGGCGCGCTCCCACCTGTGGATGGACGCGGACAAAAGGGTGCTGCACCAGGAGTCGGACTGGATGGGCGAACCCGACCTCGGCGACGGGGGACCCGACGCCGACCGGTGCACGGAGGAGTTGGAGATGCACCCGCGCGAACCCGAACTCACCCCCGACTGGCTGAGAAACCGGGCCGAGCAGTGAGTTTTCCCGTCCGGAATTGATACAGGGAACGAGAGTCGTGACACAGCCTGAATTATCACAGCCCGATCGAGCGCCGTCGGCCGGTCCTGGCGGCCCGCATCCCCGCGGCCCCGCCCCTGAGACGGTTCAACCCTACGGCACCGTCCCCGGTGCCGACCCCAGGGGGTCGGCAAAGTCGGTTTAGGTGGTTGGTCGGGTGATCAGGTCGATGGCTCGTTCGGGGCGTCTGGCCATGGCTCTGGTGGTGGCGGCGATGGGGGCTCGGGGGCCGTGGAAGAGTCTGATGAGGCTGATGGCGAGGTTTCTCAGGGCGGCCGAGACCAAAGGGTCCGTTGGCGGTGCGCAGCTGGTGGCGGTCCTCGCCCGTGACCACGTCTCGGATCCAGTGGAGGCGGTTCTCGATGGCCCAATGGTCCCGGGCCCAGGAGGCGACGGCCTCGGGCTGGGCCTGGTCCATGGGGAGGGAGCAGATCAGGTGGACCACCTCGGTGGTCTTCTTCTTGGCCCTGCCGTTCCCGCCCGTGCTCCC